>CAXTPP010000005.1:0-51642 GCA_964246185.1 uncultured Acetobacteraceae bacterium
CGGACGACCTGCTGGACCCGAAGACGATGACCGACGCGCAGCTGGACGCCGCCATTGAGCGGGAGGACGAACGCGACCGGCTCAACGCCGCCAAGGTCTGCGAGCCTGGATACGGCCGGCGGTTGCTACCGGTTCGCCCCCGGCACCCATTTCACGTCCGCCGTGCCGCCGTCGTTCAGCACGCGCCCCAGCACGAACAAATGGTCCGACAGCCGGTTCAGGAAGCGGATCACCGCCGGGTTCACCGTTTCCTCCCGCGCCAACGCCACCACCAGCCGCTCGGCCCGGCGCACCACCGTGCGGGCCAGGTGGGCGTAGGCGGCGGCTGGGGCGCCGCCGGGCAGGATGAAGCTGTCCAGCGGCGGCAGCGTGGCCGTCATCGCCGCCACCTCGGCCTCCAGCCGGGCGGAGGGCGCGTCGGTCAAGCGCAGGCGGTCGCCGGCCTCGCCCGGCACGCACAGATCGGAGCCCACGTCGAACAGGTCGTTCTGCGCCCGCGCCAGCATCGCGTCCGGCTCGCCCTGCGTGTGCTGGCGCAGCAGGCCGAGGGTCGCGTTGGCCTCATCGACGGTGCCGTAGGCTTCCACCCGCAGCGCGTCCTTGGGGACCCGGGTGCCGTCGCCGAGCGAGGTCTGCCCGCCGTCGCCGCCGCGGGTGACGACTCGGTCGATGCGGATCGTCATAGCACTAGAACCCCGTGATGCTTCGCCTTGCCTTCCGGCTCGACGTGGATGGTGATGGTCAGATGCTGCATGTCCTGCCGCAAGGCGACCTCGATACGGTCGCATATGGCGTGCGCCTGCGATACGCGCATGTCCCCCGGCACCACCAGGTGAAACTCCAGATACGTCAGCCGGCCGGCGTGCCGGGTGCGCAGGTCGTGCACCTCCAGCGCCCCCTCGGCGTGCTCGCTGACCAGCTGGCGGATGCGGTCCACCACGTCCGGCGGGGGAGCCGCATCCATCAGGCCGCCGACCGACTCGCCGACGAGGCTGGTGCCGGACCACAGCACGTAGCCGGCGATGCCGGCGGCCAGCACCTGGTCCACCAGCGGCAGCCCCGTCCATAGCGCCAGGCCCAGCCCGGTGAGCAGGGCGATCGAGGTCACCACGTCGGCCCAGAGGTGCCTCCCGTCCGCCCGCAGCGTCATGGACCGGCTGCGCCGCCCGGCCCGCAGCAGCACCGTGCCCCAGGCCGCGTTCAGCACCGCGGCCAGGGCGTTAAGCGCCAGCCCCTGCCAGGGCGCCACGAGCGGCGCCGGGGTCCGCCAGCTGGCCCAGGCGTGCTGCAGGATGGCGAGGCTGGCGACGATGATCAGCACGCCTTCCACCACGGCGGCGAAGAACTCGGCCTTCTGGTGGCCGTAAGGATGGTTCGCGTCCGCCGGCCGCTCGGCGAAGCGCAGCGCCACCAGCGCGATGACCGCGGCGGCGACGTTGACCGTGCTCTCCAGGGCGTCCGAGAACAGCGCGGCGCTGTTGGTCAGCCACCATGCGGCCGCCTTCAGCGCCAGCACGCCTGCGCCCAGCACGATGCTGAAGCTCGCGATCTGCTGCGTCCGTCCCAACCGCGCGCCCCCTGCCGTGGCGCGGGTGGTAGCAAAGCTGCGGCGGCGCGTCACCCGGGGCGCTGCCCCGGACCCCGCCGGAGGACGGTCGTCCTCTGGACACCTTTGATGACAGCGGCGGTTAGCGGGTGACGAAGTCGATCATGGTCATGCCTAGCAGGATGGTGAGCCAGCAGAACCCCACCACCGCCCACAGCCGCAGCACCGGCTGATCCTCCCGCACCTCCATGGTGAACAGCAGCACGGTGAGCATCATGCAGAGCGTCAGCCCGGCTTCCAGGTACGAGGCGACGCTGGACGGCACCAGCGCGCCGAGCAGGACGATGCAGGCCAGGAAGCCGAGCAGCGCCGCGAAGGCGACCACCGGCACCCGCATGTGACGCCAGATCTCGCGCTGCTCCTCCGCGTCGGGCAGGTCGAGGTCCAGCTTCATCGCCCGACCACGTAGAGCACGGGGAACGCGATGATCCAGACCAGGTCGATGAAGTGCCAGTAGAGGCCGTAGACCTCGATCCAGTTCTGGTGCCGCCGCAGGAAGTTCGGCTTGCTGGCCTGCCAGGTCATCCACAGCAGGATGGCGACGCCCGTGGTCAGGTGGAAGAAGTGCAGGCCGGTCACGGCGAAGTAGAGGTTGACGAACAGGGCGGACGCCGGGTCATCGGCCAGGGCGAACGGGTGGGTGATGAACGGGATCATGTGCTCGTCGTAGTCTTGGTAGTACTCGAAGCTTTTCAGCAGCAGGAACAGCGTGCCCAGGGCGGCGGTGGCCAGCATGCAGCGCACCATCCAGCGCTGCCCGCCGAGCCGGGACATGACGATGGCGCCGGACATGGTGAGGCTGGAGATGATCAGCACCACGCTGTTGACGGCGCCGATCCAGAACTTCAGGTGCAACACGGCGGCGCGGACCGAGTCGGGGTGCTGGTAGTGCAGCACCAGGGCCACGCAGAAGCCGCCGCCGAACAGCAGCAGCTCCGTCACCAGCCAGGCCCACATCCCCAGTTGGCCGGCCTCGCGCTGCTGGGCGGCGTTGGTGAAGTGGCCTTCGACCTCAATGCCGACCGGCAGCCCGATCGCCTGCCCGGCCATCAGGGCCGCCCTTGCGCCGGGGCGTCGCCCATGGGCTGGATCGGGTAGTCGTACGGCTCGAAATCGACGATTGGCGGCGCCAGGAAGTTGTGGGTCGGCGGCGGCGAGGTGGTGGTCCATTCCAGGCCCTTGGCGTCCCACGGGTTGGACGGCGCCCTGCGGCCGTAGAACAGCGACCAGACCAGGTAGACCATGGGGAAGATGTAGCCCACCGCGAGGATGGTGGCGCCGGCGGAGGACATGACGTTGAGCAGCTGGAACTCCGCCGGGTACTCGTGGTAGCGCCGCGGCATGCCGAGGTAGCCGAGCAGGAATTGCGGGAAAAAGGTGACGTTGAAGCCGATGAACATCAGGAACGCGCCGACCATGCCCCAGCCTTCCGGGTACATGCGGCCGGTGAACTTGGGCCACCAGAAGTGCAGCCCGCCGAGGAACGCCAGCACCGTGCCGCCGACCATGATGTAATGGAAGTGCGCCACCACGAAGTAGGTGCCGTGCATGTGCTCGTCCAGCGGCAGGGTGGCCAGGAACAGCCCGGTGAGGCCGCCGAGCACGAACAGCCCGATGTATCCCATGGCGTAGATCATCGGCGTCTTCAGCCGGATGTTGCCCTTGTAGATCGTGGCGGTCCAGTTGTAGGCCTTGATCGCCGAGGGCACCGCCACGGTGAAGCTCAGAATGGAGAACACCAGGGCGGCGGTGTCGCTCTCGCCGTTGAAGAACATGTGGTGGCCCCACACGAAGAACGTCAGCGAGGCCAGGGCGATGCTGGCGTAGGCGACGAAGCGGTATCCGAACAGCTTCTTCTGCGCGAAGCACGGGATGATCTCGCTGATCACGCCCATGCCCGGCAGCAGCATGATGTAGACCGCCGGGTGCGAGTAGAACCAGAACAGGTGCTCGAACAGCACCGGGTCGCCGCCGAGCGTGGGATCGAAGATGCCGATGCCGAACGCGCGCTCCAGCAGCAGCAGGATCAACGTGAGGGTGATGACCGGGGTGCCGAGCAGGAAGATCAGGCTGACGGCGTAGTGCGCCCACACGAAGATCGGCATGCGGAACCAGGTCATGCCCGGGGCGCGCATGGTGTGGATGGTGACGACGAAGTTCAGCCCGGTCAGGATGGAGGAGAAGCCGACGACGATGACGCCGAGCAGCGCCGGGATGACGTAGGTGTTGCTGAAGGTGGTGCTGTACGGCGCGTAGAACGTCCAGCCCGTGTCCACGCCGCCGACCAGCAGGTCCGCCAGGGTGAACAGCGAGCCGCCGATGAACACGTACCAGCTCAGCAGGTTGAGCCTGGGGAAGGCGAGGTCCTTGGCGCCGATCATGATCGGGATCAGGAAGTTGCCGAAGGTCGCCGGGATGGAGGGGATCAGGAAGAACCAGATCATCACCACGCCATGGATGGTGAACAGCTTGTTGTAGGTGTCGCTGGTGAAGATGCTGCCGTCCGGCACCACGAGCGCCAGCCGCACCAGGCCGGCGGCGATGGCGCCCACGATAAAGAACCCGGTGATGGTGGCGAGATACAGCAGCCCGATCCGCTTGTGGTCGGTGGTGAAGAACCAGGACCGCAGGGTATGCCGCTCGTGCAGGTAGTCGGCCGGGCGGCCGATGGTGGCGTGCGGGGTGGAAGGGTCGCGCAGGGTTGTGTCGAGAGGGCTCATCGTGCCTGCTCCGTGTGGCCAGCATCCTTGATGTAGTCGATCAGCCGCACGACGTCGTCCTCGGCCATCTGGCCCTTGAAGGCCGGCATGATCTGCTTGTAGCCGGCGATCTTGTTGTGGTCGGGGTTCAGGATCTTGTCGCGGATGTAGGTGGTGTCGGCCGCCACCATGCCGCCGTCCTGCAACGGCACCTCCTTGCCGAACAGCCCGACCAGGGACGGCGCGCGGCTGGTGTCGTTGGGCTGGTGGCAGCCGCCGCAGCCGTAGCTGGCGTAGATCCTCTCGCCGGCCTGCACCATGTTCGGCCGGGTGCCTTGCTGGCTCAGCCAGTCGCCGTAGTCGGCCGGCGTCATGACGTACAGCAGCCCGCCCATCACCGAGTGGTCGGTGCCGCAGAACTCGCTGCACAGGATGTGGTAGACGCCGGGCCGCTCGGCCTTGAACCAGAGCTGGGTGTAGCGCCCCGGCAGCGTCTCCATCTGGGCGCGCAGGGCCGGGATGTACAGCGAGTGGATCACGTCCTGGCTGATCATGTTGATCAGGATCGGCTCGCCCGTCGGCACGTGCAGGTCGTTGATCTCGGCCTGTCCGCCCGGGTGCTGGAACTTCCACATCCACTGCCGCCCGATCGCCTCGATCTGGGTCGCGTTGGCCGGCGGCGTCTTGTGGCCGACGAACATGCTGGCGCCCCAGGCGAAGAAGATCAGCGTGAGGGTGAACGGGATGACCATCCAGCTCAGCTCTAGCAGCCGGTCCCGGGTTTCGGTGTAGTTGCGGTTCACCACCCGGCCGTCCCGGTAGCGGACGGCGAACATCGTGATCGCGAAGAAGATCGGCACGACGAGCACCAGGGTCAGCGCGGTGAAGGACCAGATCAGGTGGTCCATCTCGGCCGCGCTGGCGGAGGCGGAGGGCGGCCAGAGGGCCAGCGGGTCGTTGCTCGGGTTCATGGTGCGGTGTCCAGCGGATGGCCCAGGATCAGCGTCATGGCGCGCTCGATCGGGATGCGTCCGTGCGTGTGGGTGGCGTCGAGCCAGGCGTAGCTGTCGAGCAACACGTTCTCGCGTCCGTGCAGGGCGGCAAGTTCCTCCACCGGGTTGGCCTGCAGCGTCGGCGCCGACGGCTTGATGTGCACCATCTGCTCCGCCGTCAGGCGTGGCCGGCTGTGGTCGTAGTCGTGGGTCAGGAACACGCGCAGCGCGATCATGCCGCCGAAGGTCACCGCGGCGCCGATGCCAAGGCCGGCGATGAGCTTGCCGATCGTCCCGGCGCTGACATCCTCCGTCTCGTGCCCGGACTGGCTGGCCGACCGGCTCGGCGGCTCCGCCGGCTCGCCGCGGCCGCGCTCGCCGTTGTCCAGCGGCTCGTCCTCGCTGTAGGCCTGCGCCGCCGGGGACAGGAAGGAGATCTCCCTGGGGAACGCCTTCGGTTCAGTTGGATTCGGTGTGCCAGACTTCGGTGTGCCAGACTTCGGTGTGCCAGACTTCGGTGTGCCAGGCTTCGATGCACCAAGCTTCGGTGTGCCAGGTTGGGGCCGCAGCCCGACCCGCATGGCCACCGTGATGCCGCCCAGCAGCAAGGCCGTGCGCGCGGCCAGGCCAGCGGCGACGCCGGCCCCGGTCGATGCGGCCCGTGGTTCAGGCTGCTTCATGGCGCAGGCTCCCTCCCTGGCGGGGCAGGACCAGCAGCAGCAGGCCCATCAGCAAGCCGCCCAGCCCGAGCACGGCGAGGATGTCGGGCAGCGTCACGACGAAGCTGCCGCGGAAAGCCGGCGTCACCAGCCATAGTGTCTCGGCCAGATGCAGCGTCAGCAGCATGGCGGCGAGCGTCGCCAGCACCGCCGGCGCCTTCGACAGGACCGTGGGCAGCAATCCAAGGGCCACGACGCAGGCGGCCACCCCGAACCATACGGTGAAGCTGCCCAGGCCCGGCGTGCGCGCGGCGTACCATACCACCTCGTGCGGTAGGTTGGCCGACCAGATGACCAGGAACTGCATGAAGTGCAGGAAGGCCCAGGCGGCCAGCAGCACCGCCAGCAGCAGCCCCAGGCCGCTCAGCGATGCGGTCCCGCGCGTGTTCACCGCCAGCAGGAACGCGGCGAGGCAGGCGGCGACGCCGAGCTGGGAGGCCATCAGAAGCACGCCGAACGCTGAGGAGCCGATCCCCGGCTGCAACGCCAGCACCCAGTCCACCGCCGCCAGGCTCACCAGGCACACGTGCAGCGCGAGGCCCAGCAGCGCCAACCCGCGGCGCGGCGCGGCCGGCGTGCGGCTGAACGCCAGCGCCAGCACCGACAGCACGGCGAGGATCGCCACGGCGCGGGCGATGAAGAAGCCCGGCGCCATCCAGGCGGCGGGAAACGGGGCCACGATGTCCGGGCGGCGGAACAACGCCGCAGTGCGGAACAGCACGGGCAGCGCCAGCACCGAGCCAGCCGGCAGCAGCAGGCAGGCCCGGCGCAGCGTGAGCAGGGCGGGCCATTCTACCCGGCCCAATGCTTCCAGCGCCATCACCAGCGGCAACGCCCCGAGCGGCACCGCCATCCAGAACAGCCAGGCGGCGAGGTAGGACGGCATCACGTCGGCATCGGCCAGCGCCATCATGACCCAGCCGATGGCGGCCAGCACGCCGACCGCCATGGCCAGCAACGGCGCCAGCCTCACTTGGCTGCCTCCAGGGAGCGCTGGTCCATGTCAGGCAAGGTGTCCGGCGCGCTGTTCTGGCTCAGCTGCAGGGCGCGGATGTAGGAGATCACGGCCCAGCGGTCCTCGGGCGAGAGCCGGTCCTTGTAGCTGTACATCGCGCCGTAGCCGTTGGTGATCGTGTCATAGAACACCTGCGCCTTGGCGGTGCGCAGCGTGCCCACCACGAAGGAGGGCGGGTGCGGGAAGCCACGCTGCACGATCATGCCCTCGCCGTTGCCGGCGCGGCCGTGGCACGGGGTGCAGAAGATGTCGTAGCGTTGGTGGCCGCGCTCCAGCAGCGCCTCGGTGATGGTGGCAGGCTCGGCGGCCGGGGCATAGGGCGCATCCCGCGCAACGGTGTTGACTACGGGCGGCCGCATGGAGCTCTGGTTCTTGAAGAACGCGGTGCGGTCCCAGGTCCGGGCGGAGTCCTGGGTGTACATGTCCGCCCGCTTGCACCCGGCCAGCAGGGGCAGCAGGCACAGCAGCGCGGCTGGCAAGGCCCTCATCGGGGCACCCGGCTGATGCGGCGGGGCTGCATGGTCAGCGCGGTCAGCGCCTCCTCCACGGAGTCGGCATCGAAGGCCTCGTCCCTGGCTTCGACAGCGACGAAGAACCCGTTCTCGGTCACCCGGGTGAATTGCGGGATGTTGAACGCCGGGTGGTTGAGGCGGGGCAGGCGGCTCAGCGCCAGCATGACCCCGAACACGGTCAGCGCGCCCAGCAGGCAGCCGAACGACACGCTAGGCACGATGAACGCCGGCCAGCTGAACAGCGGACGCCCGCCGATGTTGAATCGGTAGCCCACGATAGTGGCCCAGGTGCACATGCCGAACATGGTGCCGGCGCCCAGGAAGGCGACTCCCACGCCGAACGGGAACACCGGCTGACTCGGCGCCCGCAGGACTTCCGCCGCGGCCGGGATCGGCACGGGCGAGTAGGCCTCCAGCCGGCCAAATCCCCGGTCCCGCAGCGCCAGCAGGGCGGCCACCATCGCCTCCGAGGTGTCGAACTCCGCGCTGACGCCCCAGAGCGGCGAGCCGGAGCTGTGCTCAGCCACGGCGCGCCGCCATGCCTGGGGCAGGGGCCGGAACTGCGGTCGGGGCGGCGATGAGGTTCCGCATGCCGACGATGGAGAGCACCGGCAGGTAGCGCAGGAACAGCAGCAGCAGGAACATGAACAGCCCGACCGTGCCGAGGAACGTGGTCACCTCCACCAGGTCCATGGAGTACGAGTGCGCCGCCGACGGCAGGAAGTCGTGCTGCAAGGTGATGACGATCAGCATGAAGTGGTCCGCCCACATGCCGAACGCGACGAGCAGGCCGATCATGAACAACGCCGCCGCCGAACGCCGCACGCTGCGGAACCAGAACAGGTGCACCGGCAGCAACGAGCACAAAATTACTGCCCAGGTGGACCACGCATTGGGTCCGCTGAAGCGGTGCCGCATGACGGCGGAGTCGAACCCGGTGCCGCCCAGCGCGGCGGTCGCGTAGTCGGCCACGTAGCAGTACAGGTTCGCCAGCCCGAGGCCCAGCAGCATGATGCCCAGCATGTCGAAGTGGCGCGGCGTGATGAAGGGGCGCAGCGGGAACACCGAGCGCATGGTCACCAGGATGGTGGACACCACGCCGACCCCGGCGAACAGGGCAGCGAACACGAACGACACCGGCGCCAGCACGTCGTGCCAGCCAGGCTCCACCGTGCCGGCGAACATCACCGCGGCGCCGGTTTGCAGCGACACGACCAGGATCACGCCGAACACGGCCAGGGTACGGTAGGCATGGTCCCAGCGTTGCCAGTGGGTGACCGATCCGCGCCAGCCCAGGGCGACGAGGCCGTAGAGTTGCGCCTTCAGCACCCGCGTCCAGCTGCCGGGGCGGTTGCCGTACATCTCCACCCGGTCGATGGCGCGGTCCCGCATGGCGGCCAGGTCCGGCATCATGCCGACGTACCAGAAGCTGAGCGAGATGCCGAGAAAGCTTATGATGTCCACCGCGTCCCAGTAAAGCGGGCTGCGGAACTGCGGCCACAGCAGGAAGGTGTTGGGATACGGCAGGTTCCAGTAGAAGAACCACGACCGCCCCAGATGGATGATCGGGTAAAGCCCGGCCGCCGCCGCCGCGATCACCGCCATCGCCTCCGTGATGCGGTTGACCGCGCCGCGCCACTCCGCCCCGAGCAGCAGCAATAGAGCCGAGGTCATCAGCCCGCCGCTGGCGACGCCGATCCACCAGTCGTAGCCCACGATGTCGAGCGCCCAGGTGACCGGGATGTTGTTGCCCCACACGCCGGTGCCCTCGAACAGCACCCAGAACACGCTGGCCGCCAGCATTCCCACCAGCGCCAGCGAGACCGCGAAGGCATACCACCAGCGCATGCCGCCCTCATGGCCGAACGCCACGTCAGTGACCTCGTGGCCGACCGAGGTCCAGTTCTCGCCGGGCGCGATCAGCGGGTCGCGCGGACCTTGCGTGGTGACGCTCATGTCATCCCTCTCCGGTCTCGGCCGTGCGGCGGGGCGCGCGCTCGGCCAGGTAGGTGGTGCGCGGGCGCACGTTCAGCTCGCCGAGCAGGGCGTAGTTGCGCGAATCCGCCCGTGCCGCCGCGACGGCCGTACCCTCGCCGGCAAGGTCCCCGAAGCTGATCGCCCGGGTCGGGCAGGCGGTCTGGCACGCCGTCTGCACCATGCCGTCCGTGATCGGCTGGTTCAGCCGGCCGGTGCTGATCCGCGCGCTCTCGATGCGCTGCACGCAGTAGGTGCACTTCTCCATCACGCCGCGGGCGCGCACGCTGACCTGCGGGTTGCGCTGCAGCTGCAACGACGGCGCTGCGCCGCTCGTGTAGTCCAGCCAGTTGAAGTGCCGCACCTTGTAGGGGCAGTAGCCGGAGCAGGCGCGGGTGCCGATGCAGCGGTTGTACACCATCACGTTGAGGCCCTCGCTGTCGTGCAGCGTCGCCTCCACCGGGCAGCCCACCTCGCAGGGCGCATCCTCGCAGTGCATGCACGGCACCGGTTGGAAGTGCGTCTTCGGCGCTTCGACTGGCCCCTCGTAGTAGCGGTCCACCCGCAGCCAGTGCATCTCGCGGCCCAGCGCCACCTGCTCCTTGCCGACGACGGCGATGTTGTTCTCCGACTGGCACGCCACCACGCAGGCGTTGCAGCCGGTGCAGGCGTCGAGGTCGATCACCATGCCCCAGGCGATGCCGTCGCCGCCGTGCTTCGGCGAACCATAGATGGTCGGCTGCGTCCAACTCTCGGTCTCGCCAACCGGCGCCTCGCCTTCGTGCTGCACCCGCACGAAGTCGTGGCCCTCCATCGTATTGTGGTCCTGCGTGGTCGCGAACGAAGCCCGGCGCTCGGTCTTGTGCAGGCTGCCGCCGGGCGCCTGCCAAGGGTCCTCCGCGCCGCGCAAGGCGTAGGCATCGTAGCCCCACCCGGTGGAGACCATGTCCGGCACCGTGCGGCCGTAGCCGAAGGTCGCGTTCACCACGCCGTCCGCCATGCCCGGCAACACCCAGACCGGCCCCTCGATCTCCCGCCCGGCGACCGCCAGCGTCACGATGTCGCCGGTCGCCAGCTTCTCGCGCGCGGCCAGGGCCGGGCTGAGATAGAGCGCGTTCTCCCACACCAGCTTGGTCAGCGGCTTGGGCAGCTCCTGCAGCCATCCGTTGTTGGCCTGCCTGCCGTCCCACACCGTGGCGTCGGGCCGGAACAGCACCGTCAGGCCATCCGGCATCGCCCCCGCGGTGGCGGCCTGTGCCCGCGGCTTGATTGCGACATCCAACGGCGGGAAGGCTGACCCGGCGATGAAGCCGCTCAGCAGCGCCGCGTTCCACCTGTCGGCAAACCCCGGGTCGTCCTGCATGCCCCGCCAGTACGCCGTCGTGAGGTCCTCAGCACTTCTCGGTTCCGGGTCGGCCAGCATCGACAGGATTTCGGCCGCCGACTTGCCGTCGAACAGCGGCTCGATCATCGGCTGGATCAGCCCGACCGTGCCATCGACCGAGCGCGCGTCGCCCCAGGTCTCCAGCGGGTGGGCGAGCGGCAGCTGCCAGTCGGACCGCAGCCCCGTCTCGTCGCCGAACAGCCCGGCGTGGATCTTGAGCGGAACGCCGCGCAGCGCGTCGGCGAAGCCCAGCTCGCCGGGCGCGTCGTAGGCCGGGTTGGCGTCGAGCATCACCAGCGTCTCGACCTGCCCGGCCTTCATCGCCGTCACCAGGTCGGCCAGCGACTCCGCCGGCTGCACCACTGGGGCGGTGTGGAACACGCTGCGCCCAATGTTGCCGAGCGCCGCGTTCAGCCGGTGCGCCGCTTCCTGCACCGCCACCGGCACCGTGCTGCCGGCGACCACCAGGCTCGCGCCCCGGTTCGCGTGCAGGGCGGCGGCGACGCGAGCGCGCCACTGGTCCATCGGCGACGTGTCCGCCGCCGCCGGGCCAGCCGGGTTCGCCAGGTCGGCCAGCAGCCCCTGCGCCAGCGCCGCAACCTCCGCCGGGGTGGCGACCAGCGCGTGATCGGCCTTGGACGAAGTGAGGTTCGGGATCGGCCCGGCATGATGCATCGACAGCAGCGGCCCCGCCTTGCCGGAGGCCTGCCGCGCCTGTACCCAGTCCAATGACACGCCGGCCTGCGCCGGCCCGGGGTCGAGGAAGTCGCCGTCGAGCGAGACCAGCACCTTGGCCTGGTCGAAGCGCCACCGGGTTTCGAGCGGCTGGCCGAAGGCGCGCCGGGCAGCCTCGTAGGCCGCGCTGCGGTCGACCGGCGTGTGGGTGTGCCAATGCATGGCGGGGAAGTCCCGCTGCCAGCCGGCGATCTGCGCCAGCAGCGAAGGCGAGGTGACCGCGCCGGTGAGCAGCCGCAGCCGATGGCCGCCGGTGCTCTTCAGCGCCGCGAAATGGTTGAACGTGCTGACCCGCAGGCCTTGCCAGTTGCTGGCCTCGCCGGCGTGGCGGGGAGTTTGCAGGCGCTGCGGGTCGTACAGGTCCAGGATGGACGCCTGGCCGAACGCGTCCGTGCCGCCGCGGGTCCACGGGTGGTCGGCGTTGCCCTCGATCTTGAGCGGGCGGCCGTCCCGCACGGTGACCAGGATGCCGTTGGCCAGCCCGTCGGTCAGCGCCAGCGAGGCGTAGTGCATCGTCTGGCCCGGCTCGGCGCGCTCCGGCTTGATGACGAACGGCACCTCTTGGCTGCGTCCGTCCGGCGGATCGTCGCAGCCCGCCAGGCCGGCCAGCGCCAGCGACGCGGCCATCAGCTTGAGGAAGCTGCGGCGCTCCGGCCCCACCGACAGGTCGGTCACGGCGGGGAACTCGGCCTGCATGAACTGCTGGAACGCCGGCGTGTCCGCCAGCTGGTCCAGGCTGCGCCACTGCGCCAGGTTGCGCGGGCCGCCACGGGGCGGGATGAGACGGGTCACCGGTGGCAGACCGAGCAGTCGGACAGCGCGTTAGGCCCCAGGATGTGGTTTTCCTTGACCAGCTGCGCGCCGATCTCCTTCTGGTTGGCCGGCGGCGTCCATTCCATGTTCCAGATCTGGTCCGAGGTGCGTATGTAGTTCTCTGGGTTGCGGTGGCAGTTCAGGCAGAACTCCATCCGGAACGAGTTGGCGCGGTAGGTCAGCTGCATCGTGTCCACGGCGCCGTGGCAGCTGGAGCAGCCGATGCCCTTCGTGATGTGGATCGAGTGGTTGTAGTAGACGTAGCTCGGCAGCTTGTTGACCCGCGCCCACTCCAGCGGCTCGTTGTTCGCCAGGCTGGCCCGCACCGGCGCCAGCATGGCGGAGCTGGTCCAAATCTGCGAATGGCACGTCATGCAGGTGTGGGTGGGCGGCAGGCCGGCCGTCGCCAGGTACTCCACCTGCTGGTGGCAGTTGCGGCAGTCGATGCCGAGTTCGCCCGAATGGTGCTTGTGGCTGAACGGCACCGGCTGCTCCGGCGCGACGCCGACATTGCCGATGAAGTTGCCGTGCGACCAGGCGTACAGCCCGATGCTGGCGGCCACGATGAAGCCCACCAGGCCGAGCGCCACCAGCCGCAGGATGGCGTCCGCACCCGGCGCGAACAGCTGCCGTATCGGCTGCGGACCGGCCGGCATGGCCTGGCCCGACATCAGCGGCATCCCTTCCAGCAGAGGAGCCGGAGCGTCATGGCGGCATCGCTGGCTGCCGAGAGCCGCTGCGCAAATGATGACAGGCAATTCATGGCCTTATCCTCCCCCGGATTCGACCAGCCGCGCAAGGGAGCAAAGTGTCATTCAAGGTCTCACTCACGCTGTTGCGAACACTGCAAATCAGCGCCGCCGGGCAATGCGGTCTGTGCAATTGCAAATCTCCGGCGCGGTCCCAATTCATCAGATTATCACTCCGTTCGACCAGCAAAGCGGCCGTCCCCGCAACTCGCTTGCTGGTCAACACTCTGCCTCGAAATCACTGCTTAGCAATCTGCTGCGAGAGCCAGGTCTTGATTCCTGACCAGGACGAGCACGAGCGTCTAGCTTTGATGCAGCGGGCGCGGGGCGAGCTTGCCGCGGCCGTCAAGCAGCGGGACGGCGTCACCGTGCTGCGGGACCTTCGCCAGTCCGGCTGCCTCAAGGCGCGGCTGCCCCGCCCGGAAAACGGCGCATGGACCACGCTGGTCACGCTCAACAGCTCCGGCGGGGTGGCGCAGGGGGACCGGCTGGGCACCCGGATCGAGGCAGGCCCCCTGTGCCGGCTGACGGTGGCCAGCCAGGCGGCCGAGCGGTTCTACCGGGCACGCGACGGCCATCCGCCTGCCTGCCTGCGCACGGCGCTGCACGTGGCGGAGGGCGCGGCGCTGGAATGGCTGCCGCAGGAGGCGATCCTGTTCGACGGCTGCGCGCTGGACCGCCAGCTGGAGGTCGCGCTGGCGCCGGATGCCTGGTTCCTCGGCGTCGAGACGCTGGTGTTCGGCCGCACCCTGATGGGCGAGACGGTCCGCACCGCCCGGCTGCGCGACACGGTGCGGCTGCACCGCGGCGATGGCCTGCTGTGGCACGACGCGATCCGGCTGGAAGGCCCGGTGCAGGCCGTGCTGGACCGGCCGGCGGTCGCGGCAGGCGGCCGGGCCGTGGCGACCCTGCTGCTCGCAGCGCCGGACGCGGCCCGCTGGCTGGACCCGCTGCGCGCGGCGCTGGCCCCCTTCGAGGCCGGAGCGATGGCCCCTGTCGAGGCCGGGGCATCGGCCATGGGCGGCTTGCTGGTGGCTCGGATGGTGGCGCGCGATGGGGCGTGCGCCCGGGCGGCGGTTGTGGCAGCGTTGGCGGCGTTGCGCGGCAGCCGGCCGCTGCCCCGGGTATGGAGCTGCTGAATGAACCTGACGCCGCGGGAGAAGGACAAGCTGCTGGTCGCCATGGCGGCGGAGGTGGCGCGCCGCCGCCTGGCCCGCGGCGTGAAGCTGAACCATCCGGAAGCGGTGGCGCTGATCAGCGACTTCGTGGTGGAAGGCGCGCGCGACGGCCGCTCCGTCGCCGACCTGATGCAGCACGGCGCTCACGTGCTGACGCGCGACCAGGTGATGGACGGCATCGCCGAGATGATCGCCGACGTGCAGGTGGAGGCGACCTTCCCCGACGGCACCAAGCTCGTCACCGTGCACGAGCCGATCCGTTGAAGGCGGGCCGATGACTCCGGGCGAGGTCGTCACGCTGGACGGCGACATCGACATCAACGCCGGCCAGCCCCGCACCACGCTGGTTGTCGCCAACACCGGCGACCGCCCGATCCAGGTCGGCAGCCACTACCATTTTGCCGAGGCGAACCCGGCGTTGCAGTTCGACCGCGCCCTGGCCCGCGGCCAGCGGCTGGACGTGGCCGCCGGGTCAGCCGTGCGGTTCGAGCCGGGGCAGGCGCGGCAGGTGGCGCTGGTGCCGTTCCGCGGCGCGCGCGAGGTCCATGGCTTCCGCGGCGGCGTGATGGGCAGACTGTGATCACCCGGCGCGCCTATGCCGACATGTATGGCCCCACCACCGGGGACCGCGTGCGCCTGGCCGACACCGACTTGTTCGTCGAGGTGGAGCGGGACCTGACCACCTACGGCGAGGAGGTGAAGTTCGGCGGCGGCAAGGTGATCCGCGACGGCATGGGCCAGTCCCAGCGCAGCCAGGCGGAGGGGGCCGCGGACACCGTCATCACCAACGCGCTGATCGTGGACCACTGGGAGATCGTCAAGGCGGACGTGGCGCTCACCAACGGCCGCATCTCGTGCATCGGCAAGGCCGGCAACCCGGACGTGCAGCCGGGTGTCACCATCATCATCGGGCCGGGCACGGAGATCATCGCCGGCGAGGGCAAGATCCTCACCGCCGGCGGGGTGGACTCGCACATCCACTTCATTTGCCCACAGCAGGTGGAGGACGCGCTGGCCTCCGGCGTCACCACCATGGTCGGCGGCGGCACCGGGCCGGCCTCCGGCACCGCCGCCACCACCTGCACGCCGGGTCCGTGGCACCTCGCGCGCATGTTGCAGGCGGCGGAGGGGCTGCCGGTGAACCTGGCGTTCGCCGGCAAGGGCAACGCCTCGCGCCCGGCGGCGCTGGAGGAGATGCTGCGGGCCGGCGCGTCCTGCCTGAAGCTGCACGAGGATTGGGGCACCACGCCGGCCGCCATCGATTGCTGCCTGTCGGTCGCGGACCGGTTCGACGTGCCGGTGATGATCCACACCGACACGCTGAACGAGAGCGGCTTCGTGGAGGACACCATCGCCGCCTTCCAGGGCCGCACCATCCACGCCTTCCACACCGAAGGCGCAGGCGGCGGCCACGCGCCGGACATCCTGCGGGTGGCCGGGCTGCCCAACGTGCTGCCGAGCAGCACCAACCCCACGCGGCCCTACACCTCCAACACGCTCGACGAGCACTTGGACATGCTGATGGTGTGCCACCACCTGGACCCGAACATCCCGGAGGACGTGGCGTTCGCCGAGAGCCGCATCCGCCGCGAGACCATCGCCGCCGAGGACATCCTGCACGACCTGGGCGCGATCAGCATGATCAGCTCGGACAGCCAGGCGATGGGCCGGGTGGGCGAGGTGGTCATCCGCACCTGGCAGACCGCGCACAAGATGAAGCAGCAGCGCGGTTCCCTGGCGGGGGACGGTGCTGCGGACAATGCGCGGGTGAAGCGCTACGTCGCCAAGTACACCATCAACCCGGCGGTGGCGGCGGGCATCGGCCACGAGGTCGGCAGCGTGGCGGCAGGCAAGCTGGCCGATTTGGTGCTGTGGTCGCCGGCGTTCTTCGGGGTGAAGCCGGATCTGGTCATCAAGGGCGGCATGATCGTGTGCGCGCCGATGGGGGACCCGAACGCCTCCATCCCCACGCCGCAGCCGGTGCACTACCGCCCGATGTTCGGCGCGTACGGCGGCGCGCTGGCCGCCACCTGCATCACGTTCCTGTCCGCGGCGGCGATGGAGGCCGATATCGGCCGCACGCTGGGGCTGCGCCGGATGCTGTCCGCGGTGCGGGACACGCGCGGCGGCATCGGCAAGCGCTCCATGGTGCACAACGACGCCACGCCGCTGATCGAGGTGGACCCGGAGAGCTACGAGGTGCGCGCGGACGGCATGCTGCTGACCTGCGCCCCGGCCGAGGTGCTGCCGATGGCGCAGCGGTACTTCCTGTTTTAGGCTGATGGTCATGTCCAACTTCAATCGGGCGGAGTTCGTGAGAGGGCTGGACGCGGCGGCCGCGTCCGGGACCCGGCGCTGATGCTCCGCTCCACCAGAATCCTCCCCGCCGGCACCTGGAACCAGGCGCTGGAGGACGACCGGGTGCTGATCGACTTCGACCGCCGCCACCGCCGCCGGGTCGTGCTGCCGACCGAGGCGGGCGAGGACATCCTGCTCGACCTGCCGCAGGCGGCGCGGCTGCGTGACGGGGACGCACTGCAGGCCGACGACGGCCGCATCGTCCGCGTGGTGGCCCGGCCGGAGCCGCTGCTGGAAATCCACGCCCACGGCCCGGCGGAGCTGGTGCGCATCGCCTGGCACCTCGGCAACCGCCATCTGCCGGTGCAGCTGCTGGGCGACCGCATCCGCATCCGCGCGGACCACGTGATCGCCGACATGGTGCGCGGGCTGGGCGGGCACGCGGAGGCGGTGGATGCGCCGTTCGATCCGGAGGGCGGGGCGTATGCCGGCGGGCATGTGCACAGTCATGACGAGTGATCCAGGCCGCGACCGCCTTGCCATCCTCCCCCTCCTGCTCACCTGGCTCTCGCCGAGTTTCCCAACCGGCGCCTATGCTTACAGTCACGGCCTCGAATGGGCCGTCGAAACCGGCGACGTGCGCGACGAAACCACCACCGAGGGCTGCATTGCCGACCTGGTCGCCCATGGCGCCGGCCGGTCCGACGCCATACTTCTCCGCCATTCGCATCGAGCCGGCACCGTGCCGGCGCTCGCGGCCGTCGCGGCCCTGGCCGCTGCCGCGCAGCCTGGCGCCGAGCGCCGCATCGAAACGCTTGCCCAAGGCAGCGCCTTCGCCCTTGCGTCCAAAGTCTGGGGCGCGCCGCTGCTGGACGCGCTGCCGGGCCAGGTCGCCTACCCCGTGGCCCTCGGCGTGCTCGCCGCCGCCCATGCCGTGCCGGAGGATGACGCCGCCCTCGGCCTGCTTCACGCCTTCGCCGCCAACCTCGTCTCCGCCGCCGTGCGCCTGGTGCCGCTCGGCCAGACCGCCGGGCTGCGCATCCTGGCCGGCCTCGCCCCGACCATCGCCGCCGTCGCGGCCGAAACCGCCCACGCCACCCTGGACGACATCGGCGGCGCGTGCTTCCGGTCCGACATCGCCTCCATGCGCCACGAAACCCAGTACACGAGGCTGTTCCGCACATGACCAGCGACCATGGCCCGCTCCGCGTCGGCATCGGCGGCCCGGTCGGCTCCGGCAAGACGGCGCTGATGGACGCACTGTGCCGGGCGTTGTCGCCGCGCTACGACATCGCCGCCATCACCAATGACATCTACACCAAGGAGGATGCCGAGTTCCTCACCCGCGCCGGGTCGCTGGCGCCCGAGCGCATCCTCGGCATCGAGACCGGCGGCTGCCCGCACACCGCCATCCGCGAGGACGCCAGCATCAACCTGGCGGGCGTGGCCGAGCTGCGGCGGCGCTTCCCGGCGCTGGACCTGATCCTGATCGAGAGCGGCGGCGACAACCTGGCCGCCACCTTCAGCCCGGAGCTGGCCGACCTCACCCTCTATGTCATCGACGTGTCCGCCGGCGACAAGATCCCGCGCAAGGGCGGACCTGGCATCACCCGCTCCGACCTGCTGGTGATCAACAAGACCGACCTCGCCCCGCACGTCGGCGCCAGCCTGGACGTGATGGACCGCGACAGCCGGCGGATGCGCGGCGAGCGGCCGTTCGTGTTCACCAACATCCGCGCCGGCGAGGGCGTCGCCGCCGTGGCCGGGTTCGTGGAACGCGCCGGCGGGCTGGCGCGCTGACCCCTCAAGGAGAAATGGCCATGAAGACGCACGGGATGCGGGTGCACCAGTACGGCGGCCCGGAAGCGCTGCGCTGGGAGGAATACGACGTGCCGCCGCCAGGCCCGGGCCAGGTGCTGCTGCGCCACACGGCGGTAGGGCTGAACTACATCGACGTGTACCAGCGCACCGGGCTCTACCCCCAAACCATGCCGTTCGTGCCCGGGTCCGAGGCGGCCGGCGTGGTCGAGGCGCTGGGCGAGGGCGTCACCGCCGTCGCGGCCGGGGACCGGGTGGCGTATGCCGGGCCGATCGGGGCCTACGCCGAACGCCGGGTGATCGCGGCTGACCGGCTGGTGCGGCTGCCGGACGCGATCGACGACCGGACGGCGGCGGCGATGATGCTGCAGGGCATGACGGTGCAGTACCTGATCCGCCGCAGCTACAAGGTGCAGCCTGGCGACGCCATCCTGGTCCACGCCGCGGCCGGCGGGGTGGGGCTGATCCTGTGCCAGTGGGCGCACTCGCTCGGCGTCACGGTGAGCGGCACCGTGTCCACCGCTGCCAAGGCCGAGCTGGCCCGGGCGCATGGCTGCGACCATCCGCTGGTGCTGGGCGAGACGGACTTCGTGGCGCGGACCATGGAGCTGACCGGCGGCGAGGGCGTGCCGGTGGTCTATGACAGCGTCGGCCGCGACACGTTCCACCGCTCGCTGGCCTGCCTGCGCCCGAACGGCACGCTGGTGCTGTTCGGGCAATCTTCTGGCGCGGTGGAGCCGATCGACCCCAACATCCTCGTGCGCGGCTCCTTCTACCTGACCCGTCCCACGCTGGCCACCTTCGCGGCCAAGCGCGCGGACTTGGAGGCGATGGCGGGCGAGCTGTTCGCGGCCGTGTCGTCCGGCGCCGTGCGGATCGTCGTCAACCAGACCTATAAGCTGGCGGATGCCGCCCGGGCGCACGCGGATCTGGAGGCGCGCCGGACCACCGGCTCCACGGTGCTGACGGTATGACGGCGCCCGGCATGACGGCGTCGGGGAGGCGCTGAGTGTCCGAACCGCGGGTCAAGGCCAAGCTGTGGGTGCAGATGGCGTTGCGCCTGGGGCAGGGTGCGGCGCGCGCCGGCGTGGTGGTCCGCAACGGGGACCCGGATGCCGGCGGCGTGCTGGTGGTGCTGCGGGGCCGCGAAGGGCTGGTGGTGCTGTCCCAGGTCAGGGCCGGCGAGGGTGAGGCCGCCTGGCTGCGCGGCACGGGGGCAGCCCCGGTGACCGAGGCGGCCGCCGACGCCTACGTGGCGCGCCAGTGCGGCTTCGACCCTGATCTATGGGTGCTGGAATTCGAGGCGCCGGACTACTTGCCGCCGTTCAGCGGCAAGATCGTCTGAGGCGGCCGCTGGGCCTTCGTTCACTGTTGCTTGAGTGCGTTAGGCCCTGTTGCTGTATAGACACAGTATTCGGGAAATCAGCCACAGTACCCTCGCAGACTCGGCTTATGGTGGTAATGTGCCTCCACCGAGAGCTGCCGGGCTAGGTTGCGGACCGCCGGATGGCTGGCTGCGTGCAAGCGCAGGTTTTGTTATGAGGAGAGAAACAATGAAGCTCCGAAATGCGCTGCTGGCGGCGACCATCCTGGCCGTGCCTGCAGTCATCCTGGCCGTGCCGGCTGCCGTCCAAGCCCAACCGGCGGAGGGCCTCTACATCGCCGCCGGCGCTGGCGGCAACATCCTGCAAACCGAGGCCGTCACCAAGATCAGCAACGGCCCGGCGAACCTGGGCAAGGGCAGCGACTACCGCTTCGATGCCGGCCCGGTCGGCATCGCGAGCATCGGCTACGGCTTGGGTGCGCTGCTGCCAGGCTCCATATTCTCCGGCTTCCGCGTCGAGCTGCAGGGCGCGTTCTACGACAACCGGATCAACAAGCTGAAAACGGGCAACGCCGGCGGCCTACTGACCTCGGGCGGCGGCGACGAGTACAAGGAAGGGGCGTTCGTCAACCTCATCTATGACATTCCGTTGAACGCATTCGGCCTGAATGCCCCGGTCTTCCCATACATCGGCATCGGCGGCGGTTACGTCCACAACACGTTCAACGCCTTGCACGTCAGCTCGCAGAACCCGAACGGGTCGCCGGCGCAGCTGCTGTTCGGCAATCCCCGCAACGACAACATCGGGGCGCAGGGCATCGCCGGCGTCGCCTTCCCGCTCATTGGCGTGACGCCGGGCTTGTCCCTCACCGCAGAGTACCGCTTCCTGGGCGAGATCGGCGGGCGGAGCTACTCTGAGCAGTACTACGCGCCCCGCGTCGCGATCGGCACGAAGCAGAAGTTTGGCTCGGACGACTTCAACCATAGCATCCTGGTCGGCCTGCGCTACGCCTTCGGCACGCCCACGCCGCCGCCGCCGCCGCCGCCTGTTGCTCCCGCGCCGGTCGCCGCGCCGACCCGCACCTACCTGGTGTTCTTCGACTGGGACCGTGCCGACCTGACGGATCGTGCCCGCCAGATCGTGGCGGAAGCCGCGCAGGCCAGCAGCCGGGTGCAGGCCACGCGGATCGAGGTGCAGGGCAACGCCGACCTGTCCGGCACTGCGCAGTACAACCAGAAGCTGTCGCTGCGCCGCGCCCAGACGGTCGCCGCCGAACTGGTGCGGGACGGCGTGCCCCGCACGGCGATCGACATCCAGGCGTTCGGTGACACCCGGCCGCTGGTGCAGACCGCCCCGGGCGTGCGCGAGCCGCAGAACCGCCGGGTGGCCATCATCCTGCGCTGACCGCTTGAACCATGCCGCGCGGTGGTGGCAGTTGGTGTCACCGCGCGGTTTGCCTAAGAGGAAGCCGGTCCAGTCATCTGGCCGGCTTCTTCGTTTGTTGCGGTCCCGATCCTCTGCTTTAAGGCAGAGAGCCTCTGGAGAGTGGTCATGCCCCGCCTTCGCGTCTCGCTGCTCGCAGCCACCATCCTCGGCCTACCCGGCGTCGCCCTGGCCCAGCCGATCCAAGGCCTCTACATCGGCGCCGGCGCCGGCGGGAACTACCTGCAGCAGGAGCGGGTGCTCGCCTCGCCGGGCCTGGGCATCACCGGAAAAAATCTCGCGACCGACATCGGCGGCGTCGGCGTCGGCAGCGTGGGATACGGGTTCGGCAACGGGATACGCATCGAGGTCGAGGGCAACGCGCGCCATAACCGGGTCCGCGAGATCAGCGGCTGGGTCAACGGCGCCGGGCCGACCGCGTCCGGCGGCGACCAGTTCGAGTTCGGCGGCATGGTCAACGCCCTGTTCGACATGGATATCGGCCTGAACTGGCTCTACCCCTATTTCGGCCTGGGCGGCGGGATCGCCGACAACGAGCTGTACAACGTCCACTCGTACGGGACCGCGAACAACCTGGCGCTCGTGGCGCGCGGCTGGTCACCCAACTTCGCCTATCAAGGCATCTTCGGCCTGTCGTTCCCGCTCGCCCCGGTTCCGGGCCTGTCGTTGACGGTCGAGTATCGTTTCTACGGCGTGCTGGACGCGCCATCCTTCCATTCCGCCGACAACATCGCGGTGGCTGGCGCGAATGGCGCGGTCCATCCCGGCCGCGGCAACTTCAACCTGAACAGCGACTACAACCACAGCCTGCTGCTTGGCGTGCGCTATGCGTTCGACACCGCGCCGCCAAAGCTGCCGGCGCCGCCCGTGCAGCCGGCGCCGGTGGCGGCGCCGACCCGCACCTACCTGGTGTTCTTCGACTGGGACCGGGCTGACCTGACCGACCGCGCCAAGCAGATCGTGGCCGAGGCGGCGCAGAACAGCACCCGCGTCAACGCCAGCCGGATCGAGGTGCAGGGCAACGCCGACCGCTCCGGCACGCCCGCCTACAACCAGCGGCTTTCCCTGCGCCGCGCGCAGACCGTCGCGGCCGAGCTGGTGCGCGACGGGGTGCCGAAGGTGGAGATCGAAATCCAGGCGTTCGGCGACACGCGGCCGCTCGTGGCCACGGCCGCCGGGGTGCGGGAGCCGCAGAATCGCCGGGTGGCGATCATCCTGCGCTGAGCCCGCATTGATTGCGCCCCTACGCTCGCTCAATATGGCGGGATGACGGAACGCCTTGACGACCCATTCACGAGCTACGACCCCGGCCAGTACTTCTGCGAGCTGACCGCGCGGCCGGGGGACAGCGGCGCCATCGACCGCATCCGCAGCCGCGTGTCCTCCATCGGCCTGGAAGCGCTGCGCACCCGCGCGGCCGGGGCGGAGCACGACCTGATCAACCTCGGCATCACTTTCACGGTGTACTCCGAAGCCGAGGCGATCGATCGCATCCTGCCGTTCGACTGCCTGCCGCGGATCATCACGGCCGCCGAGTGGCGGCACATCGAGGCGGGGGTGAAGCAGCGGGTCCGCGCGCTGAACTGCTTCCTGGCAGACATCTACCACGAGCGCCGCATCCTCAAGGCGCAGGTGGTGCCGGCGCCGCTGGTGCTGGGCAACGCCAACTATCGTCCGGAGATGCAGGGCTTCCCCGTCCCGTTCGGCACCTATGTCCATATCTGTGGCGTCGATATCGTGCGGGACCGCCACGGCACGTTCTGCGTGCTGGAGGACAACGCCCGCACCCCCTCCGGGGTCTCCTACGTGGTGGAGAACCGCCACCTGATGCGCCGCACCTTCCCCGACCTGATGGCCGGCATGCGGCTGCACCCGGTGGATGACTACGGCCACCGGCTGCGCGCCGCCATGGGGGAGATCGCCCCCGCCAGCGTGGCGGACCCGCAGATCGCCCTGCTGTCGCCCGGCATCTACAACGCGGCCTATTTCGAGCACGTCTTCCTTGCCCGCGAGATGGGCGTGCCGCTGGTGGAAGGGGCCGACCTGCTGGTCGAGCAGGACCGCGTGTTCATGCGCACCACCGGCGGCCTGCGCCCCGTGCACACCATCTACCGCCGCATCGGCGACGACTTCCTGGACCCGACCGTGTTCCGCCCGGACAGCCTGCTGGGCGTGCCCGGCCTGATCGGCGCCTGGCGGGCCGGCAACGTCAGCCTGGCCAACGCGGTTGGCACCGGGGTGGCGGACGACAAGGCGGTGTACGCCTACATGCCGCGGATCATCAGGTTCTACCTGGGCGAGGACGCGATCCTGCCCAACATCGAGACGCACATCTGCGGCGAGCCGGAGGGGCTGGCCTTCACGCTCGCCAACCTGGCCGACCTGGTGGTCAAGCCGGTCGGCGAGTCCGGCGGCTACGGCATCACCATCGGCCCGCGCGCCTCCGCCGCCGAGCTGGAGACGGCCCGCGCCGCCCTGGTCGCCGACCCGGCCAACTGGATCAGCCAGCCGCTCATCGACCTCTCGGTGGCGCCGACGCTCACCAGCAGCGGGCTGCGGCCGCGCCACCTGGACCTGCGTCCCTTCGCCATCACCGGGCGGGACACCTGGGTGCTGCCAGGGGGGCTGTCGCGGGTCGCCATGAAGGAGGGCAGCCTGATCGTCAACTCCTCCCAGGGCGGCGGCTCGAAGGACACCTGGGTGCTGGTGGACGAATGAGCGGCCGCGGCAAGGACACCGAGCTGCTCGCCCGCTATGCCGAAGGGCTGTTCTGGATGGCGCGCTACGTGGAGCGCATCGAGAACCTGGCCCGCCTGATCGACGTCACCCAGACGTTCGAGAGCCCCGGCCGGGAAGACGAGGCCTGGGGCGCGCTGCTGCGCATCAACGCCGACGAGGGCCGCTACCTGAAGACCGGCGCGTCGCTGGAGCCGCAGGGCATCAAGCGGTTCTACCTGCTGCACCGCAGCAACCCGACCTCGGTCCCGGCGTCCATGGAGGCGGCGCGCACCAACGCCCGCAGCCTGCGCCCGCTGATCAGCACCGAGATGTGGATGCACATGAACGTGTTCCACCGCGATGTCATGGCGATCCGGCCGGAGGAGCTGGAGGGCGACCACCTGACCCGGCTCTGCGCCCGGCTCAAGGAGGGCGTGCAGGCCCATACCGGCATCACGGAAGGCACGTTCTTCCGCGACCAGGGCTGGAACTTCTACATGCTGGGCCGGCTGATCGAGCGGGCCGACCAGACCACCCGGCTGCTGGACATCAAGTACCACCTGCTGCACATCCAGGGCGGCGAGGAGCGGCGGCTGTCCGAATTGATCCAGTGGAGCGGCGTGCTGCGCGCCGCCGCCGGATACCATGCGTTCCGCCGGGTGGCGCCGGCAGGGTTCGAGCCGGAGGACGTGGTGGCGTTCCTGCTGTCCGACCGCTCCTTCCCCCGCAGCGTCACCCTGTGCGTCAGCCAGGTCGAGTGGCACCTGATGCAGCTGCGCAGCCGCTACAACATGCGGGGCACCGTGGCGGCGCTGGAGCGCATCGAGGAGGTGCGGGCGGCGCTTTCGGGCAACTCCGTGCGGCAGCTGATAACCGACGGGCTGCACGAGTTCCTGGACGCGCTGCAACGCGACCTGATCCTGCTCGCAGGCGAGATCGGCTACGCCTTCTTCCGGGACTGGCGGCCCGAGCCGCAGGCCCGCGAGGCCGCAGCCGGGCAATCTCAAGCTGGGCAATCTCAAGCTGGGCAATCGCAGCGGCAGGGCACGGTGGTTAGCGCCGCAGCCGTGGCTCCGGCCGCTCGCTGACGGCTTTCAGCGCCTCCGTCATGGTCGGGAACCGGCCGATGTCGCGGCCGTCCCGGCTGCGCCAAACGCTGATGTCCCGGCCCTGGCGCACGGCGCCCCAGGCCGCCCAAGGCCTGCCGGAAGGATAGATGCTGGCGAACTCGCCCACTTCCGGCGGATCGCTCTCAAGCCGGCGATGGATGGCCAGCCGCATGTCCTTCGCCTCCTGCGCCTGCCAGCGCAGCAGTTCCATCCGGTCCGCCGCAGTGAAGTGGTTGCCGACGCTCAAGCACGCCGTGAACGGGATCACGACCGCCATTCGAACAGGGAGATCACTGGTCATCCGGCGCTCCGCGGCACACTGGCGAAGAGTATCGTAAAACGAAGTGTAACAGCGCTCAACACGTTTTCGTGCAGTCGATGGCAGCTGGTCCAGGCAAGCATCGAGCGACGCGGCGCCGCCTCGCCCCAACCGAACCCGCCAGCCACATTCTTTGCACAGCCAGGGTGATCCAGCCCGGGGGCTGTCCCTCATGGCTTCGGCGGCGGCCCGTCGACCCGCAGCCCATGCCATCCCAGCACCGTGTCCACCAGGAACGCCATCAATGCCGCAATGGTGCAGCCCAGCGCGGAGCCGAACAGCCACAACTCAACCACGCTGCCCGTCGAGTCCCGGATCGAGACCAGGAACAGGGCGAAGGCGGCTGCGCACGTCGCCCCGCCCGCCAGCGCCCCGAGCACCACGGAGGCGTCCAACGCGGAGCGGCGTCGGATCAGGCGGACGTAGTGGCGCAGCAGCTTGGCCCGCTGTGCGACGTCGTCGGCCGCGGCCAGCAGATCTGCGACGTGCGAGGTGTGGTCCGCGACCCGGGCCAGGCGCTGGTTGAACACGTTGAGCAAAGTGCCGATGCCCGACAGCAGGAACACCGGCGTCAGCGCCGTCTGGATGATGCGGGTGGCGTCCACCGGGTCCGCCACCGTCAGCACGGCCACTAGTGGTCCGATGCCAACGCGCACTTCATCGCGCTGGCTGAGTCGGCCCACCAAATCAAGCTAGTGCTCTGGCACATGCTGAACCCTCACAATGCGTCAGAGCACTAGGTTTGGGCCACCCGCAGCCGCTCCGCTGTCCTGGCGCGTCCGATCAGCGGCAGCAGCCCGCGCATCTCCGGCCCGCGCTCCTCGCCCGTGAGCGCCAGGCGCAGCGGATGGAACAGGGCGCGGCCCTTGCGGCCCGTGGCGGCCTTGAGCGCGCCCGTCCAGGCGTCCCACACGTCCCCCGCCCACGGGTCCGGCGGCAAGGCGGCGAGGGCGTCCCGCAGGTATGGCGCATCCTCCTCGATCACCGGCGGCACGATGTCTCCGGCCACCACGTCCCACCAGCCGCGCGCCTCCGCCAGCATGTCCAGGTTGCCGCGCACCGCGTCCCAGAACACGGGCGTGGCGCCGGCGGGCAGGCGGCCCTGCACCGCCTCGAACGGCAGCCCGTGCAACACCCGGCGGTTCATCGCCAGCAGCTGCCGCACGTCGAACTTCGGCGAGTTGTGGGAGAACTGGCCCAGCGCGAACCCGGCGGCCAGTTGATCCATGCCGCACGGCACCGGGTCCTCGGAAGTGCCGAGGCGGGCCAGGTAGGACGTGACGGCCGACGGCTCTATCCCGTCCTGCCGCAGGCTGCGCAGCGACAGCGACCCGGTGCGCTTGGACAGCTTGCCGCCGTCGTCGGCGATCAGCAGCGGCAGGTGCGCGAACGAGACCCGGCGCGGGTTGCCGCCCAGCGCCGACCAGATGTCCAGCTGAACGGCCGTGTTGGTGACGTGGTCCTCGCCGCGGACGATGTGGGTGATCCCGGTCGCCAGGTCGTCCACGACGGAGGTGAAGGTATAAAGCGGCGTGCCGTCGGCGCGCACCAGCACCGGGTCGGAAAGGGTGTTGAGGCGGACCTGCTTGTCCCCCAGCACCAGGTCGTGCCAGGCGACCGCGCCGTCCGACAGCCGGAAGCGCCAGTAGGGGGTCTTGCCGCCAGCCTCGGCGTTGGCGCGCTGCTCCGGGGTGAGCTTGAGCATGGCGCGATCGTACGTGGGCGGCAGGTGGCGGCGCTGGCGCTGGTCGCGCTTGGCCTGCAGCTCGGCCTCGCTCTCGAAGCATGGATAGAGCCGGCCGGACGCCTCCAGCTTGCGGGCGGCGGCGGCGTAGTCATCCAGGCGGGCGGACTGGTGGAAGCTCTCGCTCCACTCGATGCCGAGCCAGTGCAGGTCCTGCTCGATGGCAGCCACGAATTCCGGCCGGTTGCGGTCGGTGTCCGTGTCGTCGAAGCGCAGCAGGAACTGCGCGCCGTGCCGCCGGGCGAGCAGGTAGTTGGCGAGCGCCGCGCGGACGTTGCCCACGTGCAGCAAGCCGGTCGGGGAGGGGGCGAACCGCAGCTTCATTCTTCGTCCTCGAGGCCGTTGCCGGCGTCCGTGCGCGGGTCCAGGGCGCGCCAGTCGCGCTCCTCCTCGCTGGCTGGGCGCTCGGCGAAGTCCTTCAGCTCGGTGGCGCTGCGCCAGGCGCCTTGCGGGTTGTCTGTCACCTCTACGTCTTCGCCGAACGCGAACCACGCATCCAGCACCTGCCTTGCCGTCAGGCCCGGGCCGCGGCAACGGTCCACGCTGTCGCGCACGTAGGCGCGAGCGAAGGCGTTGGCCTGCATCAGCGTCGGGAAGCCGCCGATCTCCTCCACCAGCTTGTCGTCCGATGCGCCGGACAGGTCCAGGATGCGGACGCGCCAGCCGCCGGGCGGGGCGAACAGGTCGCTCATGAGCGGGCGTTGCGGAGCAGGAACTCGCGGCCGACCTTCACCCGCGCCTCGCCGTCGTAGTCCACGATGTCGGCGGTGGCGTAGGTCTCGCCCCAATGGTCGGGCAAGTGGCTGCCGGTGCCGATCGTGTCGACCGGCGCCTGGCAGTCCGCCATGACGCGGCACTTGTCCACGTCGAAGCCGGAGGAGGCCACGATCTGCACGGCCGGGAAACCGGCGTCGTCGAGCGTCTCCCGCGTGCGCCAGATAGCAGCGGCGGAGACGCCGGTGCCGACCAGGTAGCGCAGCTCGATCTCGCTGCGCTGGCGGCGGATCGCGCCGGGGGCGTGCCGCTCCAGCACGGCGTAGCTCTCCGCCGGGTCCAGCCCTTCGAGGAAGCGGCCGCCATGCGTGTCCAGACGCACGGACAGTTCCCCCGCCGCGGCCATCTCCGGAAAGCGCCGGCAGGCCGCCAGGCCGTCGGTGACCTCGCGGCCGAAGTAATCCGTCAGCACAGTCAGCGTTTCCCCGGGGAAGGTCTCGACGAACATCTCCGCCGCCCGCACGGTGGACCCGGCGTAGCCGATCAGCGAGTGCGGCATGGTGCCCAGGCCGTGAGCCTGGCCGAACCAGTGCGCCGTGAGTTCGGTGGAAGCGCCGACGAAGCCGCGTGCGCCCTCGCGCTGCGCCGCCGCGCCGCCGACGCTGGCGGCGTATCCCATGATGTCCTGCATCTCCGCCCCGGCGCAGTGCCGCGCGTCCATGGCGATGAAGCGCACGCGGGGCAGGACGCAGCACATCTGGTAGGCGTTGTGCGCCGCCACGCAGGCAGCGCCCAGCTTCTGCAGGAACAGCGTCTCGCAGTTGGACAGGTGCTGGAACGACCCGGTGACGTACGCCAGCGGCTCGCCGGCGCCGACCCAGGCGCCTTCCGGGTGCGTCACGTCCAGCTCGAGCGGGAAGCCTTGCTCGGCCGCGACCGCCGTCAGCCAGTCCAGCATCAGGCGGGGGGCGGAGACCACGGGGCGGCGCAGGAACACCGCGTAGGTCACGCGCTTGTCGCCGAACCTGGCCACGATGTCCCGCGTGCGGTTGAAGTAGGCGTCCGTGCGGCGGCCGATATCCTCGGTGAGCGTCATGCCACTACTTCACTGGGCGGCGACTGCGGGCACGGCGCGTGGCGTGCGGCGGCTCTTCAGTTCCTCGGCGACCAGGAAGGCAAGCTCCAGCGACTGCTCCGCATTAAGCCGCGGGTCGCAGAACGTCTCATAGCGCGCGTGCAGGTCGGCCTCCGTCAGCCGGTGCGCGCCGCCCACGCATTCCGTCACCTCGCGGCCCGTCATCTCAACGTGCACGCCGCCGGCCCAGGTGCCCTCCGCTTCGTGCGCGTCAAAGAAGCCGCGCACTTCCTTGAGGATGGCGTCGAACGAGCGCGTCTTGACCTTGGCGGCCGTGCTGACGGTGTTGCCGTGCATCGGGTCGCACAGCCACAGCACCCGGCGCCCCTCCGCCTGCACGGCACGCAGCAGCGGCGGCAGCTTGCCGGCCACGTGCTCGGCGCCCATGCGGCTGATCAGCGTGATGCGGCCGGGCTCGTCGGCCGGGTTCAGGGTTTCGATCAGCCGGAGCAGGTCGGCCGCGCTGGTGGTGGGGCCGACCTTGATGCCGACCGGGTTGCGCACGCCGCGCAGGAACTCGACGTGCGCGCCGTCCGGCTGCCGGGTGCGGTCGCCGATCCAGAGGAAGTGGGCGGAGCAGGCGTACCAGTCGCCGCTGGTGGAATCGATGCGGGTGAGCGCCTGCTCGTAGGGCAGCAGCAGCGCCTCGTGGCTGGTGTAGAACTCGGTCTCGCGGATGTGGGGCGTGGTGACGCTGGTCATGCCGCAGGCGGCCATGAAGCGCAGCGTCTCGTCGATGCGGCCGGCGATCTCGCCGTAGCGGTTGGCCAGCGGGGAGCGGGCGGCGAACGACAGGTTCCAGCGGTGCACCTCGTGCAGGTCCGCGTAGCCGCCGCTGGCGAAGGCGCGCAGCAGGTTGAGCGTGCTGGCGGAATGGAAGTACCCGGTCTCCATCCGCTGCGGGTCCGGCGTGCGGTCGGCGGCGGTGAACGCCGGGCCGTTGATGGTGTCGCCGCGGTAGGAGGGCAGGGTGGCGCCGTCCACCGTCTCGGTGTCCGCTGAGCGCGGCTTGGCGTACTGCCCGGCCATGCGCCCCAGCTTCACCACCGGCACCCCGGCGCCGAAGGTGAGCACGACGGCCATCTGCAGCAGCACGCGAAAGGTGTCGCGGATGGTGACGGCGTTGAACTCGTTGAAGCTTTCGGCGCAGTCCCCGCCCTGCAGCACGAACGCCTTGCCTTCCGACGCGAGCGCCAGCGCCGTCTTAAGCCGCCGCGCCTCGCCGGCGAACACCAGCGGCGGATAGCCGTGCAGCCGCTCCTCGACGGCGGCGAGGGCCGCCGGGTCCGGGTAGGCGGGCTGCTGGCGAACGGGGTGGTTGCGCCAGGATACGGGCGACCAGGGGGTCATGGCGTGGCTCCTCTGCGGGCGTTATCCTCCAAAGCCGGTGGAAGGGCCAGGGATGCCGAGTATATCAGCTTGCCTCTCTGAGATGTCTGAAGTTCGCCGCATGGTGACCGCGCTTGAGTGCAGCCAAGTAGAGGTCCAAATCCGCCGTGAGCAGGGCCACTTGGTCACTGAGCACAGTCAGGATCGCAGCATCTGTCAGGCCAAGTCGGAGGTAGTCTGGATCGTTGAGCGCATCGGCGCTCTTAATGGGGATTTCCATACCGATAGCAGCCATGTCCTGTAGCCCACGGCGCAAATCAATTTTATACTGGCCAGAGATTTGCGCCAGGAGGTTTGACGTCTCTGTCATCGTGTTGGGCGTGAGCACCAGCCCGTCGTGGCTGGAGACTGTGCGCCGCAATAACCTGAAATCTGCTACATCATATGCCGAATGTAATCTCTTATGCGCCGCAGTGATATTCACGTCTGTGCAACCGGCAACGTACAACACAAGAAGGTTTGCATCGAGAAGGATTTGCATGCCTCACACTGGACGGTTTTCCATCTTCACGACTCTGCCACCCGCAGCAGAAACAACCACGATCTTGTAAGTTCTTTTTTTCAAGTCCATAAGCTCCTGATAGCGAGTAGACCATTTGCCGCTTTCTGCCTCAACGCGATCGACTTCCGCTTGATCCCACAGCCTCGAGAACCCTACCGTGATAAACCATTGTTGGTTTTCGTCATCATAGGAAACCTCCTCAAGCCCGATTTTGTCGATGCCTTCATCCGAGAAAACGTCGGTCAAGTAGGATTTGGCAATAGCAATGGCATCTTTGACTTTTACGCTCGATTGCTTAGTCTGAGACATACCAAATCCGCCTTTGTTGGTAACTCATCCTAAATAAATCTCACTCCGCCGCCGCCTTCAAGCTGGACGCTTCCAAAGCCTGGTCCAGATCGGCCAGCAGATCGTCCGGGTGTTCCAGCCCGATCGACAGCCGCACGTAGCCCGGCGACACGCCGCTCTTCATCTGGTCGCCTTCGGCCAGTTGCGAGTGCGTCGTGCTGGCCGGATGGATGGCGAGCGAGCGGGCGTCGCCGATGTTGGCGACGTGGTAGAACAGCCGCAGCGCGTCGATGAACCGCCGGCCCGCCGCAGCGCCCCCATGCAGCTCGAAACCGAGCAGGCCGCCCATGCCGTTCGGCAGGTAGCGCCGGGTCAGCTCGGCCTCGCGCCCGGCCATGTGCGCCGGGTGGATCACGCGGGCCACCTCAGGGCGGCGGGCAAGCCAGTCGGCCACGGTGAGCGCCGTCTCGCAGTGGCGCTTCATGCGCAACGGCAGCGTCTCCATGCCTTGCAGCACCAACCAGGCGTTGAACGGGCTGATCGCCGGGCCGAGGTCCCGCAGCAGCGTCACCCGTGCCTTCAGGATGTAGGCGATCGGGCCGAGCGGCTTGGCGGCCTCGCTCCACACCGCGCCGTGGTAGGACGGGTCGGGCGTGTTCAGGCCCGGCTGCCGCGCCGGGTGCGCCGCCCAGTCGAACCGGCCGCCGTCCACGATCACCCCGGCGATCGCGGTGCCGTGGCCGCCCAGGTACTTGGTGGCGGAGTACACGATGATCGCGGCGCCATGGTCGAACGGGCGCACCAGCATGGGGGCGGCGGTGTTGTCCATGATGAGCGGGATGCCGAGCGGTGCGCCGAGCGCCGCCACCTCCGCGATCGGGAAGGCGCGCAGCTTCGGGTTGGGCAGGGTTTCGGCGTACCACGCCCGGGTGCGCTCGTCGGTCGCGCGCAGGAAGGCCTGCGGGTCCTCCGGGTCCACGAAGCGGACCTCGATGCCCTGGTCCTTCATCGTGTTGGCGAACAGGTTCCAGGTGCCGCCGTAGAGGTCGGTGGAGGAGACGACGTTGTCGCCCGCCTTGGCCAGGTTCTGCACCGCCAGCGCGCTCGCCGCCTGGCCCGAGGCGACGGCCAGCGCGCCCGACCCGCCCTCCATGGCGGCCACGCGCTTCTCCAGCGCGTCCGTGGTGGGGTTCATGATGCGGGTGTAGATGTTGCCCAGTTCCTTCAGCGCGAACAGGTTCGCGGCATGGTCGGAGCTGTCGAACTGGAAGGCGGTGGTCTGGTAGATCGGCACCGCGACGGCGCCCGTGCCCTCGTCCCGCCGCCAGCCGGCGTGGACCGCCATGGTTTCTGGGTGCATGGTTCATCTCCCTCGTTGGCCGGCAGCGTAGCCGCGCCGCCGGTGGGGTGGCAAACGCCGGGCGGGTTGCGCCGGCTGCATGGAAGCGTTGCATCCGGAAGCGCGTTTTCGTTTTGCTTTGCCACGCAGTTGTCCCGCAGGATCGCAGCATGTCCCGCGCCCATCACCGCATCGTGCTTCGCATGACCATCCGACAGGACGGGCTGCCGACGCGACTGCGCTGACCACCGCACCATCGCAAAGGCCCCGCTGGTGGAACGGGGCTTTCGCAGCATCCTTCTCCCGGCCGTTCAGAGGAAAGGATCGTGACGCACCCGCAACCTGCCCCATTCGTCATCCGCGCCGTCCGGCTGGATGACTCAGAGTCGATCGTGGCCATGCGCAGCCTGCCCGGAATCCGCCACGGAACGCTGGCGCTGCCGTTCCCTTCGGTCGAAACGGGCCGCAAATGGCTCGAGGCGTTTCCAAAGAACGACATCTTCATCGCCGCCGAGTGCGGTGGGATCGTGGCGGGCACCGCAAGCCTGAGCCGGTTGGGCGGGCGGCGGGGCCATTGCGGGCAGATCGGCATCATGGTGCACGACGCCCACGCGGGCCGCGGCATCGGCACGGCGCTGATGGCGGCGCTGGCGGATGCGGCGGACAACTGGCTCGGGCTGCTGCGTCTTGAGTTGGAGGTCAACTGCGACAACGCCCCGGCGCTGGCGCTGTATCGCCGGTTCGGCTTCGTGGTGGAGGGGCGGCTGATCGCCAACGCCTTCCGCGATGGGGCGTACATCGACTGCTTCACCATGGGCCGGCTGGTTGGGGCGCTCGCGGGGAGGCGCGAGGCGGTTGCTGCGACGTAGGGCGATCCAGCCTCAGGAGTGAGGGCGAGCGGCTAGCTGGGCTCGTCCTGTCCCATGCTGATCCGCTCCGCGGTCTCCTCCTCCGCCGACTTGGCCCACGCCGCCAAAGATGGGTATTCGTCATCGATCTCGGTGCCGGGTCCCCCGTCCCAGTGAAGTATGGAAACAGAGCCTTTTGGACGAACGCCGCCAGACAAAACCGAGGAGATCGCACCGCCATGGTCAAGGCGCCGTCCAAAAGCGAGAACGTGAGAAATTGAATATAGAAGACGCATCATTTCAGTGTTCTCAACACCGTGTTGAACACTTGAGAAATGGAAATGTCCATGATTTTGCTCTTCTCGATTGATAATCGTGTAAAAATCACAAGGTGTCCCATGCCCCACGCCGGCAGGTGGTGCAGCACGTCCGCCCCGCCCTCCCACACCAGCTTGCACGCCACGAACAGCACCACCAGCAACCCCACCCACGCGATCCAGCGATAGCGTTCCAGCAGCCGCGCGATCAGCGTCGCGGCCACCGCCATCAGCGCCACCGACACCGCCAGCCCGGCCACCAGCACGCCCGCATGCCCGTTCGCCGCCCCGGCCACCGCCAGCACGTTGTCCAGGCTCATCGACAGGTCGGCCAGCAGGATCTGCAGCATCGCCGCCCGCAGCGACTTCGGCGCGGCCACGGACCCGGCGTGGCGCGGCCGGGGCCGCAGCTCCCGGTACATGCGCCAGCACACCCACAGCAGCAGCAGCCCGCCCGCCAGCAGCAGCCCCACCACCGCCAGCAAGCGCCGCGCCACTAGCGCCAGCCCGATGCGGATGACCGCCGCCCCGGCGATGCCGCCCAGGATCGCCGTCCGTTTCTGGCGTCCCGGCAGCCCGGCCACCGCCATGCCCACCACCACCGCGTTGTCCCCGGCCAGCACCAGGTCGATAACCAGCACCTGCGCCAGGGCGGCCAGCTGCGCTGGAACGTCCGCCTGGAGGCCCGCCTGGAGGAAGTCGCCCATGGTCCCGCGTTACACCCGCCCGGAAATGGCCGCCATCTGGGCGCCCGTGAACCGCTACCGCCTCTGGTTCGCCATCGAGGCCGCCGCCGCCGACGCCATGGCCGAACTCGGCGGCATCCCCGCCGAGGCCGCCCGCACCATCCGCGCCCGCGGCGAGCCGATGCTGGCCGCCATGGGCCAGGCCGACCTCGACCGCATCGACGCCATCGAGGCGGAGACGCGGCACGACGTGATCGCGTTTCTCACCTGGCTGGCTGGGGGCATCGGCGAGGACAGCCGCTTCGTCCACCAGGGCATGACCAGCAGCGACGTGCTCGACACCTGCCTGTCCCTGCAGCTGACCCAGGCGGCGGACCTGCTGCTGGCCGGGCTGGACCGGGTGCTGGCAGCCCTCAAGCGCCGCGCCCACGAGCACAAGCGCACCCTCACCATCGGCCGCAGCCACGGCATCCACGCCGAGCCCACCTCGTTCGGCCTCAAGCTCGCCGGGCACTACGCCGAGTTCGCGCGGGACCGGGCGCGGCTGGCGGCGGCACGGGCCGAGGTCGCGGTGTGCGCCATCTCCGGCCCGGTCGGCACCTTCGCCCATCTCGACCCGGCGGTGGAGGAGCACGTGGCCCGCGCCCTCGGCCTGCAGGTGGAGCCGGTCTCGACCCAGGTGATCGCGCGGGACCGGCACGCGCAGTTCTTCTGCACCCTGGCGGTGGTCGCGAGCGGGGTGGAGCGGCTGGCCATCGAGGTGCGCCACCTGCAACGCAGCGAGGTGCGGGAGGCGGAGGAGTTCTTCCACGCCGGGCAGAAGGGCAGCAGCGCCATGCCGCACAAGCGCAACCCGGTGTTGAGCGAGAACCTGACCGGCCTGGCCCGCCTGGTGCGCGCCGCAGCGCTTCCCGCGCTGGAGAACGTGGCGCTGTGGCACGAGCGGGACATCAGCCACAGCAGCGTGGAGCGTGCCATCGGCCCGGACGCGACGGCGACGCTGGACTTCGCGCTGCACCGCTTGGCGGGCATGATGGAGACGCTGGTGGTGTACCCCGAGCAGATGGCGGCCAACCTCGAAAGCCTGGGCGGCGTGGTGCACAGCGGCGAGGTGCTGCTGGCGCTCACCCGGGCCGGCATGAGCCGGGAGGACGCCTACCGCGTCGTGCAGCGCAACGCGATGGCGACGTGGCAGGGACTGGGCCAGGCCGGCGGCCGCGGCTTCCGCGAGAACCTGCTGGCGGACCCGGACGTGGCTGGCCGCATCACCCAGGCTGCCCTGCACGCAGCGATGGACCCGGCCATGCACCTACGCGCCGTGGACCACGTGTTCGCCCGCGTGTTCGGGCCGGACGCCGTGCCGTAGGCGACTGTCAGCGCCGAGCCTGGCCTCGGCCAGCTTTGACGTATGCGCTGCCGTCCTCGGCGTGCAGCGGATGGTCGGCATACTTGGCGTGCGGCGGGTGCGCCACCTGGTCGAACTCGTCCGCCAGCCGGTGCAGGGCGGCCCGCATCGCGGCTCCCCGCATGGGCGTGCCATGGCCCGTGACCAGCACCTCGGGTTCGAGCGCAGCCAGCGTGGCGGTGGAGCGTCCGGCGCTGGGCCAGTCCTGGGTGTAGTACATCGGCGGGCCGTGCAGCTCGGGCGACTGCGCCGCCACGGAGTAGGCGGATTCCTGCGCCGTGGTGATCACTGCGTCGCCAGCGACCAGCGCCCGGTCCGCCTCCCGCCAGAACGAGCAATGCCCGACCGCGTGGCCCGGCGTGTGCAGCCAGCGCCAGCCCGGCATCAGCGGCAAGGAGCCATCCTCCGGCAGCGCCCGCAGCCGGGCCGCCACATCCACCGGGCCGCGCGGGTAGAGCGGGGACAGCGCGGACATGAGCCCGCCGCCGACCGCCGGGTCAGGAGGCGGGTAGGCAGCCTGGCCGTTGAGGTAGGGATGCTCGTGCGGGTGGGCGTACACCGGCACGTCCCACTGCTCGGCCAGGGCTTCCAGCGACCCGAAATGGTCGAAATGCCCGTGCGTCATCACGATGGCGCCGGGCCGCACGCCGACGCCGAAGCGGGCGGCAGCCGCGGCGGTGATCGTGCCCGCCATGCCGGGCAGGCCGGCGTCGATCAGCACCCACTCGCGGTCCTTGGCGCCAGGCAGGCCGAACAGCACGACGTTGACGAGCAACAGCCGCTTGGTGGCGAGGTCCGGCGTCACTTCGAGCACGCCGCCATCGCGTTCGACCCCAGCTTTGTCCGCCTTGGTCAAAGGTATCTGCTGCGTCATCGCGGTTCCTCCGTTGCTGCGAAGGAACGCGGCCGCCGCACCGCGGTTGAGGGGGGCGGCCGTCGCCTGCGACGCCAAGGCAATCTGGTCGAACGCATCCTTCGCGTTTCCACAAAATATCGTTGACAGTTCGGCCCAAGACCGTCACTTTGATTTTAGTCGTATTATCGGAGCGTGGTCATGGAGGCGAAGCAAGCAGTCGGTGCGCTCAGTGCGCTGGCCCATGAGAACCGGCTTGCGATCTATCGGCTGCTGGTCGAAGCCGGACCCGGTGGCCTGCCCGCCGGCGTCATCGCCGAGCGGCTGGGCGTGCCGCCCTCATCGTTGACGTTCCATCTGCAGCACCTGCTGCGCGCCGCACTGGTAGGTCAGCGGCGACTCAGCCGGCAGCTCATCTATGCGGCGGATTTCGGCGCCATGAACGGCGTGGTCGCCTACCTGACCGAGAATTGCTGCAGCAGCGCGTGCGGGACGACGCCCGGCTGCACGCCAGCTCGCGTGCCTGCAACCCCGGCGGCGGATGCCGCCCGCGCCCGGAGGAAATCAGCATGAAGCGCCTGCACCTGCACGTCTCGGTCGATGACCTGGCTCGGTCGGTCCGGTTCTACTCGACGATGTTCGCTGCCGAGCCGGCTGTCACGAAGGCGGACTACGCCAAATGGATGCTGGACGATCCGAGCCTTAACTTCGCCATCTCGACCCGCGGCGGCAAGTCCGGCCTCGACCACGCCGGCATCCAGGTCGAGACGCAGGAGGAGCTGCAGGAGGTGTACGTCCGGCTGCGGCAGGCCGACCGTCCGGTCAGCGAGCAAGGGGCCACGACCTGCTGCTACGCCCGGTCGGAGAAGGCCTGGATCACGGACCCGCAGGGCCTGGCCTGGGAGACCTTCCTCACCACGGGCGAAAGCACGGTCTATGGCGACAAGGCTGATCTCGGCTCGGTTCGCACCGCCAGCCAGACACACGCTTGCTGCGCCGGCGATGCCCGACCTGCCACGGATGCATTGCCAACTGCCTCCGGCTGCTGCACCGCGGGCTGATGGCTGGCGACGGCTTGCCAGCGAGGCCTTGGCCCCGTGCCATGACGCCGCCGCCCTTGTCGCATTTCGGTCAAGTCTTTATCAGACCTTTTTGAGCTGTCGCATCCATCCAAGGATAGCCCATGGATTGCTGCCAGGGTCATGAGGGCGCGGATGCGAATGTCATGTGAAGATAAGGGCAGGATTGAAGCCGAAGCAATCAAGGGGCCAGTTCTTTCTGGCGCGTCGCAAAGCGCCATCACATACCACTATGACATAGGGCGTAGCGTCTACTCGCTGTTCTTGGATAATCTGCTTGTCTACAGCGCTGCATGCTGGGAAATGGCCGGAAAGCGCGCCACTTCGCTCGAGGAAGCGCAGGTAAACAAGATCAACTACCATCTGGATGCCGCACGCGTCGGGCAGGGCAGCCGCGTGCTGGACATCGGGTGCGGATGGGGAGCGCTGCTCCGAACGGCGATCCATCAAAGGAATGCTCTGCACGTGACGGGTCTGACCCTGAGCGAGGACCAGTTCGACTTCGTCAAGGGTTTGCAGCTGCCGAGAGCGAGCGTCCGCCTGACGAGCTACGAGACCTTCGAGGCCGATCAGCCCTTCGACGCCATCGTAAGCATCGGCGCTTTCGAGCATTTCGCCCAGCCTGGGATGGATCAGGGCCAGCGTGTCCAGATCTACCGGAATTTCTTCCAAAAGGCCGCGCGCTGGTTGTCCGCCGGCGGGATGCTGTCGCTTCAAACGATCTACTGGGCCGACATCGACCGCCATTACGCGAACGAGATCGTGCCGTTGGACGTGTTTCCCGAGTCGGACCTGCCGTTCATGTCCGAAATCTTCGAGGCTTCACGGTCAACGCTCGAGCCTGTCCACATGACGACAGGGACAGACGACTACATCATGACGCTCAACGAGTGGTTCAGGCGGCTGAAGGCCCGCAGGCCGGAACTGGAATGTCAGGCTTCAACGCGTGATCTGTATCCATTCTTCGAGAACTACTTCCGGACATCCATCGTGGGCTTCAAGAAGCGGCGGATCGGCCTGTGCCGCATCGCGTTCCGCCGTCTCGACCGGGTCAAGGATGCCTGAGGCGGGCTTCGGCGCAGCGCCCTGACGTAGCCGGGTCCGCTCGATGCTCAGCCTTGGGAGGCTGTTTCGGCCATCTCCGGTGAAGCCACAGCCAGGACGCTGGCTGGTCCCGTATCCAGCGCTCCAGCGTCTCGTTGATGGTCGTCGTCAGCTCGTGGATGTCGGTCTGGCCGTCTCCGGTCGCGGGATGCTGGATCGGAGGCTCGCAGATGACCCGGAAGCGCGCCGGGCCGAGCCTGACGACATGGATCGGTATCACGGGGCAGCCGAACCGCAGCGCGAAGGCGGCTGGCGCCGTCGCCGTCATCGCCAGCCTGCCGAAGAGCGGAACCGCGATGCCCTCGTTCAGCTTCTGGTCGACAAGCATGCCAAGCAGCCCGCCGTTTCGCAGATGCTTGAACGCGGCTTTTGCCCCGCTCGCCCCTTTCGGGAACATCTGCAGCTCGCGGCCCACGGCATCGCGCCTCAACCCCTGGATCACCTGGTCGACGAGGAGGTTCGACGCACGGCGATAGAACCACGACACGTCCAGCCCGAGGGAAGCGGCGACGGGAAACCCTATCTCCCAGTTCGCGAGGTGCCCCGTGAACAAGATCGCTGGGCCGCCCCGGTGCTTCAGCCACGTGAGGGTGGAGTCGTCGTCGCATTGCCATCCAGGCCCGACAGCCGTTCGTTGCAGCGCCTTGAGGTGGGGAAGCTCGGCCGCAGTCCGGCCGAGGTTGTCCCAGACCCCCCGCACCACCCTTTTCCGTGACGCGAGGCTCAGCTCGGGCATCGCAAAAGCCAGGTTGTCGAGAGCGACGCGGGAAGCCGGAAGCCATGGGCCGATCGTCCGAGCCACGAGTCCGCCTATGTTCGATGACGCGACCGGGCTGATGCGGCGTAAGAGCCTCGCGCACAGGCCTAAGATCGCAGCCTGCCGGCGATTGGGTGAGCTGATGCGGCGCTCCACGTCGGGTCCTTCAAACAACCTTGAACGGTGACGCAGCGCGCAGCGGTCCGGCGTCCCTGGCCGTCGCCGGTTAGCATGAAGACCGGTCGGCTGAAACCCGAGCTGCTCTGCAAGCCCGCCGCCAAGCGCCGACCTCGGCAGAACGGGCGCAACGGCTGGTAACGGCTTGCCGGCGGGGCCATGCTGCGGCCCCGTGTGCACCGTCATTACCTTGCACCGGCCAGGCCATGCCTGGCCGCTGCTGCTCGCCGCCAACCGGGACGAACGGCTGGACCGCGCCTGGGACGCCCCAGCCGCCCATTGGCCCGCCCAACCCCGCGTGGTGGCAGGGCGGGACCGCACCGGCGGCGGCACCTGGATGGGCGTGAACCAGGCCGGGGTCGTGGCCGCCGTGCTGAACCGGACCGGCAGCCTCGGCCCGGCGCCCGGCAAGCGCAGCCGGGGCGAGTTGCCGCTGCTCGCCCTCAAGCATGGGACGGCTGCGGCCGCAGCGGAGGCGGTCATGCGGCTGGACGGCGCCGGCTACCGCAGCTTCAACCTCGTCCTGGCGGACCGCGCCGCCGTCTGGTTCGTCCGCAACGACGAGGCCGGGCGGCTGCTCGCCAGCGCGCTCGCGCCGGGCCTGCACATGGTGACCGCGCACGACCCCGATGACCCGGCGAGTCCCCGGGTCGCCCGCCACCTGCCTCGCTTCCAGGCCGCTGCCCCGCCGAGCCCGCCGGATTGGGCGGAGTGGCCATTGCTGCTGGCCGATGCGGACGCCCCGCGGGAGGCGGCGCTGAGCGTGCGGCCGGCGGCCGGGTTCGGCACCGCCTGCGCCTCGTTGCTGGGGTTGCCGGACGCGGGAGCCCCCGAATGGCTGTTCGCCCCCGGCGCTGCGGGCGTGGCCGAGTTCGCTCCCGTGCGCCTGGCCTGACTTCCTGGCCCGACTTCCTGGCCCGACCCGGCTGGGTGGCAGCCCCGCCGCCCCCCTGCTATACGGCGCGTTCAATGCGGGGATACGGTACATGGCGCGCCGTCGGCAGCTATATGAGGGCAAGGCCAAGGTGCTCTTCGAGGGGCCGGAGCCGGGCACGCTGGTGCAGTATTTCAAGGACGACGCGACCGCCGGCAACGGCGCCAAGAAGGGCACCATCACCGGCAAGGGCGTGCTGAACAACCGCATCAGCGAGTACCTGATGACCCGATTGGGCGAGATCGGCGTGCCCACCCACTTCGTCCGCCGCCTGAACATGCGCGAGCAGCTGATCCGCGAGGTGGAGATCATCCCGCTGGAGGTGGTGGTCCGCAACGTCGCCGCCGGGTCGCTGTCCACCCGGCTGGGCATCCCGGAAGGCACGCGGCTGCCGCGCTCGATCATCGAGTACTACTACAAGAACGACGCGCTGAACGACCCGATGGTGGCGGAGGAGCACATCACCGCGTTCGGCTGGGCCAACACCGCCGACATGGACGACATCATGGCGCTGACCCTGCGGGTGAACGATTTCCTGTCCGGCCTGTTCCTCGGCGTCGGCATCACGCTGGTGGACTTCAAGCTGGAATATGGCCGGCTGTGGGAGGATGAGGACATGCGCATCGTGCTCGCCGACGAGATCAGCCCGGACAATTGCCGCCTGTGGGACAGCAAGACCAACGAGAAGATGGACAAGGACCGCTTCCGCCGCGACCTCGGCCGGGTGGAGGAGGCCTACCAGGAAGTGGCGCGCCGCCTGGGCATCCTGCCCGAGGCCGGGCCGCGGGACGTGAAGGGTCCGGAGGCGGTGCAGTGAAGGTGGTGGTCACCGTCATGCTGAAGGACGGCGTCCTGGACCCGCAGGGCCGCGCGATCGGCCACGCGCTGGGCAACCTCGGCTTCGCCGGCGTCGGCGAGGTGCGGGCGGGCAAGGTGATCGAGGTCGAGACGGCGGAGACCGATGCGGGACGAGCCAGGGCGGCGGGCGAGGAGATGGCGCGCAGGCTGCTGGCCAACACGGTGATCGAGAGCTTTCGCGTCGATGTGGCAGGCTGAGACCCGCAGCTGACCATCCTCGTCGTCGGCGCCGGCGCGTGGGGCACGGCCTTGGCGGTCCATTGCGCCCGCACCGGCCATCAGGTGACGCTCTGGGCGCGCAACCCCGCCCCGATCGCGGTCAACCGCCAAAGCGCACGGTTGCCCGGCATCGAGCTGCCGTCCGCCGTCACGGTCACGGCGGACATTCCGGCCGAAGCGGATGCCGTGCTGCTGGCCGTGCCGGTCCAGCACCTGCGGGCGGCGTTGGCCTTGCCGTTGCCGGCCGCGCCGTTGGTGCTGTGCATGAAGGGCCTGGAAGCGGGCAGCCATCTTCTGCCGGCCGAGATCGCCGCCGCTGAGCGCCCCAGCGCCCGGACCGCGATCCTGACCGGCCCCACCTTCGCGCACGAACTCGCCCGTGGCCTGCCCGCCGCCGCCGTGCTGGCCGCGTCCGACCCGGCGTTGCGCCACGCACTCATCGCCCTGCTCGGCACCCGCGCCTACCGGCTGTACGGCAGTGCCGACCCGGTGGGCGCGCAGGTGGGCGGGGCGGCGAAGAACGTCGTCGCCATCGCCGCCGGCATCGCCATCGGGGCTGGCCTGGGAGAGAACGCCCGCGCCGCCCTGGTCACCCGCGGCCTGGCGGAGATCGGCCGGCTCGCCGTCCACCTGGGCGGACAGGCGGAGACGGCGGCCGGGCTGAGCGGGCTGGGAGACCTGGTGCTGACCTGCTCCGGCATGGCAAGCCGCAACTACCGTTTGGGCCTTGCCATCGGCGGTGGCGATTCTCCGGCGGCGGCGCGCCAAACCATCGGTGCAGCCGTGGAAGGCATGGCGGCGGCTCCCGCACTGCTGGCTCGTGCGCCCGGCGTGCCTTGCCCCATCATCACGGCAGTGGCGGCGACTCTTGCTGGCAAGGCGGACGTGCTGGGGGCCATGGCCGAGCTGCTTGACCGTCCTGGCGGCGAGGAATGAACACCCCAGTTCCCCGCTGCCGCCGGCAAGGCTAAGCACGCGCCATGCTCCGCGGCATCCTCACCGTCGGCGGCTGGACCATGGGGTCCCGCCTGCTCGGCTTCGCGCGCGACATCCTGATCGCCGCCCTCGCCGGCACGGCGGGCGTGGCGGACGCGTTCTTCGTCGCCAACAAGCTGCCCAACATGTTCCGCCGCCTGTTCGGCGAGGGCGCGTTCAATGCGGCCTTCGTGCCCGAGTTCACCGGCCTGCTCGCGGCGGAGGGCCACGAGGCGGCCAAGGACTTCGCCCAGCAGGCGATCAGCGTGCTGGCGTTCTGGCTGCTGGGGCTGACGGTGCTGGGCGAGATCTTCATGCCCTCCATCATGCGGGTGCTGGCGCCAGGCTTCAGCGACGTGCCGGGCAAGTTCGCGCTGACGGTCGACCTGGCGCGGATCACCTTCCCCTACCTGATCCTGATCTGCCTGGCCGCGCTGCTGTCCGGCGTGCTGAACGGGCTGAACCGGTTCGCCGCCGCCGCCGCCGCGCCGATGCTGTACAACGTGTGCTCCATCGCGGCCATGCTGGCGCTGACCCGCTACGTGCCCACGGTGGGCCACGCGCTGGCCTGGGGCGTGTCCACGGCCGGGGTGGCGCAGCTGGCGTTGCTGGTGTGGGCGACGCGGCGGGCTGGCATGAAGCTGGCCATCCCGCGCCCGCGGCTGACGCCCGCCATGCGCATCCTGCTGCGGCGCATGGGGCCGGGTCTGGTCGGCGCGTCGGCCATGCAGCTGAACCAGGCGGTGGACGTGATCGTCAGCAGCCTGCTGCCGCCGGGCGCCATCTCGCTGCTGTACTACGCGGACCGGGTGAACCAGCTGCCGCTCGGCACCATCGGCGCGGCGGTGGGCACGGCGCTGCTGCCGCTGCTGTCCCGCCAGGTGCGCGGGCCGGACCCGGCGGCGGCGGTCGCCACGCTCAACCGGGCGCTGGAGTTCGCGCTGGCGCTGACGGTGCCGGCGGCGCTGGCGCTGATCGTGGCCGGGTATCCCATCCTGATGGTGCTGTTCGAGCGCGGGGCGTTCACGCAGCACTCCGCCCTGCTCGCGTCCCAGTCGCTGGCGGCCTACGCGCTCGGGCTGCCGTTCTTCGTGCTGGTGAAGGTATTGGCGCCGGCGTTCTTCGCGCGGGGCGACACGGCGGTGCCGGTGCGCATCGGCATGATCACGCTGGTGCTGAACTTCGCATTGAACCTTGCCCTGTTCATCCCGCTGCAGCACGTCGGCCCCGCGCTGGCGACCAGCCTCGCCGCCGCCTTCAACGCGGGCGCACTGGCCGTCATGCTGCACCGGCGCGGCCATCTCGCGCCGGATGCGCGGCTGCGGCTGCGGCTGCCCCGCATCGGCCTGGCTGCCGTGGCGATGGCTGGAACCTTGTGGCTGCTGCAGCGCCATGCGTTCGACCCGGCGGCCATGGCCCATGGCGTGCGCTGGGCGGGGCTGGCGGCGCTGATCGGCGCGGGAATGCTGGCCTACGCCTTTGCCGGGCTGGCCCTGGGCGCATTCGGCATCGAAGAGCTGTCCGGCCGGCTCAGGGGCCGTCGTCCCGCTTGACCGCGCATTGATGCACCAACTAGCGTCCTGTCCAACGCGCTGAGACGCAAAGGGAGTTGTCTATGTCGGCTGTTGCAGGTATTTCCGATGGGCCTTCGTGGCTGCACCGGCGCGAGCTGCCGCACTACCCGGCCGAGGGCATCCGGCGCGCCTACCTGTTCCTGGTCGTCGCGATCACCGTGTCGCTCTATTACGAGCTGTACGTCGGCGGCGGCGTCGCCACCCTGATGCTCCAGCACTTCCAGATGCCGTTCAACTACCTGGTCGCCATCTTCGCCATCGGCAACCTGGCCGGGGCGTTCGCGTCCTTGCTTGCCGGGCTGAGCGACCGTTTCGGCCGCTCAAACCTCGTGGTGTTCGGGCTGCTGATCGTGGGCCTGCTCACGCTCGCCGTCCCCTACGCGCCGGACAAGTTCACCTATGGCGTGCTGGCCTCGTGCCTCGCGGTGGTCGAGGGCGTGATCCTGGTCACGACGCCGGCGCTCATCCGGGACTTCTCCCCGCAGGTGGGCCGCGCCACCGCCATGGGTTTCTGGACCATCGGCCCGGTGCTCGGCAGCCTCATGGTCAGCCTGGTCACGACGCTGACGCTGCCGGTTTTTCAAACCTGGCAGAGCCAGTTCTACATCTGCGGCACAGTCGGCCTAGTCATGTTCGTCATCGCGTTCATCTTCCTGCGCGAGCTTGCGCCCGCCTTGCGCGACCAGATCATGGTCAGCATGAAGGACCGGGCGCTGGTCGAGGCGCGGGCGCGCGGCATCGTCAACGTGAACCTCAACGCGCCGTTCCGCCAGCTGATGCACCTGGACGTCATCGGTTCGGCGCTCGGCGTGTCCGTGCTGCTGCTGTTCTACTACACGGCGGTGGCGTTCGGCACGATCTACCTCGTCACCGTCTTCCACTACTCGCTGTCGCAGGCCAACGCGCTGTTCAACTGGACCTGGGCGTGCAACGCCGTGGCGCTGATCGCCTCGGGCCTGCTGTCCGACAGGCTGGGCGTGCGCAAGCCGTTCATGCTGATCGGCGGGCTGGGCGGGGCCGCCGTCACCGTCGCGTTCCTGTTGCAGGCCGGGCAGGCGCCGGCTTGGGGTACGCTGGTGGCCCTGAGCTGCGTCCAGTCGGTGCTGGTCGCGTCCGCCTACACCTGCTGGATGGCCAGCTTCACCGAGACGGTGGAAGCGCATAACCCGGCGCTCACCGGCACCGGCCTCGCCATCTGGGGCTGGATTCAGCGCCTGGTGGTCACGGCCGCTTTCGTGGCCATCCCCTATGTCATCAACTCGGTGACGCCGCTGATCGAGTCCGGCCCGTGGCTGGCAGCCTACGGCCAGGCGCAGGCCAACCACACCGCGCCGAGCGCCGCCCTAATAGCGCAATTAGGCGTCATCCAGCAGGCCGCCGCAAACGCGCCGGGTCAGTGGCAGACCTGGTACTGGATTTGCACCGGAGCCATCCTGTTCTTCGTGGCCAGCGTGTTCATCATGCGCGGACGCTGGAGCCCGGCCGCCGCCCAAGCCGACCAGGCGGAGCACGACCGCGCTGTCGCCCGCGAGATGGCCGGCATGGGCGGAGGCAGCCAGATGGAAGCAGCCTTGACCCGCTAGCCCCCGCCGGGGAAGTTGCGCCATGCAGCGCATCTTCTCCGGCATCCAGCCCACCGGCGTCCCGCACCTCGGCAACTACCTCGGCGCCATCCGCAACTGGGTGGCGCTGCAGGACGCGCACGAGTGCATCTTCTGCGTCGTGGACCTGCACGCCATCACCACCTGGCAGGACCCGGCGGGCCTCGCCGCGGCCACCCGCGAGGCCGCCGCGACCTATATGGCGGCCGGCATCAGCGAGCGGCCCGTCCTGTTCCACCAATCGGCGGTGCCCGCCCACGCCCGGCTGGCCTGGCTGTTCAACTGCGTGGCCCGGCTCGGCTGGCTGAACCGCATGACGCAGTTCAAGGACAAGGCCGGCAAGGACCGCGAGAACGTCTCCGCCGGGCTGTATGTGTACCCGAACCTGATGGCGGCGGACATCCACGCCTACCACGCGACCCGCGTCCCGGTGGGCGACGACCAGCGGCAGCACCTGGAGCTGGCCAACGACATCGGCCAGAAGTTCAACCACGACTACGGCGTCGAGTTCTTCCCCATGATCGAGCCGCTGATCCTCGGCCCGGCCGCGCGCGTCATGAGCCTGCGCGACGGCGCGAAGAAGATGAGCAAGTCCGACGCCTCCGACCAGAGCCGCATCAACCTGACGGACGACGCCGACGCCATCGCCCTGAAGATCCGCCGCGCCAAGACCGACTCCCCGCCGCTGCCGGAGGACCCGCGCGGCCTGGAGGACCGGCCGGAGGCGCGCAACCTGGTCGCGATCTACGCCGCCCTGTCCGACACCGATGCGGCCAGCGTGCTGCGCAAGCACGGCGGCCACGGCTTCGGCGTGTTCAAGGAGGCCCTGGCCGCCCTGCTGATCGACCGCCTGGCCCCCATCGCCGCCGAGACCCGGCGCTGGCTGGCCGACCCCGCCGCCATCGACCGCCGCCTGGCCGAAGGGGCGGAGCGCGCCGCCGCCATCGCCGACCCCATCGTGGCGGAGGCCGAGCGCCTGGTGGGGTTCCTCAAGGCCGCCCGGTGAACGCGCTGGAGGCGGTATTCCGCATCGCCAACTTCGGCGCGGTGGTCGCCTGGATCGTGCTGGTGCTGGCCGCGGTCTTCGGCTGGCGGCGCGCGCTGGAACGCTTCTGCGGCAGCCTGGTGCCGCTGCTGCTGGCCAGCGCCTACGTGGTGCTGCTGGTGACGCACTGGGGCGGCGCAGGCGACTTCGCCTCGCTGGCCGGCGTGGCCGCGCTGTTCCGCCAGCCGCCGTTGCTGCTGGCAGGCTGGCTGCATTACCTGGCCTTCGACCTGCTGGTCGGCGTGATGATCGCCGAACGCTTCCTGGACGACCGGCTGCCCCGCATCCTGCTGCTGCCGGTGCTGCCGCTCACCTTCTTCTTCGGCCCGGCGGGATGGCTGGTGTTCCAGGCGATCTGCTTCGCCCGGCGGGACGCGGCACCCGTGGTTGCACCGGTGCAGGTGGCGCGTAGGCGCAAGGCGTGATCCGGCTGCGGGCCTAAGCGACCGAGCGCCCGGCCTGGTCGCTCAGTCTGGATGTCGGCCTCATTGCAAAGCCTGCGGCAACGCCGGAAATATCTTGCCGGCATCCGTGGGGGCCTGCACCTGGGCCACGTTCAGCGTCATCGACACCGTGTTGTAATACCCGAGCACCGCGATCAGGTCCGTGATGCCCTGCTCGCCGAAACGGGCCAGCGCGTCCCGGTACACCGCGTCGCTGACCTGGTGCTGACGGTGCAGCTGCGTCGCGAAGTCGTACACGGTCGTCTCGTCCGCGGTCATCCCGTCGGGCCGGCTTCCGTCTTGCACAGCCGCCGCGACGGACGGCTCCAGCCCGGCCTTGATGGCGAGCGGGTAGTGAAGATACCACTCCAGCCCGCATCGCCACTCCGCTCCCGTGATCAGGATGGCGAACTCGTTCAGCTTGTGCGGGATGCTGGTGTCGAACCGCAGGTACTCGCCGACGCGCTGCAGCCGCTCGCCCAGCTCGGGGCTGCGCAGCCAGGCGTTGAACGGCCCCTCGATGGAGTGGCGCGGGCCGGCCATGATGGCGTCGTACATGGACTTCTGCGCCGCCGTCATGGCAGCGGGATTGAGCGGCGGATAGCGCGTCTGCGCCATGGCGGCCGGAGCGAGCAGAAGAGACAGCGTGGCAAGCATGGCAAGGCGCATCGTATGGTCCCCTGCGCCGGCGTCGCGGCCTAAGCCGGCCGGCTTAGGCTGAGCCTGCGCCCTTTGCAGGCGGGACGGCAACCGGGCGCAGGATCACCGCCTCGTCAGGCAGCAGCGTCGAGCCGTCCTGCACCTGCTCGCCCACTCGTCCGGCGTGGGTGGACGCCACGACCGCGCCTGGGGCCGCCTTCACCCGGGCCGGCGCGTGCCCGGTGTTCGCCAGGATGACCAGGTCGCCCGCCGGATGGCAGCGCCGGTAGCGCAGCACGTCGCCGTCCGCGCTCACCTCCTCGATCGACCCGGCGGTCAGCGCGGCGTGCGACCGGCGCAGCGCCAGCAGCTCGCGGTGCCAGTGCGCCATCGACCCGGCGTCCTTCCGCTGCTCGGCCAACGACACGTCCCGGCCCAGCCGGAGCCACGGCTTGCCGGTGGTGAAGCCGCCGCCGGGTCCGGGCTGCCACGGGAACGGGGTGCGCACCGGGTCGCGCCCCAGTCCGCGGCCGGGTTCGCGCAGCTCCGCCGGGTCCTGCGCCTCGGATGCGGGGATTGCGGTGTCCACCATGCCCAGCTCGTCGCCCATGTAGAGCGTGGGGGTGCCGCGCAGCGTCAGCAGCAGCAGCGCCGCGACCCGGGCCTGCGCCGCGCCGACCCGGCTGGCGATGCGGGGGCGGTCGTGGTTGCCGAGCACCCAGCTGGGCCAGCCGCCGGGCGGCAGCGCTGCCTCGTAGCGTCGGACCAGCTCCGCGATGGCGGCAGCAGTCCACTCGGGCAGCTGCAGCAGGTGGAAGTTGAACGGCAGGTGCGCGCCGCGTCCGCCTTCGCCGTAATAGGCGACCAGCCGGTCCACCGGCAGGTAGATCTCGCCGATCAGCACGCGGTCCGCGTACTCGTCCAGCACCGCCCGCATCTCCGCCACGACCTGCTGCACCTCCGGCCGGTCGGGGGTCCAGCGCGGCAGCAGCGCGTCGAACGGGCGGCCGGGAGGGGCTGACGGGTTGGGTGGGTTGTCGCGGAACTGGTCGTCCTTGACCATCAGCCACATGACGTCCACGCGGAAGCCGTCCACGCCGCGGTCCAGCCAGAAGCGCAGCACGTCATGCATGGCGGCGCGGACCGCCGGGTTGCGCCAGTTCAGGTCCGGCTGTGCGGGCAGGAAGGAGTGGCAGTAATATTGGCCGCCGGGCGCTTCCCGGGTCCAGGCGGGGCCGCCGAAATGGCTGAGCCAGTTGTTGGGCGGCCCGCCGCCGGGCGCTGCGTCCCGCCACAGGTACCAGTCCCGCTTGACGTCGCTGCGGCTCTCGATGAACCAGGGGTGCTGGTCCGAGGTGTGGTTCGGCACGTAGTCCAGGATGAGCTTGAGGCCGTGCGCGTGGGCTGCCGCGATCAGCGCGTCCATGTCGGCCAGGGCGCCGAACAGCGGGTCGATGCCGCGGTAGTCGCTGACATCGTAGCCGAAATCGGCCATCGGCGAGGGAAACACCGGCGAGAGCCAGAGGGCGTCCACGCCGAGCCAGGCGAGGTGGTCGAGCCGGCGGAGGATGCCGGTGAGGTCTCCCACGCCGTCGCCGTCGGTGTCCTGGAACGAGCGCGGATAGACTTGATAGACGACGCCTTGCTGCCACCAGGCCAGTGCCATCGTGATTTCCGCTCGGTTTGCCTGGCTTGAGGGGGAGGCCGTGCGCCCTGTTGCGCGGGTGGCTCCCCTCACCCCGACCCTCTCCCGCAAGCGGGAGAGGGAGAAGCGAGGTTAAGGCGAGGCGTTGGGGTAAGCGTTAGCGTTAGCGCGCCTTGGCGTAGAGCTTCTGGGCGATCTCGAGGATTTCCTCCGGGTGGTAGTCCGGGATGAAGGCGGAGGCGACGCCCTCCTGCTGGTACTGCGGGCCGCCGGTGGGCGGGCCGTCCATCACCTCCAGCGGGCCGGAGCCGTCGAGCGAGTCGCCCTGCCAGATCGCGCCGATCTCTTTGTAGTCGTCCGGGCTGAAGCGGTACAGCCGGCGGTGCATGCCCTCGGCCAGGAAGGGGTGGCTTTCCGGGATGTCCACGCCCTCGATGTTCGGGATCGGCAGCATCTTCTTCATGTCGACGCCGGTGAGCTTCTCCAGCGCCAGCGCGTAGGCGTGGGCATGGACGCCGCCGCGGGTGAACAGGTAGCCGAGCATGTGGCGGGCCGCCGGATTCTTGGTCATCTCGTAGACGCGCAGCTTGACGGTGCGGGCGCCGTTCTCGAGGAAGAAGTTGTGCAGCAGGTCCAGCACCAGGTTGCCGCTGTTGAACACGAAGTCGCCGCGCCAGGGCTGGCCCAGGGCGTTGCACGCCATCACGCCGTGGGAGCCGTTGATGTGGTAGTTCGGCCCGTTGCCGGCGGCGTGGGTGAACATGTGGGCGAAGGTGGCGTCGCCCTTGGTGATGTCGCCCTTGGGCTGCGCGCCGTTGAGCAGGCCGTTGACCGCGGCCCCGACCAGTTCGATGTGGCCCAGCTCCTCGGTGGCGATGTTGGCGATCAGGGCGTAGAACGGCCGCAGCTTGTCGCGCTGCTTGAAGTTGAAGCTCTGGAACATGTAGGTGTTGAGGGTCGTCAGCTCGCCGAAGCGGCCGCCCATCAGCTCGTTGACGGCGGCGGCGGCAGAGGGGTCCGCCTCGTCGGGCAGCGGCATCTCGACTTGCAGCTTGTCAATGCGCAAAAACATCGTGTGCTCCCTTTGGGTGCTGGCTGACGCCCTTCTGGACGCCGCCTGCGACATTCTGCCCCCGCCGGCCATCGCGCCAGTATATTGTCCGTCTCAGCACGATAGGGGATGCTTATGAGCCTGGCCGGCTTGTCGCTGCGGGACCTGGAGTATGTCGGCGCCGTCGCGCGGCATGGCCATTTCGGCCGGGCGGCGGAGGCTTGCGGCGTGTCGCAGCCGGCCTTGAGCGGGCAGGTGCGCAAGCTGGAGCGTTATCTCGGGTTCGCCCTGTTCGAGCGGCGGCCGGCCGGCACGCGGCTGACGGAGAACGGCGCGGAGTTCGCCCGGCGCGCGGCGGACCTGGTGACCGCGGCGCGGGACCTGCTCTCTCTCGCGTCGTTGTCGCGCGAGGTGGACGTGGACGCCGGGCCGTTCCGCCTGGGCGTGATCCCGACGCTCGGGCCATACCTGTTCCCGCACGCCATCGGCCCGATCCGCACGGCGCTGCCCGCGCTGCGGCTGCTGTTCACGGAAGCGCGCACCGCCGACCTGTCCCGCCTGCTGCGCGAGGGCGAGCTGGACGCGGCGCTGGTCTGCACGCCCCCGGCCGACCCGACGCTGGAGCGGTTCGACCTGTTCATCGAGCCGCTGCTGCTGATGCACGCGCCGGACATGCCGTCCGACTGGCCGCCGCCGCCGGGCCTGCTGCTGACGCTGGATGACGGCCACTGCCTGCGGGACCAGGTGCTGGCGGCGTGCGGCCTGTCGTCCCGCCTGTCGTCCCACCCGGGGCAGCGCCACGCGACGGGGCTGGAGCTGCTGCACCACATGGTGGCGGCGGGGGAGGGGGTGTCGCTGATCCCGGCGCTGGCCGCGCACCGGCTGCGGGGCGCGGGCGGGCTGGTGGTGTTCAGC
>CAXTPP010000006.1:0-50569 GCA_964246185.1 uncultured Acetobacteraceae bacterium
GGGTCATACCCGCCGCCCCCTGGCCCCAACGGCTCCGGCGTGCGGTCCCGCTTCGCCCCGATCCGCTGCGCCGCCGGCGGCGGCGCCAGGCCCAGCGACAGCGCCTCCAGCCGCTTGATCTCGTCGCGCAGCCGCGCCGCCTCCTCGAACTCCAGGTCGGCCGCCGCCGTGCGCATCCGCTTCTCCAAATCCCCGATCGAATGGGCCAAGTCCTTGCCCACCATGTTGGTGACGCCCGCGTCCTTCACCGGCGCCACCGTCACGTAGTCCTGCTCGAACACGCTGCTCAGCGCCTCGCCGATGTGCTTGCGCACGCTGGTGGGCGTGATGCCGTGCGCGGTGTTCCAGGCCTCCTGCTTCGTGCGCCGCCGCGCCGTCTCCTCCAGCGCGTTGCGCAGGCTGTCCGTCATCACGTCCGCATACAGCACCACCCGGCCGTCCACGTTGCGCGCCGCCCGCCCGATGGTCTGCGTCAAGCTGGTCTGCGACCGCAAGAAACCCTCCTTGTCCGCGTCCAGGATCGCCACCAGGGCGCATTCCGGGATGTCCAGGCCCTCGCGCAGCAGGTTGATGCCCACCAGCACGTCGAACACGCCCAGGCGCAGGTCGCGGATGATCTCGATGCGCTCCAGCGTGTCCACGTCGCTGTGCAGGTAGCGCACCTTGATGCCGTTCTCCGTCAGGTAGTCGGTCAGGTCCTCCGCCATCCGCTTGGTCAGCGTCGTCACCAGCGTGCGCGCGCCGCGGCCCTTCACCAGCTGGATCTCGTGCAGCAGGTCGTCCACCTGATGCTCGACGGGGCGGATCTCGGTCACCGGGTCGATCAGGCCGGTGGGGCGGATCACCTGCTCGGCGAACACGCCCTGCACCCGCTCCAGCTCCCACGGACCCGGCGTTGCGCTGACGAACAGCGTCTGCGGCCGGAAATGCTCCCACTCCTCGAACTTCAGCGGCCGGTTGTCGATGCAGCTCGGCAGGCGGAAGCCGAACTCGGCCAGCACGGACTTGCGCGCATGGTCGCCCCGCTCCATGCCGCCGATCTGCGGCACCGTCACGTGGCTCTCGTCCACGATCAGCATGGCGTTCTCGGGCAGGTACTCGAACAGGGTGGGCGGCGGCTCGCCCGGCTTGCGGCCCGAGAGGAAGCGGCTGTAGTTCTCGATCGACTTGCAGCTGCCGGTGGTCTCGATCATCTCGATATCGAAGGTGGTGCGCTGCTGCAGCCGCTCCGCCTCCAGCAGCTTGCCCTCGGCGGTGAACTTCGCCAACTGGGCCTTCAGCTCGACCTTGATGTCCGCGATGGCCTGGGTCAGCGTCGGCCGCGGCGTCACGTAGTGGCTGTTGGCGTAAATGTGCACCTCGTTCAGCTGGCCCGTGACCTCGCCGGTCAGCGGGTCGAACTCGCTGATCGCCTCGATCTCGTCGCCGAACAGGCTGATGCGCCAGGCGCGGTCCTCGTAGTGCGACGGAAAGACATCGACGGTTTCCCCGCGCAAACGGAACGTGCCGCGCTGGAACGCCACGTCGTTGCGGCGGTACTGCTGCTCGGCCAGGGCGCGGGCCAGCTTGTCGCGCTCGATGCGGCCGCCGATCTCCAGCTTGACCACCATGCGCGAGTAGGTCTCGACCGAGCCGATGCCGTAGATGCAGGACACCGAGGCCACGATCACCACGTCGTTGCGCTCCAGCAGGCTCTGGGTCGCGGCGTGACGCATCCGGTCGATCGCCTCGTTGATCTGGCTGTCCTTCTCGATGTACGTGTCGGTGCGCGGCACGTAGGCTTCCGGCTGGTAGTAGTCGTAGTAGCTGACGAAGTACTCGACGGCGTTGTCCGGGAAGAACTGCTTCATCTCGCCGTACAGCTGCGCGGCCAGGGTCTTGTTCGGCGCCAGGATCAGCGTCGGGCGCTGCGCGTGCTCGATCAGCTTGGCCATGGTGAACGTCTTGCCGGAGCCGGTGACGCCCAGCAGCACCTGGTCCCGCTCGGCCGCCTGCACGCCCGCCCACAGCTCGCGGATGGCGGTGGGCTGGTCGCCTGCCGGCTCGTAATCGCTCACCACGCGCAAGGGCTTGCCCGGCGGCTTGGCCGGCTGGCGCTTGGGCTCGAAGGTGACGGTGCCGACCAGGCTGTCCCGGTTGCTGGCGCCGCGGGTGCGGCCGGGCTTGGACGCAGGCTTCTTGGTGATGACCTCGGACATCCGGCACTCCTGTTAAGCCAGATCGGGGCTCTGCCCCGAACCCCGCCAGAGGACGGTCGTCCTCTGGACACTTGTTCATAATAGGGGTGAAGGGGACGCCCCGCTTGTAAAAGTTGGCCCTTCCGGGTGGATGGCCGCGCCCTGCCTGCTGGAAACGGCCACTCGACTGCCCTGCGTCGCGCCCGAGTTTACCCGATTTGCCGCCGGGTCTAAGGGAGCCGTGAAGAAAACCCGTAAGCGAGGCTCCCCTGCCGTCCCTTCTCCGCCGGTTGGCGAAAATCCCAGCGTTGCGGCGCCTGTACTACATGCCCGTGTTCCGTCTGCCCGACCAGGCGGGCGAGGTGGTGCGGGCCATGGCGACGGCCAACCCGGTCAGCGTCGCCGACCTCATGGCCCGCCACACCGCGGCGGAGCACGTCGCCCGCGCCGATGCCTACTTCGTCCGCGAGCAGGAGGAAGCGTCGCTGTTCCGCCGCCCGTTCCAGGGCAGCGAGGACTCGCAGTCGCGGCTGATCGGGCTGTCGCTCGTGCTGCAGCACCTGGCGCTCGCGCCGGGCGTCCGCGTGCTGGATTTCGGCTGCGGCACCGGTTGGCTGAGCCGCTGCCTCGCCACCATGGGCGCGGACATGCTGGGCGTGGACGTGTCGGACCGCGTGCTGGACCTCGCCCGGCGCTGGCTGGCGCGGGACCCGCTGGCGGACGAGCTGCGGGTGGAGTTCCGCCGCTTCGACAGCGTGCGGCTGCCCGCCGAAGACGCCAGCGTGGACCGCATCGTCTCATTCGACGCATTCCACCATGTGCTGGACCAGGATGCCACGCTGGCGGAGATGGCGCGCGTGCTGCGGCCCGGCGGCATCGCCGTGTTCCATGAGCCTGGCCCGCGCCACTCCGCCACGCCGGACGCCCAGCACGAGATGCGCGAGTTCGACGTGATCGAGAACGACATCGACGTGCACCGCATCTGGCGCGCGGCGCAGGGCTGCGGGTTCGCCGACATCCGGCTCTCGCTGGCGACGCTGCGGGCGCCCATCGTGCCGCTCGAGCGGTTCGACCGCGTCGCGCGCGGCCGGCCCAGCATCAGCGAGGTACGGCTGGTGGTGCAGAACCACTACAACTTCACCGACAACCTGCGCGTCTTCGCGCTGCACAAGGCTGGGGCCAAGGGTGGGCACAAGGCTGGCAGCCCGGCATGAGCTGATGCTGTTCTACGAGCCGCTTTTCCTCTTCCTGTTCTTCCCCATCGTCCTCGCCGCCTTCCTGCTGGTCCGGCGGCAAGCCCCGGCGCGCGCCATCCTGCTGCTCGTGGCCAGCCTGTTCTTCTATCTTTGGAGCGAGCCGACCTTCGTGCCCGTGGTGCTGGCGACCTGCGTGGCCGACTACGCCTTGGCTGGGCTGGTGGCCCAGGGCGGCAGCGCCGGGCGGGCCGCGCTGGCCGGGGGCGTGCTGATCAACCTCGGCACGCTGGTCTATTACAAGTATACCGGGTTCGCGGTGGACAACCTGGATCGGCTGCTGGTGGCGGCGGGCCGGGCGCCCTGGCATTTCGGCCAGGTGGCGCTGCCGATCGGCGTGTCGTTCATCGTGTTCGAGAAGATCACCTACCTGGTCGATATCGCCCGCGGCCGCAGCCGCCCCGCGCCGGGTTTCGCCACCTACCTGCTGTATGTGTTCCTGTTCCCCAAGCTGCTGGCCGGGCCGATCATCAAGTACCACGAGCTGGAAGCCCAACTGCTCGCGTTCGGCCGCAGCCGCGCCGGGGACCTGGCCGAAGGCTTCCGCCGGTTCATGCTGGGCGTGGTCAAGAAGACCATCCTGGCCGACACCCTGGCTGCGGGCGCGGACATGAGCTTCGCCGCCGACCCGGCGCTGCTGGGCTGGGCGGACGCCTGGTGGGGCGTGCTGTTCTTCACCTTCCAGATATACATCGACTTCAGCGCCTATTCGGACATGGCGATCGGCCTGGCGCGGATGCTCGGCTTCCGGCTGCGCGAGAACTTCGACAAGCCATATATAGCCTGCAGCATCACCGAGTTCTGGCGGCGTTGGCACATCTCGCTGTCCACCTGGATACGCGACTATCTGTACATCCCGCTCGGCGGCAACCGCGTGCCGCCCTGGCGATGCTACGTGAACCTATGGGCCTGTTTCCTGCTCAGCGGCCTGTGGCATGGCGCGGCCTGGACTTACGTGGCCTGGGGCGCGTACCAGGGCGTGTTCCTGGTGCTGGAGCGGCTGTTCCTGCTGCGCTGGCTGGACCGGATGCCCCGGCTGGCCGCCAACGCCGGCACCTTCGCCGTCACCGTGGGCGGGTGGGTGCTGTTCCGCGCGGGCTCGCTGGGCCAGGTGGGCGCGATGGCCGGCGCGATGCTGCAGCCGGGCCGCATGGGCGCGGTGGTCGGGCTGTGGCGCACCCCGGCCATGATGACGGCCATGGCGGCGGCGGCGCTCATCTCGTTCCTGCCGCGCGTGCCGGGGTTCGACCGGGCGCAGGGCGCCGTGCTGGCCGCCCCCGCCGGCCGGGCTGTGCTGGATTTGGGCCTGTCCCTGCTGTTCGTGTTCGCGCTGGCCAAGGCGCTGGCCGACCCGTTCCGCCCGTTCCTGTACTTCCGGTTCTGACCCGGTGATCCGCCGCATCCTGCGCCTGCTGCCGCTCGGCCTGGGGGCTGCCGCCATGGCCGGCGGAGCGCTGCTGCTGATGGGCAACATCGCCGTCGTGGCGCTGCACCTGACTGGGCCGGAGGGGATGAAGCTGACCTCCGGCCTGGTCGGGGCCAGCCTGGCGCAGAAGGCCCGGTTCTCGCTGCAAGCCGCCGTGCAGGGAACCTTCCAGGGCGCGTTCGCCCGCGTGATCGGCGCCCGGATGCCGCTCTATCCGCTGGCGGTGCGGGTGCGCAACCAGGTGGAGTATTCGCTGTTCGGCCAATCCGCCATGCCCAACCTGCTCGTCGGGCCTGGCAAGGTGCTCTCCGAGACGGCCTACGCCGAGGAATATTGTTCCCGCCGCGCAGGATGGCAGCCGGCAGGGATGCGCTGGGCCGCCGCCATCCGGGAGATGCAGGACGACGTGGAGCGCCGGGGCAAGATTTTCCTATACGTACTGACGCCTTCCAAGGTGGCGCAGTATCCGCAGGTTCTGCCGGATGGGTGGAACTGTCCGGCCTCGGCGGCGGACCGCGCCGGGTTCGTGCCGGACTGGATGGCCATGCTGCGCGCCGCCGGGGTCCACGCGGTCGATACCGTGGCCGTGCTGCAGGCGGCCCACGGCGCTTACCCGTTCGCGCTGTATCCGCCGGGCGGCACGCATTGGAATGCCGTAGGCGCCGCCTTGGCCGAGCAGGCCGTCATGGCCGGACTCGACCGGCAGCTGCCGGGCCGCGGGTTCGCCCCGTTCCAGTTCACCTGGCGCATGGCGCCGCACCCCGCCAATCCCGGGACCGACCAGGACATCGCCAACCTGGCCAACCTGTTCGACGCGCCCGGGGGCGGCCCGGCGCCGGAAGTCATCCTGCAGCCCGCCCCGCCGCCGCCGATGTGCGCCCCGCCGCGCGTCGTCATCGTCGGCGGCAGCTTCAGCAACGCGTTCGGCGCGGCGCTGGGCAGCCTGCCCTGCCCAGTGCCGGTCGTGGAATACCAGTATTGGCATGCGCTCTGGCTGGATTATCCAGGCGGCAAGATGGACATTCATCCCGTGGTGCAGCCAGCCGCCCGAGACGCTGCGGTGCTGAGAGCGGGCGTGCTGATCTATGAGGAAAACGAGGAAGGCGTCCGCGAGCACTTCCACGGCACCGCGTTGCTGAACTTCCTGCGGGACCCCGCCGCGCTCACGGAATGACGGCTCTCCCCGCCCGGCAGGCTCGGCCCACCCGGCATGTCCTGCCGGGGGCATCATGGCTCAAACAGCAGGGAAACGGCGGAGAATGCGGCTGGAAACCTGGCACGGCGGCTGCAGGACAGTCATGCAACGTATTGGAGGCTTCCGTGACCACATCCCTGATGAGCGTTTCGTCTCCCAGCTCAGTGCCCCACCATGGGCATCGCCATCATGGCGCCGGGTCTTCCCAGGATGCGTCCCAAGGCTTCGGATCGCTGTCCGACGTGCTGGGGGCCGGCGGCAGCACGGCCGGCGCCAGCGGCGCTGCCGCGTCCACTGTCGGCGCGCAGGGCTTCGCCAGCCAGCTGCAATCCATCCTGCTGGGCGCGCAGCAGCCCGGCGTCACGGCCCCAAGCAGCCCGGCGACCGTCGCCAGCCCCGCATCCGCCACCGACTCGGACGCTCAGCCGTTCGGCGCGGTCCGCCACCTGGCCGACCGGCTGCAAAGCCTGCTGAGCCAGTCGAGCCTGGCCGGCGCCGCGGGCGCTGCCGCCGCCAGCGCGGCGCAGCCGCTCAACAGCCTGCAATCCGTGCTGGACAACCTGCAGCATACGTTGCAGCAGAGCCTGGCGGCCTACCAGACGCCGACGGCCAGCACGGCATCCACGCTGCTCACCGCCTGAGCCGGCGTGCGGCCGGAGGCGCTGCGAGGAAAAGCCGATGGCCAAGCCTGTCCTGTTCGTCACCCGCCGCCTGCCGCCCGCGGTGGAGGCGCGCGCCGCCCGGGACTACCAGGCGCTGCTGAACGCCGACGATGCGCCGCGCACCGGCGTCGAGGTCGCCGCCATGGCCGCCGGCGCGCAGGCCGTGCTGTGCTGCCCCGCCGAGCGGCTGGACGGACCCGTGATCGCCGCCCTGCCGAACACGGTGAAGGTGATCGGCACGTTCAGCGTCGGGTTCGACCACATCGACGTGGCTGCCGCACGCGCCCGCGGCATCGCCGTGGTGAACACGCCGGACGTGCTGTCCACCGCCACGGCGGAGTGCGCGCTGCTGCTGCTGCTGGCCGCCGCGCGCCGGGCCGGGGAAGGCGAGCGGCTGGTCCGCGCGGGCCGATGGACGGGCTGGGCGCCCACGCAGCTGCTCGGCGCCGGCGTGGTCGGCCGCAGCCTCGGCATCTTCGGCATGGGCCGGATCGGGCGGGAGCTGGCCGCCCTGGCGCAGGGCTTGGCGATGACGGTGCACTACCGCGACGTGGCCCGCCTGCCGCCGGAGCTGGAGCGCGGCGCGGTGTTCCACGGCGACGACGACAGCTTCCTGGCCGCCAGCGAGCTGCTGTCGCTCAACGCGCCGGGCGGGCCGGCCACCATGCACTGGCTGGGTGCGGAGCGTATTGCCAAGCTGCCCCACGGCGCGGTGGTCGCCAACGCCGGGCGCGGCACCTTGGTGCATGACCCGGCGCTCATCGCCGCGCTGCGCAGCGGACATGTCGCCGCGGCCGGACTGGACGTTTACGAGGGCGAACCGGCGCTCAATCCCGAGTATAAAGCGCTGGAGAACGTGGTTCTGCTGCCCCATCTCGGCAGCGCCACCAGCGTGACGCGAGACGCGATGGGCGCCATCGTGCTGGACGGGATCGACGCGGTGCTGGCCGGGCGCGAGCCGTCGAACCTGGTGCGGGCATGACCAGCCCCTTGGACGCGGGCGGATGCATAGCCATGAGTAGGTTCTAGTTCTGAGCCAGGTCCGCCACCCCATGCCGACACAAGCCAAACCCCCGGTCAGGCGCATTTTCCCGGCCATCGGCATCGGCTTGGCCGCCTTGGCCGCGGTGGCCATCGTCACGGCATGGCTCTACGGCGCGTCCGGCCCGCTGAGCCGATCCGTGGCCATCGGCGGCCCGTTCACCTTGACGGATGGCGCTGGCAACGCCGTCACGGACCGCAGCTTCCGCGGCAAATACATGCTGGTGTATTTCGGCTACACCTTCTGCCCCGACGTGTGCCCGACCACGCTGACGGAAATGGCGGACGCCTTGGACAAGCTGGGCAGCCGCGCGGACAAGGTGCAGCCGCTGTTCATCACCGTCGATCCCGCACGCGACACGGCGCCCGTCGTGCAGCGGTACGCCGCCGCGTTCAGCCCCCGAATGGATGGGTTGACCGGCACCGCCGAGCAGGTCGCCGCCGTCGCCAAGGAGTACCGCGTGTACTACGCCCCTCACCGCACCGGCCCCGATCCGGGCGACTACACGATGGACCACAGCTCGATCCTCTACGTCATGGACCCGCAAGGCCGCTTCGCGGGCATCATCCGGGCGGACGAGGGCGCAGATGCGATGGCGGCCGACCTGTCCAAGTATGTCGGAGGAGCCGGGTCCTAGATGATGAGACATTGCACCCTGCTGGCGCTCGCAGCATGGCTGGCCGTTCCCGCCCAGGCGCAGCAACCCCCTGTCACGGTGACGCAGGCGTGGTCCCGCGCCACCATCCCCGGAGGGCAGACGGCGGCCGTCTACGCCACCGTGACGGCATCGGCGCCGGACCGGTTGGTCGGCGCCAGCACCCCGGTCGCGGGTGCTGCCGAACTGCATTTGAGCAGCATGGCCGATGGGATGATGGAGATGCGGGCGGTCCCGGACCTCGCCGTGACCCCCGAAGCGCCCATCCACATGAGTCCAGGCGGCTACCATCTCATGCTGGTCCACCTGAAGCAGCCGCTGCACCCCGGCGACCATTTCCCGGTGACGCTGACCTTCGAGCACGCTGGCGACGTGACGGCGGAGGCCACGGTGGGCGGCATCGGCGCCAGCATGCCGCCGATGGACGGGATGTAGGGGGTAACCGCGGACGCTCAGCCCTGCGGCCCGCCGTTCATCTCCTCCTCCAGGAACTCCGCCTCGCCCCGCTCGCCCATCGCCCGCCGGGACGCTTCCAGCCGCCGCAGCTCGACCCGGCGTATCTTGCCGCTGATCGTCTTGGGCAGATCGGCGAACTCCAGCCGGCGCACCCGCTTGTAGGGCGCCAGCCGGGCGCGGAGATGGGCGAAGATCGCAGCCGCCGTCGCCCTGTCCGGTTCGTAGCCCGGCACCAGCAGCACGAACGCCTTGGGCAGCGCCGTGCGCTCCGGGTCGGGCGAGGGCACGATGGCGGCCTCCGCCACCGCCGGGTGCTCGATCAGCACGCTCTCCAGCTCGAACGGGCTGATGCGGTAGCCGCTCGATTTGAACACGTCGTCCGCACGGCCGACATAGGTCAGCGAGCCGTCGGGGTTGCGCAGCGCGGTGTCCCCGGTGCGGTACCACGTCCCTTGCACCCCATGCAGGCTGCCGTCCTCGGCCTGGTAGCCATCCATCAGCGCCAGCGGGCGGGGCTGCAGGGACAGCGCGATCTCGCCCTCCTCAGCCTCGGTCCCGTCCGGGTCCAGCAGCGCCACGTCGTAGCCAGGCAGCGGCCAGCCCATCGAGCCGACGGCCCCGACAAGGCCAGGCGTGTTGCCGATCTGCAGCGTCGTCTCCGTCTGCCCGTAGCCGTCCCGGATGGTGACGCCCCAGGCGCGGCGGACCTGCTCGATCACCTCCGGGTTGAGCGGCTCGCCGGCTGCCACGGCCTCCCGCAGATGAATGCGCGCGGCGGCCAAATCCTCCTGGACCAACATGCGCCAGACGGTGGGCGGGGCGCAGAAGCTCGTTACCCGGGCCTGGTCCAGCGTCTTCAGCAAGCCGCGCGCATCGAACCGCGCCTGGTTGAGGATGACGATCGTGGCCCCGGCGAGCCACGGTGCGAAGAAGCTGCTCCATGCGTGCTTGGCCCAGCCCGGCGAGGAGACGTTGAGGTGCACGTCGCCTGGCCGCAGCCCGATCCAGTACATCGTCGAGAGGTGGCCCGCCGGGTAGCTCTGGTGCGAGTGCAGCACGAGCTTCGGCTTGGCGGTGGTGCCGGAGGTGAAATACAGCAGCAACGGGTCGGTCGCCAGGGTTTCGCCCTCTGGCACGAAACGCGGCGAAGCGTCGTAGCCGTCCTCGAACCGATGCCAGCCGGGCGCGCCGCCGACCGCGACGCGGGTGAACCCCTCGCCAAGTTCGCCTACCCGGGCGGCATGGTCCGCAGCCACGACCGCGTGGCGGATGCGGCCGCGGCCGAAGCGGTCCCGCAGGTCGTCCTGGGTCAGCATGGTGGTGGCCGGCACGACGACGGCGCCGAGCTTGCAGCAGGCCAGCATCGCCTCCCACAGCGCCGGAACGTTGCCGAGCAGCAGCAGCACCCGGTCTCCCCGGCGCACGCCCAGCTCGCGGAGGTGGTTGGCGACCCGGTCCGAGCGTTCGGAAAGGGCGGCGAACGAGACGGCGTCATCCTGCCCGCCGGGGCCGATGAAGCGCAGCGCGGCCGCGCCGTTGCCGGCCGCCATGCGATCGAAGTAGTCGAGTGCGAAGTTGAACCGCTCCAGGCGCGGCCAGCGGAACGCGGCGCGGGCGGCGTCCAGGTCCGTGCGGTGGGCCAGCAACAGGTCCCGCGCGGCCAGGAAGGCATCGGCGTCGATCATGGCGTTCCCCGCTTCGTTGCCGGGAAAGCTAACAGAACCCGGCCGTGCGCCAAGCATCCGGGCCAACCCGGTGGACCCGGCGGCGTTGGGCGGTGATCTGGCGCAATGCAGGAGCGGGCGATGGCGGCAGGGAGGCAATCCAAGGTCATGGGCGTCATCCGCGTCGCCAGCGGCAATTTCCTGGAACAGTACGATTTCTTCGTCTTCGCATATTTCGCAACCGCGATCGGCCGGACGTTCTTCCCGCACGCGGACTCGGCCAGTGGCGACTACCTCTCGCTCATGGCCTCCCTGATGACGTTCGGTGCGGCGTTCCTGATGCGGCCGGTGGGCGCCATCGTGCTCGGCGCCTACATCGACACGCATGGCCGCCGGGCCGGCCTGCTGCTGACGCTGGCACTGATGGCGGTCGGCACGGCGACCGTGGCGCTGGTGCCGGGCTACGCCAGCATCGGCCTGGCCGCGCCGTTGCTGATCGTGGCGGGCCGGCTGATCCAGGGCTTCTCCGCCGGCGTCGAGCTGGGCGGCGTATCGGTGTACCTGTCCGAGATCGCGACGCCGGGCCGCAAGGGGTTCTACGTGTCGTGGCAATCCGGCAGCCAGCAGGTGGCGGTGATCGCCGCGGCCTCGCTCGGCGTGGTGCTGAACCAGGCGCTCGGCGATGTCAGGATGCAGGATTGGGGCTGGCGCATCCCGATGGCCATCGGCTGCGGCATCATCCCGTTCCTGTTCCTCGTCCGCCGCTCGCTGGAGGAAACCGAGGCGTTCCTGGCGCGCAAGCGGCGGCTGGACGCCTGGCAGGTGCTGCGCTCCATGCTGGCCCAGTGGCGCGTGGTGGGCCTGGGCATGATGATGGTCGTGATGACCACCGTGACGTTCTACATCATCACCGCCTACACGCCGACCTTCGGGCGGGAGCAGCTGCACCTGGACGCCGCGGATGTCCTGATCGTGACGATCTGCGTCGGGCTGTCCAACCTTTTCTGGCTGCCGATCAGCGGCGCGCTGTCGGACCGGATCGGCCGGCGGCCCATCCTGGTTGGGACCACGCTGGCCGTGATCCTCACCGCCTATCCGCTGTTGTCCTGGCTAGTGGCCAACCCTTCTTTCGGCCACCTGCTGGCCGCCGAGCTTTGGCTCAGCTTCATCTACGGCTGCTACAACGGCGCGATGGTGGTCTACCTGACCGAGATCATGCCCGAGGAGGTCCGCACCGCCGGGTTCTCGCTGGCCTACAGCCTGGCAGCTATCGTCGGCGGGCTGACCCCGGCGTTGTGCGAGTGGCTGATCCACGTCTCCGGGGACCGTGCGATGCCCGGTGCCTGGATGTCGTTCGCTGCCCTGGTCGGGCTGGCGGCGGTGCTGCTGATCGGGCGGCAGGCCGCCCATGCCTGATATTGACAGTCAAGCAAGTAAGGCCGGAGGCTCTGCCTCTGGACTTCGCCAAAGGTAGAGCCTTTGGAATCCATTTATATAAAACGGTTGCCAAAGGCCTCAGGCCTTTGGCGGGTCTGGGCAGACCCAGCCTTGCTAGCCGTGGCGGCCGCGTCAAAAATGACGGCGATGGCGGTGGTGGACGGAATGGCGGTAGCTGACCCGGCGGAACGGCTCGGCGCTGTCTGGCGCTTCGGCCACTTCGTCGAAGGAATCCCGAACTGAACCACGCAAGTCCCGTGGCGCAGGGTTCAGGGCGGGCACGGGGGCGGCCACGGTGCTGGCCGTGACCATCCGGCCGCGGTCGGGCCGATTGTAGATGAAGCCGAACGTGGGATAAATGCTGCCGTACTCGGTGGAATGGCCCAGGGCGACGCGCACCGCGCTCCAGTCGTTGTAGGGCGAGACGTCCACCACGGAGATGTCCCGGCTGATGCCGCCACGCACGGCGCCGGGTCCGCCCCAGTTGGCGTGATCGATCTGGATCGTGCGGGAATCCACCACCTGGTTCACGACCGCGACGTGGCCGAGCCGCATGGCGCTGTTGGAGCGGAAGTTGAGCACGCTGCCGGATTCGGGCCGGCTGCCGCGCTCATAGATGCCGGCCGCGTTGTCCCACCACCGGTTGGCGTTGCCGGACAGCTCGATGCCGCTGTCCGACCGGGCGAAAGCGACGCACTGGATGCCGCCGCTGTGGCCGTAGCTGAGGGCCGGCGCTTCGCTGGCATAGGGCCATGACTGGCCGCGGCCTGCGTGCGACCGGCCGAAGCGCCCGATCTCCCGTTCGGCGAAGAAGCGGCTGGCGGCATGGCGGCTTGTGCTGAACGAGATCGGCATGCCGCGGCGCAGGCTCTCCTGGCCTTCGGACCGGAAAACCGCGTTCCGCCCGGTGAATGCATGCGAGCCATGGCCGGTGCGGGAATGGGCTTGCGTCGCCCCGGCGCCCAGGAGGCAGGCGGCGCCGAGTGCGATGAGCTTGATGCGGCCGGCCCAGATCATGTCGTTGTCCCCACGAGTTCACCACGTCGTGAGGCAGGCGGTAGCAACGCCATGCGGCGGCTGACAAGCCAAGTATGTCAGATTGTTGCGGCCGCGCGCGCGATCTGACAAATCGCCGCGCCAGGAACATACGCCCTTAAGACTCCAATCCTATTCACGCGCCTGTGAGCAGCGCTGCCAAAGCCTGGGCTATTTGCAGGCGGTTATCATGATCTCGACCAGCTGGCGGGGATCAGCCATCTTGGCCTCCACGCAGGCGCGGGCCGGAGCGCCGCCCTCCGGCAGCCAGGCGGACCACAGCTCGTTGATCGCCTCGCGGTCCCGGATGTCGTTCAGCCAGATTTGCGCCTGCAGCAGCCGGGTGTTGTCGGTGCCGTGCGCTTCAAGCGACGCATCGATGTCGCTCAGCACCTGGCGCATCTGGCCCGTCACGTCCTGCGACAGGTCGCCGGCCGCAAGCCCGGCCAGGAAGACGAAATTATGGTATTCGACGGCCTTCGCCAGCAGCTTGCCGGCGTCGCTGCGGATGATCTTGCTCATGCCTGGTTTCCTGTGCTGCGGGAGCCGCGCTGTAAGAAGTGGTTCGCTGGCGGACAAGCGTGTCAGTAAGGCACGATCTTGGTGCCTAGGCCGGGAAGCGGCTGGGTGGACGTCGCCGGCTGGTTGGGGTTCTGCGGCACCTTGGACGAGGCGAGGCAGTCCGAGAGCTGGGTGTCGTAGCTGTACAGGTCCGGCAGGCCGCGCGACGTGTCGCCGGCCACGAAGGACGTGGAGAACGGGGTATCCTTCGAGTCGCGCTCAGACATGAGATAGCGGTTCTGCCGGTCGAACGATCTGTCGGTGCTGGCGCGGCAGGACTTGAGCACTGCCGAGCTGGCCCGGCTGGCTGCGGTCTGCGGCGCTGGCCCGGCGCACCCGGCGAAGATGAGCAAGACAGGAATGATGGCGTAGCGAGACATAGGCGAAGCTCCGGTTGGCCGGCCAGGAAGATGGGCCACCGCGCCCGTGCTGTCACCCGGCCAGCCCGGCCAAGCTCTCCACGGTGTCGAAATCCCGCAACACCGTGTCATCCAGCGGCACTTCGGCCACCGCCTCGGCATGCTGGCGCAGCAGCGAGCGGGCGCCGCGGTCCCCGGTCAGCGCCATCATGGCCGGGAAGTGGCGGCGGTCCCACAGTACGGGATTGCCCAACTCCCCGCCATGCACGGGCGCCACGATGGTGCGGCCCGCGTCCGGGTCATAGGCCGCCACCAGCCGGTCGATCGACGCGGCCGACACGAGCGGCATGTCCCCCAGCACCACCAGGGCTGCCGGCGCCGCGTCCGGCACGGCGGCAAGCCCGGCGCGCAGGCTGGCCGACAGCCCCGCCGCGTGGTCCGGCGCATCGACGAAGACCACCGGTCGGCCAGCCAGGGCGGTGCGGATCTCTGACGCCCGGTGGCCCGTCACCACCAGCACCGGGCGGGCGCGGCTGGCCAGCACCGCGTCCACCACCCGCGCCACCATCGGACGCCCGGCCGAATCCTCCACCAGCAGCTTGTGGCGCGGCGCCATCCGGCTGGACTGCCCCGCCGCCAGCACCACGGCGGCGACGCTGGGCCTGGCAGCCCCTTTTGCACGGGCCGTGGCACGGGCGCGGGGCAGCGGCCGGGCCGCCACGTCCTTCAGCAGCCCGCCGACGCCCATGCGCGCCACCGCGGCGCCCGTCACGGCCAGGCCCGCGCCCAGGCGGTGCAGCACCAGGTCGATCCCGTTCGGCTTCGGGCTGCGCGCGCAACCCGGCAGCACCAGGGCCGGCACGCCGCCGACCCGGCCGAGGCAGATCAGGTTGCCAGGATCGACCGGCATGCCGAAATGCAGCACCTCGCCCCCTGCCGCCACGATGCCGGCCGGCCCCACGTCCCGCCGGTCCACCACGGCGGACGCGCCGGCCACCAGCAGCAGGTCCGCCCCGGCGTCCAGCAGCCGGCGCAAGGCGGCGGCGATCGGCTCGGTCCGGTGCGGGCACCGCAAGGGAGGCAGCAGCCTGCCGCCGATCCCGGTCACCCGCGCCGCGGTCGCGTCGATGGTGCCCTGGATGATGGCGGGCTTCAGGCCCGGCAGGGTGGTCAGCACCAGCCCGACGCGCAGCGCCAGCCACGGCCGCACCGTCATGGCCCCGCCGGCGCAAGCGGCTTCGGCTGCGGCCAGCGCCGCGCCAGGCAAGGCGAACGGGATGATCTTGATCGTCGCCACCATCTCCCCCGGCGTGACCGGGGTGGCGTCCGGCAGGGTTGCGACCGTGACCGCCTCGTCGATCGCGTTCACCGCGTCGATCCACGCCGCATCCGCCCGCAGCAGCCCAGCGCTGGCGGCCACCAGGTTGACCCGGCCGGTGGCGGCGTGGGTGGCGGACAGGCCGGGGCCGAGCAGGGCGGCGCCGATCCGGCGGGCCGCCGCGTCCTCGCCAATGTCCCCAGGTTCCAACCGCGCCGCCACCACCGGGTCCGACCCGGCGGCCCGCAGCGCCGCGATCGCCTCCGCGTCCAGCGCCAGGCCTTTCTTGAGCACCCGGCCCGGCAGGCGGTGGGTGTGGGCCAGGATGGCGCCGTCCGCCGCCGCGAGGGGCGTCGGCCCGAAGATCACGCGAGCGGCGCGCCGCGGCGGACGGCCACGATCTGCGCCAGCACGGACAACGCGATCTCCGGCGCGGTGACGGCGGCGATGTTCAGCCCCACCGGGCCGCGGATGCGGGCCAGCGCCTCGTCGCCATGGCCCAGGGCGCGCAGCCGGTCCAGCCTCGCAGCATGGGTGCGGCGGCTGCCGAGCGCGCCGATGTAGAACGCCTGCGACTTCAAGGCACGGTCGAGCGCCGGGTCATCGAGCTTGGGATCGTGCGTGAGGGTCACGATGGCGGTGCGGCTGTCGGGCCGCAGGGCGTCCAACGCTTCGTCCGGCCAGTCGGTCGAGACGGTGACATTGGGGAACCGCTCGGGGCTGGCGAAGGCGCGCCGCGGGTCGGCCACGGTGATGCCGTAGCCCAGCTGGGCGGCGAGCGGCACCAGCGCCTGGGCGATGTGCACCGCGCCCACGATGACGATGCGGGCCGGCGGGTTGTGGGCATGGAGGAACCAGGTGACGCCTTCGACCTCCCGCGTGCCGCTCCGCTCGGTGGCGAGCGCCTGCTCCGCCGCCTGGCTCAGCGCCGGGTGCGCCGGGTCCGGCAGCACCAGCTGCCCGCCGTCCGGCAGCCGCGTCGCCAGCACCACCGGCTGCCCGGCCGCGCGGGCGGACTGCACGGCCTGCAGCACGGCCGGCGTCATGCGAGGGCTTCCACGAACACCTTGAGCTTGCCCCCGCAGGCCAGCCCGACCTCCCAGGCGCGCTCGTCGGTCACCCCGAAGTCCAGCAGCTGCGGACCGCTGCCCGCGATGGTGGATTGCGCTGCCTCGGCCACCGCGCCCTCGATGCAGCCGCCGCTGACCGACCCAGCCATGCGCCCGGACGCCGTCACCGCCATCTGGCTGCCCGGTGGCCGCGGCGAGCTGCCCCACGTCTCCGTCACGGTGGCCAGGGCCACGCGCTCGCCTTCCTGTAGCCACCCGGCGGCGATAGCCAGGACGTCCTCGGCTTCGGTCATGCGGCAACTCCCAGCGGGCGGCCCCGCACTGGCGGCGGGCGGGACAAGGCGGCGACCAGGGCGCGCAGGCTGGCGATGTTGTGGACGGGCCGGAACTCGTCCACGTGCGGCAGCATGGCGCGGATGCCCTGGGATTTCGGCTCGAACCCGTCCCAGCGCAACAGCGGGTTGAGCCAGACCAGCCGGCGGCAGGATTTATGCAGCCGCTCCATCGCCTGCGGCAGCCCCTCCGCCCCCGCCCGGTCCAGCCCATCCGTCACCAGCAGCACCACCGCGCCCTGGCCCAGCACGCGCTTGGCCCAGTGCCGGTTGAACTGCGCGATGGTGTCACCGATGCGGGTGCCGCCCGACCAGTCCGGCACCGAGTCGGCGACCGCGGCGAGGGCGGCTTCCGGGTCCCGGTGGCGCAGCTGGCGGGTGACGTTGGTCAGCCGGGTGCCGAACAGGAACACGCTGACCCGGTCCCGGTCATTGGCTACGGCATGCAGGAAGTGCAGCAGGATTTGCGCATAGCGCCCCATGGAGCCGGAGATGTCGCACAGCACGACCAGCGGCGGCGGGCGCACCGTGCGCTCCGCCCATGCGAAATCCAGCAGCTCGCCGCCATGCCGCAAGCCGGCGCGCAGGGTGGCGGCCATGTCGATGCGGGCGCCATGGGAGGCAGCGCGGGTGCGCCGGGTGCGCCGGAGGTCGAGCGGCAGGCGCAGCTTGGCGATATTGGCGCGTGCTTCAGCTATTTGCGCAGCGGTCATGGCCTCGAAATCCATGGCCTGCAGCCGTTCCGCCTCGCTGACGGTGAGGGAAGCGTCCACCCGCGGCTGCTCGGTGTTGTCCTGCCGGTGCTGCCATTCGCTGAACGCTTCGGCCAAACGCCGGCTTCCCGGTGCGGAAGGTAAGGCTTTCTGCCTTGGCGCGTCTCCCAGCAAAGCCATCATCGCGTCGTGCTGAGAGGCTGCAGGGTCCTGCCAGTACAGGTCGAAGGCGCTGTCGAACAGGGCAGCCTGCTCATGCCGATGCGCCAGCGTAGCGCGAAGCGAGGCGCGCATGTCGCCTCGGGATGCCACGCCGGCGCAAGAAACGGCGTGCAGGGCCGTCAGCACGTCGGCTGGCCCGACTGGAAGGCCCGCCCGCCGGAGCAGGCGGGCGAACTCCACGACATTGGTGGCCAGTGCGCCGCTGTTTGGCGCCGCTGCTAGGATTTGGTGCGCCCGTGCTCGCGGTAGTGATGGCCACCGCCGGACTCGTCGCCGTCCGTATCCTTGGCGTGCTCCTCCTTGGAGCCGGGATGCCCGCCGCCGTCCTTGTGTCCGGTGTCCTGCTGGTTCTTGCCGGGATGCTCGCGGTCCTGGTGGCTGGATCCAGGGCCGCCGAAGCGGCCGGTGTGCTCGTTCTTGTCTGGCATGATCACGCTCCGGGTTGCCGGTTGGGAACGGGCGATCGAAGCGGAAGTTTGCTGCGAAGTGGAATTGCCCCGCCTTGGTGAACGCCCTGGCGCTTTTGTCCAGCATATTCACCTAAGTTCCATTGCCGGACGGTCGCCGGAGGACACGGGCACTGAAACCCGCTTGGCCTAATGCCCCCTCCCGTTGGAAGGGAAGCCTTGGCCACGCCCGTCGCTTGCATGATCCGCCCAGGGCAACGATGGTGGCCTATCCCTGACGGAGACCGCCACCGATGGCGCTGCACGTGGCCCTGACGCATCGGACCCGTTACAAATACGACCATCCGGTGCAGCTTGGGCCGCAGACGGTGCGGCTGCGCCCCGCCCCGCACACCCGCACGCCCATCCTGTCCTATAGCCTGACCGTGCAGCCCGCCGGGCACTTCGTGAACTGGCAGCAGGACCCGCAGGGCAATTTTCTCGCCCGCATCGTGTTCCCGGAGCGGGTGACCGAGTTCGACGTGACCGTCGATCTCCTGGCGGACATGGCGACGGTCAACCCGTTCGACTTCTTCCTCGAACCCGACGCGGAAACCGTGCCGTTCGGCTACGACCCGCTGCTCGAAACCGAGCTGGCGCCGTTCCTGCGCGCCGAACCCGCCGGGCCGAAGCTGGCCGAGCTGATGCGCGCCGTCACCCAATCCGGCCAGCGCACGGTCGATTTCCTGGTGGAGGTCAACCGCGCGGTGCGGGACCGCATCGGCTACATCGTGCGGCTGGAACCCGGCGTCTGGGCGCCGGAGCAGACCCTGGCGGAAGGCCGCGGCTCCTGCCGGGACAGCGCCTGGGTGCTGGTGCAGGCGATGCGGCGCTTCGGCTACGCGGCGCGGTTCGTCTCCGGATACCTCATCCAGCTCAAGCCGGACGTGGCCGCCATCGACGGCCCTGCAGGCGCGTCCGAGGACTTCACGGACCTGCACGCCTGGGCGGAGATCTACCTGCCCGGCGCGGGCTGGGTCGGGCTGGACGCCACCAGCGGGCTGCTGACGGGGGAGGGCCATATCCCGCTCGCCGCCACGCCGGAGCCGAGTTCCGCCGCCCCCATCACCGGGCTGGTGGAGCCGGCGCAGACCGAGTTCAGCTTCGAGATGCGGCTCACCCGCATGGCGGAGACGCCGCGCGTCACCAAGCCCTACGCGCCCGCCGAATGGGAGGCGATCAAGCAAGCCGGCCGCCGGGTCGATGCGGCGCTCGCCGCCGGCGACGTGCGGCTGACCATGGGCGGGGAGCCGACCTTCGTCTCCGACCGCGACCCGGAAGGCGCCGAGTGGACCATCGACGCGCTCGGCCCCACCAAGCGGCGGGAGGCGGGCAAGCTGATGCGCCGCCTGCTCGGCCTGTGGTCGCACGGCGCCACCCTGCAATACGGCGCCGGCAAGCACTATCCCGGCGAGCAGACCCCGCGCTGGGCGCTCAACGCCACCTGGCGCAGCGACGGCGAGCCGGTTTGGGCCGACCCGGCGCTGCTGGCCGACCCGGACAAGGCTCCCGGCGAGCGGTCCACGGAAGCGACCGCCGGGCACTTCGCCAGGACCCTGGCGCAAACCCTGGGCGTCGCAACCGAGGCGGCGATGCCGGCCTACGAGGACCAGCCATACTTCCTGATGCGGGAGGGCCGGCTGCCCGCGAACGTTGTGGCGGAGGCCAGCCAGGCGGCCGACCCGCAGGAGCGCGCCCGGTTGCGCCGGGTGTTCAGCCAGGGGCTGGACGCGGTGGTGGGCTACGTCCTGCCGCTGCGCCGCTCCGGCGCCGGGCCGTCGCGGCGCTGGCAGGGCGAGGCGTGGGAAATGCGCGAGGGCAAGATCTTCCTCGTGCAGGGAGACAGCTCGATGGGCGTGCGCCTGCCCCTCTCGTCGTTGCCCTACGTGGACCCGAAGGAACTCGAGGCCGACGAGCCGGAACCCGACCCGCTGGCGCCAGCCGGGCCGCTGCCGCCGCACGATGCGCTGCCCGGCGGTGGCGACCCTGCGAACGGGCGCGGCATCCGGACGGCGTTGACCGTGCAACCGCGCGACGGGCTGCTGTTCGTGTTCGTCCCGCCGCTCACGAGCGCGGAGGATTGGCTGTCCCTGGTCGCCGCCATCGAGCGGACGGCATCGCTGCTGCACCAGCCCATCGTGCTGGAAGGCTACAAGCCGGCGTTCGACCGCCGGCTGCAGTCCTTCTCGGTGACGCCCGACCCCGGCGTGATCGAGGTCAACCTGCAGCCGGCGACGGCGTGGGACGAGATCGTGCGCCACACCGAGCAGCTGTATGAGGCGGCGCGGCACGCCGGGCTGCGGGCGGAGAAGTTCATGGTGGACGGCCGCCACGTCGGCACCGGCGGCGGCAACCACGTCGTCATGGGTGCTGCCACGCCGGAGGACAGCCCCTTCCTGCGCCGCCCCGGCCTGCTGCGCTCGCTGCTCGGCTTCTGGCACAACCACCCGAGCCTGTCCTACCTGTTCAGCGGCCTGTTTATCGGCCCGATGAGCCAGCACCCCCGCATCGACGAGGCGCGGCAGGACGCGGTGCGCGAACTGGAGATCGCCTTCGCCCAGCTGGACGGCGACGAGCCCACGCCGCCCTGGATCACCGACCGGTTGTTCCGCAACATCCTGGCGGACATGACCGGCAACACCCACCGCACTGAGTTCTGCATCGACAAGATGTACTCGCCCGACAGCTCCTCCGGCCGGCTCGGCCTGGTGGAGTTCCGCGCCTTCGAGATGCCGCCGCACGCCGAGATGGCAGTGGCGCAGACCCTGCTGATGCGCGCCGCCGTCGCCGCGTTCTGGCAAGTCCCCTACGAGCGCCGCCTGGTGCGCTGGGGCACCCGGGTGCACGACGACTTCATGCTGCCGCACTTCGTCTGGCAGGATTTCCAGGACGCGCTGGAGGAGCTGGCGGTACATGGCGCAGGGTTCGGCGCACGGCTGGACCCGGCGTGGTTCGCCCCCCACCTCGCGTTCCGCTTCCCGGTGATCGGCAGCGTGGCGATGCATGGCGCAACCGTCGAGCTGCGCCACGCGCTGGAGCCGTGGCACGCGCTGGGCGAGACAGGGGGCGGGGCAGGGACGGTGCGCTTCGTGGACAGCTCGGTGGAGCGGCTGCAGGCGCGGGTGACCGGTTGGGAGCCGGAGCGGTTCACCCTGGCCTGCAACGGCGTGGCCGTGCCGATGATCGCGACCGAGACCGCGGGCGAGTTCGTGGCCGGGGTGCGGTTCAAGGCCTGGCAGCCGTACAGCGCGCTGCACCCGACCATCCCGGCGCAGAGTCCGCTGGTGTTCGACGTGTACGACCGCTGGAACGGCCGCTCGATCGGCGGGACGACGCATCACGTGGCGCACCCGGGCGGCCGGTCGTATGATGACTTCCCGGTGAACGCGAACGAGGCGGAGGCGCGCCGCCGGGCCAGGTTCCTGCCGGCCGGCCACACGCCAGGCCCGATGCAGCCGCCGCTGGGCGAAGCCTCGGCGGAGCTGCCGCGGACGCTGGATTTGCGGGCCTACGCCCAGCGCGCGCCGCACCCAGCCGCAGCCGCCCAGGATGCCTGAACCGGAGGCCCGGAGCATGCCAAACACGCATACGCATACGCATACGCCGACGCTGGACGCCATCCACAGCCACGTGTTCCTGGGCGAGGGCCACGAGCGGTCGGAGCGCCGCACCTGGGCGGTGATCTGGCTGTGCGGCGCGATGATGGCGCTGGAGATCGTGGGCGGGCTGGCCTTCGGTTCCATCGCCCTGGTGGCGGACGGCCTGCACATGAGCACCCACGCCGGCGCGCTGCTGCTGGCGGCGCTCGCCTACCGCTACGCCCGCAAGCACGCCGCCGACCCCCGATTCACCTTCGGGACGGGCAAGCTCGGCGACCTCGCCGGGTTCAGCAGCGCCATCATCCTGGTGATGATCGCCGTCCTGATCGGCTACGAGGCGGTCAGCCGCCTGTTCGCGCCGGTTCCCATCCGCTTCGCCGAGGCCATCCCGATCGCGGCGCTGGGGTTGGCGGTGAACGTCGCCTCCGCCTGGCTGCTGTCGGGCGGCGGCCACCACCACGGCCACGACCATGAGCACGACCACGGGCATGAACACGGCCACGGCGCTGCCCACCGCGACAACAACATGCGGGCCGCTGCCATCCACGTGCTGGCCGACGCTGCAGTCTCGGTGCTGGTCGTCATCGGGCTGTTGCTGGCCCGCGCCTTCGGCTGGCTGTGGATGGACCCGCTGGCGGGCATCGCCGGGGCGTGCGTCATCGCGTCCTGGTCCTACGGGTTGATCAGGGACACGGGCGCGATCCTGCTCGACATGAACCCCGACCGCGGGGTGACCGAGAGCGTCAGGCAAGCCATCGAGGCCGGTGGCGACACCCTCAGGGACCTCCATGTCTGGCGTCTTGGCCCCGGCCATCTGGGCGCCATCGTGTCCGTCACGACGGCAAGCGGCCATGACACGGCGTTCTACCGGAGCAGGCTCGCCCATCTCCCGTCCCTGTCGCACCTGACGGTGGAGGTCGACCGGGCCGCTTGAAAGGGCTGGTTCGGCCGTTCCTATATGCAGCGTCGCGATGAGCCGTTCGGCCCGTGATCTGGAGAGCGACATGAGCGAGCAACAAACCCAGCACCGCCATGACGTGAATACCCAGGCCGGCGCGCTGGCCAAGGACCCGGTTTGCGGCATGACGGTCGGTCCCGCGGCATCGAAGCACCGCTTCGACCACGGCGGAGAGGTCTTCCACTTCTGCTCGGCCGGCTGCCGGGCCAAGTTCGGCGCCGACCCGGAGGCCTACCTGAATCCCAAGGCGGCTCCCGAGCCTGCCAAACCCGGCGGCACCTACACCTGCCCGATGCACCCGCAGATCCAGCAGGTCGGCCCGGGCAACTGCCCGATCTGCGGCATGGCGCTCGAACCGCTGGACGTGACCGCCGAGGCCGCGCCGAACCACGAGCTGGCGGACATGTCCCGGCGGTTCTGGGTCGGCCTCGCGCTCGCCCTACCGGTGTTCGTGCTGGAGATGGGCGGCCACATCCCGGCGCTGGGGCTGCAGGGCCTCGTGCCGCCGCTGGTTTCCGCCTGGGTCCAGTTCGCGCTGGCCACGCCCGTCGTCCTGTGGGCGGGGCTGCCGTTCTTTCAGCGCGCATGGGCGTCGGTCCGCTCCGGCCACCTCAACATGTTCACGCTCATCGCCCTGGGAACCGGCGCGGCCTACCTCTACAGCCTCGCGGCCACCTTCGCCCCCGGCCTGTTCCCCGCCGGGTTCCGCACGATGAGCGGCGCCGTGGGCGTGTACTACGAGGCGGCGGCGGTCATCACCGTGCTGGTCCTGCTCGGCCAGGTGCTGGAGCTGCGCGCCCGCGACCAGACCGGCGGGGCCATCCGCGCGCTGCTCAACCTCGCCCCCAAGACCGCGCGGCGGCTCCAGGGCGGGGACGACGAGGAAATCCCGTTGGACCAGGTCCAGCTCGGCGATCGCCTGCGCGTCCGGCCCGGCGACGGCGTGCCGGTGGACGGCACCGTGCTGGAGGGCAGGGGCGCGGTCGATGAATCCATGGTCACCGGCGAGTCGATGCCGTCGCCCAAGGGACCCGGCGACACGCTGATCGGCGGCACCGTGAACGGCGCCGGGTCGCTGGTCATGCGCGCCGACACGCTCGGCGCGGGCGGCATGCTGTCCCGCATCGTCGCCATGGTCGCCGAGGCGCAGCGCAGCCGAGCCCCCATCCAGAGAATGGCGGACACGGTCTCGGGCTACTTCGTCCCTGCCGTGCTCGCGGTGTCCGCCGCGGCCTTTGTCGCCTGGGCGGTCTGGGGGCCGCCGCCCGCGCTGGCCTACGCCCTTATCGCGGCGGTGTCGGTCGTCATCATCGCCTGCCCCTGCGCGCTCGGCCTGGCGACGCCGATGTCGATCATGGTCGCGGTCGGCAAAGGCGCAGGGGCAGGCGTGCTCATCAGGTCGGCCGAGAGCCTGGAGCGGCTGGAGAAGGTCGATACCCTAGTGGTGGACAAGACCGGCACGCTGACCGAAGGCAAGCCGCGCGTCATTGCTGTGGTCCCGGCGCAGGGGTTCACCGAGGCCGAGCTGGTCCGCCTGGCAGCCAGCCTGGAGCGGTCGAGCGAGCATCCGCTGGCAGCGGCCATCCTAGCCAGGGCCAAGGCGGACGGCACTGCCACCGGGGATGCGACGGATTTCGTGTCCGTGACGGGACAGGGGGTGACCGGGACGGTGGGCGGACGGTCCGTGGCGCTCGGCAACGCCAAGCTGATGGCGGACCGGGACATCGGCCTCGGCGGCCTCGCTGCGGCGGCGGACGGCTTGCGCGGGTCCGGCGCCACCGCCCTGTTCGTCGGCGTGGACGGCGTGGCGGCTGGAACCATCGCCATCGCCGACCCGATCAAGGCGACGACGCGGGCGGCGCTCGACAGCCTGCGCTCCGACGGCATCCATGTGGTCATGCTGACGGGCGACAACCGCACGACGGCCGAGGCGGTGGCCCGCCAGCTCGGCATCGACGACGTCGAGGCGGACGTGCTGCCGGAGGGCAAGAACCGGATCGTCAAGACGCTGCGCGCCCAGGGCAGGGTCGTGGCGATGGCGGGCGACGGGGTGAACGACGCGCCCGCGCTGGCCGAGGCCGACGTGGGCATCGCCATGGGAACCGGCACCGAGGTGGCGATCCAGAGCGCCGGGGTCACGCTGGTCAAGGGCGACCTGGCAGGCATCGCCCGCGCCCGCTCGCTGAGCCGCAAGACGATGCGCAACATCCGGCAGAACCTGGTGTTCGCCTTCGCCTACAACGCCATCGGCATCCCGGTCGCCGCGGGCGTGCTCTACCCGGTGTTCGGACTCCTGCTCAGCCCGGTGGTGGCGGCCCTGGCGATGTCGCTGAGTTCCGTCTCCGTCATCGCCAACGCGCTGCGCCTGCGGGCGGCCACGCTGTGAAACGCTGCCAGCGGCTTGATTCGCTTGGCCGCACTGTTAGCTTCAGGGCGTGACCCCGTTGCTGCGCCAATTCCTGGCCGTGCTCATCGCGCTTGCCGTCGTCAGCGGGACGACGGCGCAGCTCGCGCACTCGACGCAACATGCCTCGGGGTCGATGCCCTGCGGCGTGGCCATGCCAATGGCAGGCGCGGACGGCGGCAGCCCGATGCAGCCCTGCAAAGGCATGGCGGACTGCACCAAGCGGCTGTGCTGCGTCGCAGATATCGCCCTTCCCGCACGCTTCGCAGCCACGGCAACCGCGGTGAGCTTCGACTGGGTCGGCTACTGGGACACCCGGCCCATGCACGCCGGCGTGGCCCGCACCCCCGAGCCGCTGCCGCCCCGAGCAGGCTGAGTCCAGCCGGCGCACGCCCGAGCTGCGCCCACTCGTCCTCAGTCCGTTCGACGACCGCCATGCCCGACCAGGGCGGCTTGCCAGGGGTCCACCCATGTTCCAGTTTCGCGCCACGGCCGCCGCAGTGCTTGCATGCGGCCTCGCTGCTATTCCCGCCCACGCCAAGCCGGATGACTATCGCTTCGAGATAGCGGGGAAGCCAACCCTGTCCGGAGGCAAGGACATCGTCCAGGTCCGGCTGGTGCGGGTTGCCGACGGCAAGCCCGTGCCGGATGCCGTCATCTTCGAGAGCCAGGCGGACATGGGTCCGGCAGGCATGGCGACCATGCCAGCGCCGGTCCGTGCGCTGCCAGCCAAGGGAGGCGTTTATCCCTTCGAAGTTGACCCCGGCATGGCAGGGGTCTGGGCGCTGCACCTGGCCGCCAAGGTCCAAGGAGAGGCGGAAACGATCCGGGGCACCGTCAACGCCGACCTGGTGAAGTGACGTGCGGCCTGCGTGGGTGCTGCCTGCCGCGATCGTGGCGGCGTTCTTGCCTGCGGCCATGCCCGCCAGGGCGCAGCCTGCTGACCCGGCGCTGGGAACCGATGTCGAGGGCCTGCGCGCAGCCGGACGGCGGCTGAGCCCGGCCCTGCGGGCTGCCGCCCTGGACACCGAGGCCACAGCCGCCAAGGCAAGCGGCGCGGACGCCCTGGACGACCCGACCATCACCGACAGCTACACCTACTACAAGGACCCCAACGTCTTCAGCGCTCACACGGTCATGCTGTCCCAGGCCTTCCCGCTATGGGGGAAGCGCAGCCTTCGCCGGCAGGCCGCGCTGGCGGATTTGGCAGCGGGCCGCGGACAGGAGCGGGCCGCAGCAGACCAGCTCGACGAGGGCATCAAGGTCGCCTACGCCCGCTACTTCGTCGCCTCCCGGGATTTGGCGGTGAACCTGGAAGTCCTCGCCCTGGCCCGGCAGCTGCGTGCGGCAGCCGCCATCCGGTATGCCCAGGGGGCAGGCGACCAGCTCTCCACCATCCAGGCGCTCGGGGAGGAGACCACCGCGAAGCTCGAAGCCGTCCGCCTGCAAGGCGAGCGGGACATCGCGCGCGCGCAGCTGAACGCCCTGGTCGGACGGCCTGCGGAAGCGCCGCTCGCCAGTCCCATGCACGCCCGTCCCATGCCAGCCAGCCAGCCGGGGCTTGCGGCGCTGGCGGAACGGGCGCGGGCAGGCAACTCCGCCCTGTCGGCCGACAACGCGGCGGTCACGGCCGCACGCACGCGCAGCACGCTCGCCGAGAAGGCGTCGTACCCGGACGTGACGGTCGGCGCCGGGCCGCTCGTGCAGACCAACAACCGGCCGGTCGGCTTCTCCGCCACTGTCGGATTGAACATACCGCTGCCCTGGGGGCGCGAGGCTGCCGGGCGACGGGAGGCCGCCGCCCAGCTTGGCGCTTCGCAGCAGCGCTACGACGCCGCACGCCGGGAGATCGAGGGTGCTCTCGGCGAGGCTCTGGCGAAGCTGCGGGCCGCGCAGGCCACGCAGGCATTGCTGCGGCGGGAGGCTGAGCCGCAGGCCAGGGCCGCCTTGCGGACGATCCTGGCCGGCTACGGCCAGGGCCGGGGAGACCTGTCGGCGGCGGTCGTGGCTGAGCGGCAGGTCCATGACATCGAGCTTCGCCTGCTCCTGGCGGAGCTGGACGAGCAGGTCGAGGTCGCCGCGATCGAGCGCCTCATCGGCAGCGACCTGTGAGCCGCGCGTTCCTCGCCATGGCGGCGGTGCTGGCCGTGACGGGAACGCTTGCGAGGGCGGACGACGCCCCTCGGCATCCTTTGTACTACCAGGCCCCGGACGGCAGCCCCGCCTACTCGCCGGCGCCAAAGCAGGCAGCGGATGGGCGGGACTTCCTGCCGGTGTTCGAGGACGCCCCCGCGACGCCGCCGGCGCCCGCCAGCGGCGGCCACCGGGTTCTCTACTACCGCAACCCCATGGGGCTGCCGGACACGTCGCCGGTTCCCAAGAAGGACTCGATGGGCATGGCCTACACGCCCGTCTTCGCCGACGAGGGCGCCGGGGACGCGCCCGGCGCCGTCCGCATCGCGCCGGGCCGCCTGCAAACCCTCGGCGTGCGCACTGAGGCGGCCGTCATGCGTCCCGCATCCGCGCGCGCCATCCACGCATCGGGCATCGTGCAGTATGACGAGCGCAGCCTGGCCACCGTCACCACGAAGGTCGCGGGGTGGGTGGAGCGCCTCGATGTCTCGGCCACCGGCGACGATGTCCGGCGCGGCCAGACGCTGGCGCAGATCTACTCGCCCGACCTGGTCGCGTCCGAGGGCGAGTTCCTGGTCGCGTCGGGCATGGGCGGCGTCGTCGCGGCGTCCGCGCTCGAACGCCTGCGCTCCCTCGACGTTCCGGCGGACGAGATCGCCCGCCTGCGCCGAACCGGAAGGACATCGCGGCTGGTGGCGGTGGCCGCGGCAAGGGACGGCGTGGTAGTCGATAAGCCGGTCCAGCAGGGGATGCGGGTCGCGGCGGGCGATCCGCTCTACCGGACGGCCGACCTGTCCTCGGTCTGGCTGATGGCCCAGGTGCAGGAGCGCGACCTGGGCGCAGTCTCCCCGGGACAGCGGGCGCAGGCCATCTTCGTCGCCTTTCCCGGCCGCCGCTTCGAGGGCAAGGTCGAGTTCGTCTATCCGAGCCTGTCGGCCGATACCCGCACCGCCCGGGTCCGCATCGTCATGCCCAACCCCGATGGCGCGCTGCGTGCCGCCATGTTCGCCGACGTGAAGCTGGACGGCGACGCCGCGGCCGCACCCGTCCTCGCCGTGCCGAACTCCGCGGTGCTGGACAGCGGCACCCGGCAGGTCGTCCTGGTGGACCGCGGCAATGGCCGGTTCGAGCCGAGGACGGTGACGCTGGGGATGCGCGGAGACGACTGGGTGGAGGTGCAGGATGGGCTGAAGCCGGGCGAGCGCGTCGTCGTCGGCGCCAACTTCCTGATCGACGCCGAGAGCAACCTGCGCGCTGCCCTCGAAGGATTTACCCAGGGCGCCGGTCCAGACCCGGCGCTGAAAGGAAGCAAGCCATGATCGGACGCATCATCGAGCTGTGCGCCCGCAACAAGGTGCTGGTGCTGCTGGCGACCCTGATGCTGGCCGGCGTCGGAGTCTGGTCGGTGGCCAACACGCCGCTCGACGCGCTGCCGGACCTCTCGGACACCCAGGTCATCGTCTACACCGAGTATCCCGGGCAGGCGCCGCAGGTGGTGGAGGACCAGGTCACCTACCCGCTGACCACGGCGCTGCTGGCGGTGCCGCACGCCAAGGTCGTGCGCGGCTTCTCGGACTTCGGCCTGTCCTTCGTCTACGTGGTGTTCGACGACGGCATCGACCTGTACTGGGCGCGCTCCCGGGTGCTGGAATACCTGAACTTCGCCGCCAAGCGCCTGCCCGCCGGTGTCACGCCCGCGCTGGGTCCGGACGCGAGCGGCGTGGGCTGGGTCTATGAGTACGTCGTGCTCGGGGCGCAGCGGACGCTGGCCGAGTTGCGCTCCATCCAGGACTGGATCCTCCGCTACGACCTGGTCACTGCGAAAGGCGTGGCCGAAGTCGCCAGCGTGGGAGGGTTCGAGCGCCAATACCAGGTCGTCGTCGATCCAGCCAAGCTGCAAGCGCTCGGCATCCCGCTGGACCGCGTGTCCGACGCCATCCGCGACAGCAACCGCGATGTCGGCGGCCGCACCATCGAGATGAGCGAGACCGAGTTCATGGTGCGCGGCCGCGGCTACCTGCGGGACGTGGGCGACATCGCCAACGTCGTGCTGCGGGCGGACCCCGGCGGTTCGGGCACGCCGGTGCTGGTCCGCGACGTGGCCCATGTCGAGCTTGGCCCGGACGAGCGGCGCGGCATCGCCGAGATGGACGGCACGGGCGAGGTCGTCGGCGGCATCGTCGTCAAGCGGGACGGCGCGGACGCGCTGACCACCATCGGCAACGTCAAGGCCAAGCTCGACGGGCTGCGGCCGGGCCTGCCCCAGGGCGTCACCGTGCAGCCGGTCTACGACCGCTCGCAACTGATCGACTCCGCCATCGCGACGCTTAGGCATACCCTATTGGAGGAGAGCCTCATCGTCGCCGCGGTCTGCGTGGTGTTCCTGCTGCACGTGCGCAGCGCCCTGGTGGCCATCCTGACGCTGCCGGTCGGCATCCTGATGGCGTTCGCCGGCATGCACGCGCTCGGCATCGGGTCGAACATCATGAGCCTGGGCGGCATCGCCATCGCGCTCGGGGCGATGGTCGATGCCGCCATCGTCATGGTGGAGAACGCGCACAAGCACGTCGAGCGCCTTGCGCCGGGCCAGCCGCGCGGCCCGGCGCTGGTCGCCGCCGCCAAGGAGGTCGGGCCGTCGCTGTTCTTCAGCCTGCTGGTCATCGTCGCCTCGTTCCTGCCGGTGTTCGCTCTGGAGGACCAGGAGGGCCGCCTGTTCAAGCCGCTGGCCTACACCAAGACCTTCGCCATGGCCGGCGGCGCGCTGCTGTCCATCACCCTGGTGCCGGTGCTGATGCTGCTGTTCGTGCGCGGACGCATCATCCCGGAGGGCCGCAACCCCATCAACCGCGTGCTCATCTGGGCGTACCGCCCGCTGATCCGGCTGGTGCTGCGCGCGCCCGTGCTCGTCGTGCTCGCCGCCGGCCTGGTCCTCGGCGCGACGGCGTGGCCCGTGTCGCAGCTTGGCAGCGAGTTCATGCCCAGCCTGAACGAGGGCACGCTGCTGTTCATGCCGGTCACCTTGCCGGGCCTGTCGGTGACCAAGGCGGCCGAGCTGCTGCAGGCGCAGGACCGCATCATCAAGTCATTCCCGGAGGTCGCCTCGGTGTTCGGCAAGGCGGGCCGCGCCATGACCGCGACCGACCCGGCGCCGGTCGAGATGAGCGAGACGGTGGTCAACCTCAAGCCGCCGGGCGAGTGGCGGCCCGGCATGACGGTCGATGGCCTGGTCGCGGCGATGGACGAGGCGCTGCGGCTGCCCGGCGTCAGCAATGCCTGGACCATGCCGATCAAGGCCCGCATCGACATGCTCTCGACCGGCATCCGCACCCCGGTCGGCGTCAAGGTGTTCGGCCCCGACCTGCACGAGCTCGAGCGGCTGGCCACCGAGGTCGAGCGCGTCGTGCACGCCGTGCCCGGCACGACCAGCGCGTTCGCCGAGCGCCTGGAGGGCGGCCACTACGTCGAGATCACCCCGGACCGGGAGGCCGCCGCCCGCTACGGGTTGTCGGTCGAGGATGTGCAGAAGGTCGTCGCCACCGCGCTCGGCGGCGAGACGGTCACGACCACCGTGGAGGGCCGCGAGCGTTACGGCGTCAACGTGCGCTACCCGCGCGGCGACCGCAGCGACCCCGAGGCGGTGGCGAGCCAGGTGCTGGTTCCGGCGCCTGGCGGAGCAATGGTGCCGTTGGGCCAGGTTGCCAGCGTGCGGGTCACCACGGGGCCGCCCAGCATCCGCACCGAGGACGCGCAGCCCGTGGCCTACGTCTACGTTGACCTGCAAGGCCGCGACCTGGGCGGCTACGTCGCCGAGGCGGCCCGCAAGGTCGCGGCGGAGGTGAAGCTGCCGGCTGGCTACCGCGTCGAGTGGAGCGGGCAGTTCGAGTACCTCCAGCGGGCCGAGGCCAAGCTCAAGCTGGTGGTTCCCGCCACCCTGCTCGTCATACTGGTGCTGCTCTACCTGAACTTCGGGCGGCTCACCGAGACCCTCATCGTCATGTCGTCGGTGCCCTTCGCCCTGGTGGGCGGCGCCTGGCTGGTCTGGTGGCTCGGCTACAACACGAGCGTGGCGGTGGCCGTGGGCTTCATCGCGCTGGCCGGCGTCGCGGCCGAAACCGGGGTCGTGATGCTGATCTACCTCGACCACGCCCTCTCCGAGATCCGGCAGCGGCGGCTGATCGAGGGCGTCGCGCTGAGCCGTGCCGACGTGAGCCGCGCCATCATGCAGGGCGCGGTGGAACGGGTGCGCCCCAAGATGATGACGGTCGTCGCCATCATGGCCGGGCTGCTGCCGATCCTGTGGAGCAACGGGACCGGCTCCGAGGTGATGCGGCGCGTCGCGGTCCCGATGGTGGGCGGGATGGTGTCATCCACGATCCTGACGCTGCTGGTCATCCCGGCCATCTATGCCATCGTCAAAGGCTGGCGGCTGCCGCGTTCGAGCCAAGCCGCTGCGGACACGCGCGCCGTCAGGGTTCCGGCCGAATGAGCCAGCCAACATCTAGGTGTTCAGTCCCGGGGTATGCTCAACGCCGGGTTTGAAACCATGATGTCAATGCCCTTGCGCGCTGCTCCCACCTTGCAAAAGCACCAGATCGTCCCGGTGCACCGCCTCGTCCCGCCCCCGCCATCCCAGCAGCGCCTCGATCTCCTCCGAACGGTGCCCGGCGATCTGCCGCAGATCGTGCGCCGAATACGCCGACAACCCACGCGCCAGCGCCGCGCCGTCCGGGCCGCGCACGTCCACCGGGTCGCCGCGGTCGAATGCGCCTTCCACCTCTCGCACCCCGGCCGGCAGCAGGGAGCGCCCATCCGCCAGCGCGCGGACCGCGCCGGAATCCACCGTCAGCGCGCCCAGCGGGGCCAGGCTGCCGGCGATCCAGCGCTTGCGGGCCGAGCGGCCTTCCGGCGCTGGCAGGAACCAGGTGCAGCGCGCCCCTTCCGCCACCGCCGCGATCGGGTGAGCCGAACTGCCCAGCGCGATGGCCATGGCGCACCCGGCCTGGGTCGCGATCCGCGCCGCCGCCAGCTTGGTTCGCATGCCGCCGGAGGAGTAGCCGGGCGGCGGCTCGCCCGCCATTGCCTCGATCGCGGGCGTGAGTTGCGGCACCACGGCAACATGCTGCGCCGCCGGGTCGCCGCGGGGGTCGGCGGTGTAGAGGCCGTCGATGTCGGACAGCAGCAGCAGCAGGTCCGCGCCCACCATCTCTGCCACGCGCGCAGCGAGCCGGTCGTTGTCGCCGAAGCGGATTTCGGCGGTGGCGACGCTGTCGTTCTCGTTGATGACGGGGATGCAGCCTAAGCCCAGCAGAGTGGTGAGGGTGGCGCGCGCATTCAGGTAGCGCCGCCGGTTCTCCGTGTCGCCCAGCGTGAGCAGCAGTTGCGCCGCCGTCAGCCCATGGGCGGACAGCGCCGCCGCCCAGGCCTGCGCCAGCCGGATTTGCCCCACGGCGGCGGCGGCCTGCTTCTCCTCCAGCCGCAGCCGGCGCTGGGTGAGGCCGAGGGTGTGCCGGGCCAGGGCGATGGCGCCGGAGGAGACCAGGATCACCGCCGTGCCGCGGGCGCGGGCTGCGGCGACATCGGCTGCCACGCTGTCGAGCCAATCGGTGCGCGGGGCCTCGCCGTCCGCCACCAGCGCGCTGCCGATTTTCACAACAAGCAGCTTGGCGTCCAGGACGCCGGGCAGGCTCACGCAGGAACGCGTCGGGTGTGCACCGTGTTCATCAGCCGGCGCAGCAGCTCCGGCACGCCGGCGCCCGTGACGCCCGACAGCAGCGCCACCTCCTGGCCGGAGGCGCGGGCCAGGGCCGACCGGCGGGCGGAGGTCTCGCGCGGGGTCATCGCGTCCGACTTGTTGAGCACCAACAGCTCCGGCTTCTCAGCCAGCCCGCCGCCGTAGGCCGCCAGCTCCTCCCGCACGGTGCGCCAGGCATCCACCACATTGCCCGCCGCGCCATCGACTAGGTGCAGCAGCACGGCGCAGCGCTCGACGTGGCCCAGGAAGCGGTCGCCCAGGCCCGCGCCCTCGTGCGCGCCCTCGATCAGGCCGGGGATGTCGGCGATGACGAACTCCTCCGAGTGCGACAGCCTGACCACCCCCAGCTGGGGGTGCAGCGTGGTGAACGGGTAGTCCGCGATCTTGGGCCTGGCCGCGGACACCACGGAGAGGAACGTGCTCTTGCCGGCATTCGGCAGGCCGACCAGGCCCACGTCGGCGATCAGCTTGAGCCGCAGCCAAACCCAGCGCTCCTCGCCGGGCCAGCCCTTGTCCGCCCGGCGCGGGGCGCGGTTGGTGCTGGACTTGAAATGCGCGTTGCCATGGCCGCCGTCGCCGCCCTGGCACAGCACGACGCGCTTGCCGGGCGCGTCCAGGTCGGCCAGCAGCAGCTCGCGGTCATTGTCGTCGATGATCTGGGTGCCGATCGGGACGCGGATCACCACGTCGTCCGACCCGGCGCCCGTGCGGTCCTGCCCGGCGCCGTTGCCGCCCTTGCGGGCGCGGAAATGCTGCGTGTAGCGGAAGTCGATCAGGGTGTTGAGGTTGGCCACCGCCTCGAACACCACGTCCCCGCCGCGCCCCCCCGTGCCCCCGTCAGGGCCGCCGAACTCGATGAACCGCTCCCGCCGGAAAGCGATCACGCCGTCCCCGCCATCGCCGGAGCGGACGTAGATCTTGGCTTGGTCGAGAAACTTCATGGCAGGGTCCAAACGCAAAAGGGGCCGGCTCGCGCCGACCCCTTGCAACGCCGTGGGCGCCGAACCTACTCGGCGGCGAGCGGCAGGGTTTCGACGGCGACATGCACCCGGCTGTCGGCCCGGCGATAGAACTTCACGTTGCCGTCCACGAGGGCGAACAGGGTGTGGTCCTTGCCGACGCCCACGTTCACGCCCGGCTTAACCTTGGTGCCGCGCTGGCGGATGATGATGTTGCCGGCGATCACAGCCTCGCCGCCGTACTTCTTGACGCCGAGGCGGCGGCCTGCAGTGTCGCGCCCGTTGCGGGACGAGCCGCCCGCCTTCTTGTGTGCCATGTCCCGTTCTCCTCTAGGCTGCGGCTTCGGCCGCGCCAGTGATTGCGCCGACGATCTCGCCGATGCGCAGCACCGTCACATGCTGGCGGTGGCCGTTCTTGCGGCGGCTGTTCTGCCGGCGGCGCTTCTTGAAGATGATGACCTTGTCCAGCCGGTCCTGCGCCACGACCATGGCGGTCACGGAAGCGCCCGCCACCAGGGGAGCGCCGATTGCCACGCCCGCCTCGCTGCCGACGGCCAACACGTCAGTGAACGTGATGGTGGAACCGGCTTCGACCTCCAGCTTCTCGACCTTGAGCACCAACTCGGGCGTCACGCGGTACTGCTTTCCGCCGGTGCGGATGACTGCGAACATCAGGCGTAATCCTGTGGCAACGACAATGGGGCGTCAGGTCGCCCTGCTGCCGGAGCCGGAGTTATAGGCAGGCTTGCGCCTTAGTCAAACCGTCACACCCGTTTCAGGTCACAGGCCAGTCTTGGCTTGCAGCCCGGCCGCCGCGACCCCGGCGACCGCGCAGGTCTCGTCGTTGTCCGAGTTGTCGCCGGAGATGCCCACCGCGCCGATGACCTCGCCATCCCCCAGGATCAGCACGCCGCTCGGCACCGGTACCAGCCGGCCGCCGCTGACCGCGGCCAGGCTCGCCATGAAGGTTGGGTTGGCCTGGGTGCGGTTGAACAGCTCGCGCGAGCCGAAGCCCATGCCGAGCGCCCCCCAGGCCTTGCCGTAGGCGATGTCGAACCGGAGGATGCCGGAGCCGTCCTCGCGCTTGAACGCGACCAGGTGGCCGCCGGCGTCGAGCACCGCCACCGAGAGCGGCATGAAGCCGTGCTCGCGGCCAGCCTTCAAGGCGGCGTCCGCGATGGTCGAGGCGGTCTGCAACGTCATGCGCATCGGCGGTGGTCCTGACGGGGGTTGTAGCCGTGCCGGGTCTCATATCGCCGGCGTCACTGTCGCTCAAGAGCCACACTGTCGCGCTGTCACAACTTTGCCTTCAACTGGGCAATTGCCGCAACACGAGCCGCTGAGCAGTATTCCAGAACGATTCGGCGGCCATCCTTCCAGTTCCGCCGCGGTTGCCCTGTGCCAGCGAGGTGGGGCAAGGGCGCAGCGGGACCCGCGTGCTGCGCCGGCTTCCCTGGGATCAAGGAGGGTTGAATGCGCAAGTTCCTGCTGGCGACCGTGGCCGCGCTCGGCGCATCGCTCATGGCTGCAAGCCATGTGGACGCCCAAACCGCTGACGCATCCGATAACGAGTTCTCACCCTCGCCCGGCCAGCTGACGGTCCGGCTCAACGGCCGTTTCCGCTTCTACGCCGACGTGATTCCCACCGACTCGGCACGGACCAGCAACTTCGCCGCCCCGGCGTCGTCCGCCAGCACGGCGATCGGCTCAGCCACCACCAACACCTCGAACGCAGGCCTCAACCGGCTCGACAACTACGGATTCCAGGACTATTTCCGGCTCTACCCCGGATTCGACGGCGTCGCTGCCAACGGGCTGAGATATGGGGCCTCGGTCGAAATCCGGCAGGACAACAACTTCGGCAGCGGCAACGGCGTCTATGGCCCGTCCGGCTATCAGGTGCAGTACCAGGGCGGGCTGTACGTCGAGCGGGAATGGGGTTATATCGGCTCCGACAAGTACGGCACGCTCCGCCTGGGCAGCTCCGACGACCCGAACAGCCTTTACCTGACCGGCGCCTTCGAGAACTTCAACGATGGCGGCCTGAACGGGGATATTCCCTTCGTCGTGCCTGCCGCCGTGCAGCTGACCTGGCCCTTCGCCGACGCCAACTTCAACTCCAACACATACAGCACCAACAAGGCCGTCTATCTCTCCCCGCAGATCGACGGCTTCGATTTCGGCGTGTCGTTCGAGCCGAGCACGTCCACCACCGGCGGCATCAACGCGGGCGGTTGCGGCCCCACTGCATCGCCTGGCCAATACATCGCGTCAGGCAGCAGCGTCGCCACCCCGGGCTGCGCGGCGCTCAGCTCGACCAGCACCAACGACTACGCCCGCCGCAAGGACACCTACGAGGCGCTGGTGCGCTATCGCGGCATCTTCGGCGGCGTCTATGGCGTCGCGGCGACCGCGTCCTACCAAGGCTCCAGCCGCGTGCATGACAGCGGCATCGCCGGGTCCGCCGCCAACCCAAAACGTTTCCCGCTGGAAGACCTGAGCGTCGCCGACTTCGGCCTGGCGGTCACCTACGCGGGCATCGTCATCGGCGCCAACTACCAGTTCGGGCGCTACGGCGGCGAGAACGGCGCCTACGGCAACCTGATCAGCAAGGGCCAGCCGAACTCGTCCGCCTTGGTCGTCGGCGCCAGCTACACGATCGGCCCGCTCATCTTCGGCGCGCAATACCTGCGCTCCTTCACCGAGGGCGACAACGCGACCGCCACCAACCGGTCGCTCACCGGGTCCCCCTACACCGGCCCCGTGGTTGGCGGGCAGCGGTTCGAGGAGGGCGCGGCGGCCGGAGGCACCTACTCTCTGGCCCCCGGCGTCGCGACCTATCTCTCTTACGTGTGGGCGCAACGCCACCAGAACGGCTTCGACTTCCTGAACAACGTTTCCAACAGCCCCAACAACAACAAGGTGGACAGTTCCGTGCTGGGCGTCGGCACCTCCTTCTCGTGGTGAACGAGGACTTCCGGCCATGCTGGGCCGGGTTGCCGTCCCGCCCGCTCGTCATGGCGATCCTCAACGTCACCCCAGACAGCTTCAGCGACGGCGGCGACTTCCTGGACCCGGCGGCAGCCATCGCCGCCGGCCTGCGCATGGCCGCCGAGGGAGCCGACATCATCGACGTCGGCGGCGAATCCACCCGTCCCGGCAGCGCCGCAATTCCCCCGGACGAGGAGCAGGCGCGGGTGCTGCCGGTGGTCGCCGGGTTGCGCGGGGCAGGCGTCGCGCTGTCCATCGACACCCGCAACGCCGCCACCATGGCAGCCGCGCTGGACGCGGGCGCCGCCATCGTGAACGACGTGTCCGCCCTGCATCATGACCCGGCGTCCCTCGCCCTGGTCGCTGCCCGGCGCTGCCCGGTGGTGCTGATGCACATGCGCGGCACGCCGGCCACCATGGCCAGCCTGGCGCACTACGGGGACGTGGCGGAGGAGGTCGCGGCCGAACTCGCCGCCAGCCTGCGCGCCGCCGTGGCGGCCGGGGTCGCGCCGGGGCAGGTGGCGCTCGATCCCGGCATCGGCTTCGCCAAGACGGGCGGGCACAACGCGGCGCTCCTGCGCGGGCTGGACCGGGTGGCGGCCCTCGGCTGCCCGCTGCTGGTCGGGGTCTCGCGCAAGCGGTTCCTCGGCTCGCTAAGCGGGGGCGCGCTGGGCGGCCAGGCGGCGCCCAAGGAGCGGCTGGCCGGCTCGCTCGCCGCGGCGCTGTTCGCGCTGTCCCGCGGCGCACGGATACTCCGTGTTCATGATGTTGCGGCTACGGTGGAGGCAGTGCGGGTCTGGCACGCCCTGGCCGGCTAGGGTAGGAGCGGGCTGCTGCAATCGCGGGATGGGCGTCACTATGGCAAACGGCAGGCGGTTGTTCGGCACCGATGGCATCCGCGGCACCGCGAACACGGACCCGATGACGGCCGAGACCGCGCTCCGCCTGGGGCAGGCGGCCGGCCTGCTGTTCGTCCGCGGCAGCCACCAGCACCGGGTGCTGATCGGCAAGGACACCCGCCTGTCCGGCTACATGATCGAGCCTGCCCTGGTCGCCGGCTTCGTCGGCATGGGCATGGACGTCCACCTGGTCGGGCCGCTGCCCACCCCGGCCATCGCCATGCTGACCCGCTCGATGCGCGCCGACCTGGGCGTGATGATCTCGGCCAGCCACAACCCGTTCGAGGACAACGGCATCAAGCTGTTCGGCCCGGACGGCTACAAGCTGTCCGACGCCACGGAGGCCGAGATCGAGGCGCTGATGGCGTCCGACCTGTCCTCCCGCATGGCCGCCCCCGCAGCGCTGGGCCGCGCCTCCCGCCTGACCGACGCGGCCGGCCGCTACATCGAGGGCGCCAAGGCCACCTTCCCGCGCGGGCAGACGCTGGACGGGCTGAAGATCGTCGTCGATTGCGCCAACGGGGCCGCCTACAAGGTCGCCCCCACCGTCCTGTGGGAGCTGGGCGCCACGGTGATCCCGCTCGGCGTCGCCCCGGACGGCTTCAACATCAACCGCGACTGCGGCTCCACCGTGCCGGCGCAGCTGTGCCGGGCGGTGGTGGAGCACGGCGCGGACCTCGGACTGGCGCTGGACGGCGACGCGGACCGGCTGCTGCTGTCGGACGAGCGTGGCCGGCTGGTGGACGGCGACCAGATCCTGGCCCTGACGGCGCAGAGTTGGCATCGCGCCGGCCGGTTGCGCGGCGGCGCGGTGGCAGCCACGGTCATGTCCAACCTGGGCCTGGAGCGGTTCCTGGCGGGGCAGGGCACGCCGCTGCGCCGCACCGCAGTGGGGGACCGCTACGTCATGGAGCGGATGCGGGCGGACGGGTTGAACCTCGGCGGCGAGCAGTCCGGCCACATCATCATGGCCGACTATTCCACCACCGGAGACGGCCTGGTGGCCGCATTGCAGGTGCTGGCGGTGCTGGCCGAGCGGCAATGCCCGGCCAGCGAGGCGTGCCGCCTGTTCGAGCCGCTGCCGCAACGGCTGCGCAGCGTGCGCTTCGCCGGCGGCTCGCCCTTGGCGGACAGCCGGGTAAAGGCCGCCATCGCCAAGGCGGAGGCCAGCCTGGCGGGAACCGGGCGGCTGCTGCTGCGGGCCAGCGGCACGGAGCCGGTGATCCGGGTGATGGCGGAAGGCGAGGACGAGACGCTGGTCAGCCGCATCGTGGACGGGCTGTGCGCCGCCATCGCGGACGCGGCGCAAGCCCGCGCTGCATAATTCACACATATCCGGCGAGGACCGTCAGGCAATCAGGTTTTTCGAGGTCGTGTCCGTGCTGGAGGATTGATCGACCCGAATGCAGTGGTCAAAGCCGTGAGAACCTGCTTCTGTTGCGATAGCACAACTTCCCCGTGCTAGATTCAGACTGCCTTCGCAGGTCACCGTAGAAGGCAAAAGGCCACTACATGACTACGCTAGTGTTCGCCCTTCACATTGCTGGTGGCACGCTCGCGTTGTTTGCGGGGCTTGTCGCGATTGGTGCTCGCAAGGGCGCGCGACTGCACCGTTGGGCCGGCATTCTCTTCGTGCTTGCAATGCTTGCCATGGCTGGCAGCGCCGACATCCTCGCCGTCGTCATTCCTGGAGAGTTGGTAAACCTGCTGGTCGGCACCTTCACTTTCCACCTTATCGGCACTGCTTGGCTCGCCGCTCAGCATACCCGCCGCGCACTGGCGAAGGTAACGGCATTTGTTGTGGTCGTGATGCTCGCCATTCCTTTCACCATCCTGGCTCTTCAGCTCGCCATCGGCGCCAAGCCATTGTTCCAAAACAGCATTCCATTCGAGGGTCCAGTGCTCATGGCGATGTATGTACTCACGGTCCTGCTGCTCTTTGCCGCTTTTACAGACTTGAAGCTGCTGCTGGCTGGAGGCCTTTCCGGCCGTGCTCGCATTGAGCGCCATCTTTGGCGCATGTGCCTCGGTCTTACCTTCGCGGCCGGCTCCGCCTTCACAAATGGTGTCCCCCGGTTCCTGCCATCCTCAGTCCACGTCCCGTTGGCATTGCTGTTCGTTCCCCAACTCGCCGCATTCCTTGCTCTGATTTTTTGGATGGTGCGGGTTCATCTCACGCCTTGGTATGCGCGCAACCTAGCCGGTGCAGCGACGGCGATTGGCACAGACAAAGTGCCTACCGTCGGCCAGGTAGGCTAGCGATGATCCCAAGGGTGCTGGTGGTCGCCGGCTCCGACTCCGGCGGCGGCGCCGGGATTCAAGCTGATATCAAGACGGCGATGGCGCTCGGCGGCTATGCCAGCACCGCCATTACGGCGCTGACGGCGCAGGACACCCACGGCGTGCACGGCGTGCATCCGGTTCCCCCGGCCTTCATCCGCCAGCAGATCGCGCTGGCGTTGCGGGACCCGGGCGCGGCCGCGGTCAAGACTGGGATGCTCGGCACTGCCGCCGCCATCGCCGCCGTGGCCGACGAACTGGAGGGTGCCGGGCTGCCGCTGGTGGTGGACCCGGTGATGGTCGCCAAAGGCGGCGCGTCCTTGCTGGACCCCGCCGCCTTGCATATTCTGCGGGAGCGCCTGTTGCCGCTCGCCACGGTCATCACCCCCAACCTGCCGGAAGCGGAGGCGCTGGCCGGCATGCCGGTCCCGGACCTAGCCGCCATGCACCGCGCGCTTGCCGTGCTGCTCCGGCTCGGGATTCCAGCGGTGCTGCTGAAGGGTGGCCACGGCGCGGGCGGGACGGTGACGGACCTGCTCGGCACGGCATCAGGAACCGTCGCCTTCACGAACCCGCGGCAACATACCCGGCACACCCACGGCACGGGATGCACCTTGGCCACCGCAGTGGCGGTCGGGCTGGCCGCCGGCCTGGCGCTGCCGGCGGCGGTCGAGCGCGCGTGCCGCTACGTGCAGGCGGCTTTGGCGGCGGCTCCCGGCATCGGCGGCGGGCACGGGCCGCTGGGGCACCTCGTGGCCGTCGCTTAGGCGGTGCCTACAGGTGCGCCTTGGCCAGCAGCATATGCACGCCCTTGTTGCCGTCCACCAGCTGCGTGACGCGCAGGTTGCCGGCCAGCGAGCACAGCATGTAGGCCTGGTTGCGCGTCAGCGCCGTGCGCTGGCAAACGTGCTTGACCATCTCGCGCACGGCCTGCTTGGCCGCATCGTCCAAATCCTCGTCCAGGCCGATGGACATCAGGTGCGTGGCATTCTCCGCGAACGGGAAATCCACTGCCAGGTCCTTGCGCACCGTCAGCCGGAACGTGCCGGTCAGCCCGATCTCGAGCGCCGTGATGCACACCTCGCCGTCGCCCTGCATGCCGTGGCCGTCCCCGGCCATGAACAGCGCGCCCTCGTTGAACACCGGCAGGTACAGCGTCGTGCCGGTTTTCAGCTCCTTGTTGTCCATGTTGCCGCCGAACGCGCGCGGCACGGGTGAGCCGCAGCGGCCCCAGGCGGGCGGCGGCGCCACGCCGATGATGCCGAAGAACGGCTCGATGGCGAGTTCCGTGCCCCAGGGCAGCGTGGCGACGCCACGCGCGTGGTCCACGGCGGGGTGGATCGTCTCGTAGTCGGTGAACTCGTTCGGCAGCGTGCCGAGCAGCGGCAGGATGGCCACGAAGCCCCAATCCATCCGCACCTTGGCGTCCAGGATATCGACCTGCAACGTGTCCCCCGGCTGGGCGCCGCGCACGAACACGGGGCCGGTGATGAAGTGCGGCCCGGGACCGGGGGGCAGCGCGTCCAGCGCCGCCAGGTAGTCGGCCGGCACCGGCAGATGCGCCGGCAGGCTTTCCCGCCCTCCCGCCGGGAAGGAGTGCAGCGTCACCGTGTCGCCGGACTCGACCTCCAGCACCGGCGGCGTGCGCGAATCCAGGTAGCCGAGGACCATCTTGTCCGGGGTTGCGGGAATCTCGTGGTGGGCCATGATGTGCTCCGAGTTAGAATTGGACGCCGCGGGTCAATGCGCCGTCCACGACCAGGTTGGTGCCGGTGATGAAGCTGGCGGCGGGGCTGGCGAGGAACACCACGCCGCGGGCGACCTCCTCCGGCTTGCCCATGCGCCCGGTGGGATTGAGCGCCAGCGACTCTGCGAACAGCGTCGGGTTTTCGCGCTCGATCCGCTCCCAGATGCCGCCGGGGAAATAGGTGTTTCCTGGCGAGACGCTGTTGGCGCGGATGTTCTTCGCCGCCAGTTGGAAGGCGAGGCCCTGGGCGTAATGGATCAACGCCGCCTTGACGGCCCCGTAAGGCCCCGCGCCGAAGTCGATCTCCCGGCCCGACACGCTGCTGATGACGACGATGCTGCCGGCACCCGATGCTTCAAGCCACGGCATCGCTGCGTTCACGGTGCGGACGCTGCCCATGATGTCCGTCTGGAACCCGGCGTGCCACGACTCCTCGGAAGGGCCGCCGGCCAGCGCACTCACGTTCGGCACCACGATGTCCAGCCCGCCCAATGCCGCGGCAGCCTCCGCCACGAACCCGGCCAAGGCAGCAGCATCCGCCACGTCCACCGTGGCGCCGAACACCTTGCGGCCAGACACATTGCGGCCAGGCTGGGCCAGCGCCGCCGCCGTGGCCGCCACCTCCTCGGCGTTGCGCGCGCAGAACGCCACGTGCGCGCCCTCCGCCGCGAGCATGTCCACGATGGCGCGGCCGATCCCCTTGGTGCCGCCCGTCACCAGCGCCTTGCATCCGTCCAGTCCCAAGTCCATCGCAGCCTCCTATGGTTCAGATCGAAAGGTATCGGCTGAGTTCGTCCCGCCGCATGTCGGCGCCGGCGCCGGTCGCGGCCACCGCGCCGCGGCTGAGCACAACGTAGCGGTCCGCCAGCGAGCGCGCGAAGTCGAAATACTGTTCCACAAGCAGGATGGACATGCGGCCTTTCAGCGAGGCGATCACCGCCTCGATCGACTTCACCACGGAAGGCTGGATGCCCTCGGTCGGCTCGTCCAGCAGCAGCAGGCGCGGCCGGCCCATCAGCGCGCGGCCGATCGCCAGTTGCTGCTGCTGCCCGCCGGACAAATCCCCGCCCCGCCGCCGCCACATGGCGCGCAGCACAGGGAACAGGCTGCACACCTCGTCCAGCACCGCGCCGTCCCGCCGGCCCTGCGCCTTGGCGCTGACCATCAGGTTCTCCCCCACGGACAGGTCGGCGAAGATGTCCCGGCCCTGCGGCACGTAGCCGATGCCGCCCTGCGCCCGCCGGAACGACGGCCAGGCGGTGATCGCAGCGCCGTCCAGCCGCATCTGCCCGGCACTCGGCTGCAGCAGCCCGGCGATGCAGCGCAGCAGCGTCGTCTTGCCAGCGCCGTTGCGGCCCAGCAGCGCCAGGCACTCGCCCTCCGCCATGGCCAGCGACACGCCGCGCAGGCTTTGCGCGCTGCCGTAGTGGTGGTCCAGGCCGTCTATGCCGAGGTGGTCCGTCATCGCCCGATGTACACCTCGATGACCCGGCGGTCCGCCCGCGCGTCCGCCATGCTGCCCTCGAACAGGGTGCGGCCCTCGTGCAGCACCGTCACCGTGTCCGCCACCTGCTCCACGAAATCCATGTCGTGCTCCACCACCACGATGCTGCGGCCCGGGCCGCGCAACGTGTGCAGCAGGGCGGCGGTCTGCGCCGTCTCCTCGTCGCTCATGCCTGCCACCGGCTCGTCCAGCAGCAGCACCTTCGGCTCGCCCAGCAGCACCATGCCGATCTCCAGCCACTGCTTCTGCCCGTGCGACAGCACGCCAGCCAGCGCGTCCCGCCGCCCGGCCATGCCGATGGTCTCCAGCACGCGGCCGATCGCGGCCTGCTTGCCGGCGCGGGACGCCAGCACCTCGCGCAGCAGCGAGCCACGGTGCTGCCGCAACGCGAGGTCCAGGTTCTCCGCCACCGTCAGCGCCTCGAACACGCTGGGCTTCTGGAACTTGCGGCCGATGCCGGCCAGGGCGCGCTGCACCTCGCTCAGCGGCCGTAGATCCTGGCCATCCAGCCGGATGCTGCCGGCGCGCGGCGCGGACTTGCCGGTCAGCACGTCGAGCAGCGTGGTCTTGCCGGCGCCGTTGGGGCCGATCACGCCGTGCACCTGGCCGTAGCGCGCATCGAAGCTCAGCCCGTCCAGCGCCACGAAGCTGCCGAACGCCACGGTCAACCCGGTGATCGCAACAGCGACGCTCATAGCCGGGACCGCACCGGCATCAGCCCGCCCATCCAGGCGCGCGAGCGGTTACGCATGTCCAGCAGGCCGTTGGGCAGCACGAGCACCACCGCCAGCACCAGCAGGCTGAGGATGAACGGCCACAGCAGCGGGGCGGAGGCGGCCGTCCAGTCGCGCAGGCCGTTGATCAGCACCGTGCCCAGCACCGCGCCGCACAGCCCGCCGCGCCCGCCGACCGCCACCCAGACCGCGACTTCCAGCGAGAGCGCCGGGTCCAGCAGGGAGGGATTGATGATGCCGACCTGCGGCACGTACAACGCCCCGCCCACCGCGGCGACCATGGCCGACAGGCACCAGGCGGCGAGCTTGAGCCACAACGTGTCGTAGCCCAGGAAGCGCAGCCGGGTCTCGTCGTCGCGGATGGCGGTGAGCAGCCGGCCGAAGCGGCTGGCCAGCAGCGCCCGCCCGCCCAGCAGGCAGGCGAGCGCCGCCGCGGTGGAGAGCACGGCCAGCAGCGCCGCTGCCCGCGGCCCGCCGGCCGGCAGCCCGGCCACGGCGTGGAACCCGGTCATGCCGTTGTTGCCGCCGAACCCGGTGTCGTTGCGGAACATCAGCAGCATGGCGGTATAGGTCAGCGCCTGGGTGATGATTGAGAAGTACACCCCGTTCACCCGCGAGCGGAACGACACGTAGCCGAACGCGAACGCCACTGCGGCGGGCGCCAGCAGCACGGCCAGCGCCGTCAGCACGGGGGAGTCGAACGCGGCCCACCAGCCGGGAAAGCCGCCATGGCCCATGAACAGCAGGAAGTCCGGCAGCACGCCGGTGGCAGCGCTCGCGGTGCGCAGCAGGTGCATCGCCGCGATGTAGCCGCCCATGGCGAAGAACAACCCGTGCCCCAGGCTGAGCACGCCCGCGCCGCCCCACATCAGGTCCACCGCCATGGCCAACAGCACGAAGCACATCACCTGGCCGACGAGGTTGACCAGGTAGGTAGGCAGGACGCCGCTGCCGAGCAGCACGAGCGTGGCCAGCAGCAAGGCGGCCAGCAGCCCAGCCGTGCGGTCCAGCACGCTCACCGCCGGCCCCGCAGCGCCACCAGCCCCTCCGGACGCCACTGGATCAGCAGGATCACCAGCAGCAGCGCCGCGACCTTCGCCGCCACCGCGCCGTAGAACGGCTCCACGCCGACGTTCACCAAGCCGATGCCCAGGGCGGCGATGGCCGTGCCGAGCAGGCTGCCGACGCCGCCCAGCACCACCACCATGAAGCTGTCGATGATGAAGCCGGTCCCCATGGTCGGGTTCACGTTGTAAATCGGCGACAGCGCCAGCCCGGCCAGGCCCGCCAGCCCGGCGCCGAAGCCGAACGCCGCCATGTCCACCCGCCGCGCCGAGATGCCGACGCAGCCGGCCATGGCGCGGTTCTGCGTCACGGTGCGGATGAACAGGCCGAGGTCGGTCAGCCGCAGCAACGCCAGCGACCCGGCGAACGCGGCGGCGGCGAAGCCGATGGCGGCCAGGTGGTTCCACGTCACCAGGAAGTCCCCCACCACCCGCACGCCGCCGGTCAGGTACGACGGCGTCTGGAATTGCAGGTTCTGCGTGCCGAAGCCGACCCGCACCAGGTTGACCAGCAGTAAACTAATGGCCCAGGTCGCCAGCAGCGTCATCAGCGGCCGGCGGTACAGGTGGCGGATCACCAGCGCCTCCATCGCCACGCCGACCAGCCCGGCGGCGGCGAACACGACGGGGATGGCGGCCACCGGATACCAGTCGATCCAGCCCGGCGCCCAGGCGCGGATAGCCTGCTGCACGCAGAACGTGGCGTAGGCGCCGATCATGATCAGCTCGCCCTGCGCCAGGTTGATGACGCCCATCAGCCCGAAGATGATGGCCAGCCCGGCGGAGGACAGGAACAGCACGGACCCGACGCTGACGCCGTTGTACGCCAGCGAGAGCGCGTCGCCGATCCGCACCCACCAGCGCGCGCGCCCCAGCGCCTGGTCCAGCGCGGGCGCCATGCCGGGCTGCGCGGCATAGGCTGGGTCAGCCCGCAGGCTGGCCAGTGTGCTGACCGCCTGGGAGGTCGGGTCCTGCGCCAGGCCCTGGATGGCGGCCAGCCGCTCGTCCGGGTCCGCCGCGTGCAGGCCGGCCGCGACGACTGCGCCGCGCAATGCCGCGGCCGCCGCCGGGTCCCGCTCGTCCGCCATCGCCTGGCGCAGCAGCCCGGGCGGCAGCCCGTCCGGACGGCGGGCCAGGGTGCGCACGGCGGCCAGGCGCTGGGCCGGGCTGCCGGCGAACAGGTCCAGCGCCGCCCCGGCCTGTTCCAGCAGCCCCCGGCTGCGCAGGCTGGGCACCGGCGCGAGCAGCCCGTCCGGCAGGGTGGCGGGTTGCAGGGTCGCGGCGTCCAGTGCGCCGCCGGCTTCGGCGAGGAAGGCTTGGCCGTCCTCGCCGCAGCGCAGCCGCCGGGCCGCGAAACCCTGCACCACGGCTTGCGACCAGGCCCGGTCCGCTGGGTTGGCCGCGCCGGCGATCACGAGCTGCAGGCCGGCCGGGGCATCCGCGCCGCACAGCTTGGCCAGGATGTCCGGCCGGGACGCTGAGTCCTCGGCCCAGGCGGGAGCGGCCAGCAGCAAGCCGCAGGCGAGGATGCGCCGGAGGGATGCGGTCACGCGGCCGGGTTCAGGCCGGGCTGAACGGGACGGGCTTAGGCGTGCCCTTCGACTGCCACAGCACGTCGAAGCCTTGCTTCTCGTTCACCGAGCCGATGAACACGCCGCGGCTGACGTAGTTGTTGTCGCCGGTCATGCTCAGCGTATAGCCGGACGGGTCATCGAAGGTCAGCCCGCCGAACGCGCCGCGCACCGCCGGCACGTCGAAGCTGCCGGCCTTCTTCGCCGCCATGGCCCAGAAATGCACGCCGTCATAGGCGGACACCATCGGGTCGATCGCCACGTCCGGGCGGTAGGGCGCGCCGGATTTCTTTACGAACGCCGCCCAGTCGGCCAGGAATTTCACGTTGCGCGGCCCGGGGGCGTTTTGCAGGTAGGCCCAGCAGTTCAGGCTGCCGACTAGGCCTGCGGTGTCCAGGCCTTCGAGGTCGGCCTCCACCATGTCCAGGCCCAGCACGGGGATGTCGGTCGGCTTCAGGCCCTGGTTGACGTATTCGCGCAGGAAGTCGGGAATGGAGCTGCCCACCACCGTCAGCACGATGATCGGCTGCCCGCCGCCTGCGCTGGTGAAGCTGCGGATTTCGTTGACCAGGTTTTGGAAGTTGCTGAACCCGAACGGCACGTATTCCTCGCGCCAGGCGCTGGGCTGGATGCCCTTGGCGCTCCAATACGCCTTGAGGATCTTGTTGATGGTGCGCGGCCACACGTAGTCGCTGCCCAGCATGAAGAACCGCTTGGCCGAGCCGCCATCCGGCCCCATCAGGTAATCGACCGCGGGCAGCACGGAGCTGGACGGCGGCGAGTTCATGTAAACGACGTTCTTGGAGTTCTCCTCCCCCTCGAAGTGCAGCGGGTAGAACAGCAGCCCGTCCGCCTGCTCCACCACCGGCAGCACCGATTTGCGGGACACCGAGGTCCAGCAGCCGAACATGGCGGCGACCTTCTGCTCCTGCAGCAACTGGCGGCCCATCTGCGCGTAGGTCGGCCAGTCCGAGGCCGGGTTGGTGGTCACCACCTCGACCTGGCGGCCCATTACGCCGCCCGCTGCGTTCACCTCGTCGGCGGCCATCTGCACCACGTAGTTCATGCGGCCCTCCAGGTTGGCCATCGTGCCGGAGGAGGAGAACAGGCAGCCGAGCTTGACGGCGCCGGCCGCCCAGGCGGGCCGGATGATGGCAGGCATGGCGAGCGCCGCGCCGGCCGCGGCAAGGGTGGAACGCCGGGTCAGGTGCTGCATAGGGTTTCCCTTAGGTTGGAGTCGGTCAGTCACAGGTGAAGATGCTCTTGCGGATCGAGCCGTGCACGCCCCAGTTGCCGTCCACCACCTGCGTCACGCCGAAATCGGCCGCGACGGACATGAGCGCGATCGCCTCGTCCTCGCTCAGGCGGTGGGCGGTCATCAGGAAGCGGCGCAGCTTGCGGAACGCGTCCCGCATCGCGCCGTCGATGCTCGCGTGCTGCGCCACCTCGGTTTGCGCGTTCGGCCCGAGGGTGGCGAGGTAGTTGGGAAAGGTGAAGCCGTACACCGACCACTGCCCGTCCGTCTCCAGCATCGGATGGTCCAGCCCTTCCAGCGTGGTGCCGCCCAAATCCCGCTGCTTGTGCAGGATGAACTCGAAATCCCCGGTCAGCGAGGTCTCGATCGCGGTGCCGCCCAGCTCGCTGTCGCCCTGCGCCGCATGCGGGTCGCCCACCGAGAGGAACGCGCCGGCGACGGCCACCGGGTAATACATCCGCGCGCCCTTGCCGATGCGCCAATCGTCGATGTTGCCGCCGGTGTGGCCCGGCGGGATCGAGCTGACGAAATCCGCCTCCGACGGCGCCAGTCCCATGGTGCCGAAATGCAGCCGCGCCGGCACCTTGACCCGGCGCAGCACGTTCTCCCGCCGCTGCACCAGTGCGTGGTCCACCCGCACCCCGGGATAGTCGATCGTCGGGTGGACGATGCCGTCCGGGTCGGTCTGCGGCGTCCAGACGTAGTTGTACACGGCGCGGGCGAACGGCTCGCCGGACGTGTCCAGCTCGAAGATGGTGACCACTTCGCGCGGCTTCGGCTGCTCGATCAGGTCATGGTAGTGGAAGCCCCACGACGCCGCCGCGTTGGAGCCGAAGCAGCGCCCGGCGTAGCAGGCATGGCAGCTCGGGCGCGGCCGCACGTCCAGGATGCGGACCTCCAGCACGTCGCCGGGTTCCGCGCCCTCCACCGCCACGGGGCCGGTCAGCAGGTGGACGCCCAAGCCCTCGCCGGAGCCGCGCAGGGTGCCTTCCGTGGGGCCTGCGCCGCGCCGCGAGACCGCTTTATGCTCGCGGGTCCAATGGAACACGCTCTCCGCGCCCGGGTCGCCGGCGATCATGCGCTCGTAGTCGTCGTTCGCGTGATGCGTCAGCGTCTCGATGGTGGCGCGGTCGCCGGAGCGGACGGTGAGCGCCGGGGCGACCGCCTTGCTGAAATAGCCCCAGTGGACGGTGGACGGCGACACGGCAAGGTGGTGGCGCCTCATGCGGGGCCTCGCTCGGGGGTGCTCGGGATGCCGGCCACCACGTCGATCTCTACGGCGGCGCCGGCGGCTAGGCCGGACACGCCGACGCAGGTGCGGCTGGGCAGCGGGCCGGCGAACCAGGCGGCGTAGGCGCTGTTGAACGCGGCGTAGTCGTCGAACGAGGCGAGGTACACGCGGATCATCAGCGCGTCATCGAGGGTGAGCCTGAATTGCGCCAGCACCGCTTCGAGGTTGCGGCGGACCTGCTCGGCTTGCGCCACGATCGACCCGGCCACCAGCGCGCCGGTCGCCGGGTCGGTCGGCATCTGCCCGGTGACGAACACCAGGTCCCCCCACTGCACCGCATGCGAGAACGGCCCCACCGGCGGCGGCACTCCGTCGGCCGGCGTGAACGACAGGCTGCGCTTGGCGGCCGTCATGCCGGCGCGCCCATGACCTGCAGGTAGCGCGCGGTGAGCGGGTGCTGCGGCCGGGTGAGCACGTCTTGCGCCGGGCCGTCCTCCGTCACGATGCCCGCGCTGAGGAAGACCACGCGGTCCGCCACTTCCTGCGCGAACCGCAGCTGGTGGGTGGAGATGATCATGGTCAGCCCGTCCTCGACCGCCAGCCGCCGGATCACGTCCAGCACCTCGCCCACCAGCTCCGGGTCCAGCGCCGAGGTCGGCTCGTCCAGCAGCAGCACGCTCGGGTGCGGGGCCAGCGCCCGGGCGATCGCCACGCGCTGCTGCTGCCCGCCGGAGAGATGCCGCGGCAGGGCGTCGGCGCGGTGCGTCAGGCCGACGCGGTCCAGCAGCGCGCGGGCACGGCGGTCGGCATCCGGGCGGGACAAGCCGTGCACCCAGCGCAGCGGCCCGGCCACGTTCTCCCGCGCGGTCAGGTGGCTGAACAGGTTGAACTGCTGGAACACCATGCCGATGCCGGCGCCGGCCCGCGCCCGCGCCACGGCGTGCGCCGCCATCGGGCGTCCGTTCTCGCGGAAGCCGAGCCGCTGGCCGCCAACCCGCACCGTGCCCGCCTCCCAGCCCTCCAGCCGGTTGATGCAGCGCAGCAGCGTGCTCTTGCCGGAGCCGCTGGGGCCGAGCAGCGCCACGACCTCGCCGGCCTGCACGGTAAGGTCCAGGCCGTCCAGCACGGGATGGCCGCCGTAACGCTTGCGCAGGCCGCTGACCTCCACCGCCGCCGTGCCGCGGGCGAGGGCCGCCGGGCGCTCCGGGTCCAGCACGAGCTGAGCCGTTGGTAGTAGCAGGGCTTCATGCGGCAGCCCCGCCGCGCGTGCGTCAACCCATGGCAGGAAGCGGGCAAGCCGTTCGCGCGGGCTCGGCCGGTCCAGGTCGAGCAGCCGCTCGATGGCGATCTGCACCGCGCTGAACGCGCCGGTCAGGGCCAGGTACATCACGCCCGAGGCGAAGAAGATGGAGAAGAAGTCGAACGTGGACGAGGCGAGCTGGGTGCTGCGCAGCGTCAGCTCCTG
>CAXTPP010000007.1:0-6977 GCA_964246185.1 uncultured Acetobacteraceae bacterium
TTGTCCCCGCCCACCCCCAGCGCCGCCTGCGCCGCCGCCAGCCGGGCGACTGGCACGCGATAGGGCGAGCAGGACACGTAATCCAGCCCGACATCCTCGCAGAACGCGATGGAGGCCGGGTCGCCGCCGTGCTCGCCGCAGATGCCCATCTTGAGCGCGTTCTTGGTGCGGCGGCCCTTGGCGGCGGCGATGCGGACCAGCTCGCCCACGCCCTCCACGTCGATGGACACGAACGGGTCCTTCGGCAGGATGCCCTGGTCCACGTAGCTGGGCAGGAACTTGCCCGCGTCGTCACGGGACAGGCCGAATGCTGTCTGCGTCAGGTCGTTGGTGCCGAACGAGAAGAAGTCCGCCACCTCGGCGATCTTGTCGGCGATCAGGGCGGCGCGCGGCAGCTCGATCATGGTGCCGACCGAGTATTCCAGCATGCGGCCGGTTTCCTTGAACACCTCGGCCGCCACCCGGTCCACCTGCGCGCGGGTGATCTCCAGCTCGCGCTTGGTCGCGACCAGCGGGATCATGATCTCCGGCACCGGCGCGTCTCCGGCCTCCACGGTGGCGGCGATGGCGCCCTCGAAGATCGCGCGGGCCTGCATCTCATAGATTTCCGGGTAGGTTATGCCGAGGCGGCAGCCGCGGTGGCCCAGCATCGGGTTGGCCTCCTTCAGCTCGTCGGCCCGGCGGCGGATGGTCTCCAAATCCTCGCCCAGGCCGGCGGCCACGTCCGCCAGCTCGTGTTCCTGGTGCGGCAGGAACTCGTGCAGCGGCGGGTCCAGCAGGCGGATGGTGACGGGCAGCCCGGCCATGATGCGGAACAGGTCGCGGAAGTCGTCGCGCTGGAACGGCAGCAGTTTGGCAAGCGCGGCGCGGCGGCCGCGCTCGTCCTGCGCCATGATCATCTGGCGCACGATGCCGATGCGCGCCGGGTCGAAGAACATGTGCTCGGTGCGGCACAGGCCGATGCCCTCGGCGCCGAACTTGCGCGCGGTCTCGGCGTCCAGCGGGGTTTCGGCGTTGGTGCGCACCTTCATGCGGCGCACCCCGTCCGCCCATTCCATTAAGGTGGCGAAGTCGCCGGACATGGACGGCTCGATCATCGCGACGGAGCCGATGAACACCTCGCCGGTGGCACCGTCCAGCGTGATCATCTCGCCGGCGCGCACCGTCTTGCCGCCGGCGCTCAGCGTCTGCGCGCCATAATCGACGCTGATGCCGCCGGCGCCCGCGACGCAGGGCCGGCCCATGCCGCGCGCCACCACCGCTGCGTGGCTGGTCATGCCGCCGCGGGTGGTGACGATGCCGCGCGCAGCGTGCATGCCGTGGATGTCCTCGGGGCTGGTCTCGATCCGCACCAGGATCACCGCCTCGCCCTTGGCCGCGCGCATCTCCGCCTCGTCCGAGTTGAACACCGCGACGCCGCTGGCCGCCCCCGGGCTGGCGGGCAGGCCGCGGGACATCAGGATGCGCGGCGCCTGCGGGTCCAGCGTTGGGTGCAGCAGCTGGTCCAGGCTCGCCGGGTTGACCCGGCGCACTGCCTCCTCCCGGTCGATCAGCCCGGACTGGGCCATCTCCACCGCGATGCGCAGGCTGGCCCCGGCGGTGCGCTTGCCGCTGCGGGTCTGCAGCATGTACAGCTTCTGCTGCTGCACGGTGAACTCGATGTCCTGCATGTCCTTGTAGTGCGTCTCAAGCGTCGTGCGGACGCGCACCAAGTCCTGATAGACGGCGGGCAGCGCCTCCTCCATCGAGACCTCGCCGGGCTTGGCGCGGAGCTTGGACAAGGGCTGCGGCGTGCGGATGCCGGCCACCACATCCTCGCCCTGGGCGTTGACCAGGAACTCGCCGTAGAACACGTCCTCGCCGGTCGAAGGGTCTCGGGTGAAGCAGACGCCGGTAGCGCAGTCCGTGCCCATGTTGCCGAACACCATGGCCTGCACGTTGACCGCGGTGCCCCAGGAGGCTGGGATGTCGTGCAGGCGGCGGTAGGTGTTGGCGCGCGGGTTCATCCAGGAGCCAAACACCGCGCCGATGGCGCCCCAGAGCTGCTGCTCCGGATCCTGCGGGAAGGGCTGGCCGAGTTCGGCGCCCACCATGTCCTTGTACTCGGCCACCACCTGCCGCCAATGGTCCGGCGAGAGGGCGGTGTCCTCCGTTACCCCGGCGTCGAGCTTGGCGTTCTCGATGATCTCCTCGAAGCGGTGGTGGTCCACGCCCAGCACCACGGAGCCGTACATCTGGATGAAGCGGCGGTAGCTGTCCCAGGCGAAGCGCGGGTCCCCGCTGGCCTTGGACAGGCCTTCCACCGTCTCGTCGTTCAGGCCGAGGTTCAGCACGGTGTCCATCATGCCCGGCATGGACACGCGCGCGCCGGAGCGGACCGAGACGAGCAGGGGATGGTCGCGGTCGCCGAACCGCAGGCCGACTGCTTCCTCCACCAGGCCGAGGGCTTGCCGGACCTGGCCGGTCAGCTCCTCCGGGTACTGGCTGCCGTTGTCGTAGAACGCGGTGCAGACTTCGGTGGTGATGGTGAAGCCGGGCGGCACCGGTAGGTCGATGGAGGCCATCTCCGCCAGGTTCGCGCCCTTGCCGCCGAGCAGGTTGCGCATGCCGGAGCGCCCCTCGTTGTGGCCGGCGCCGAAGCTGTACACCCACTTGGTCATTGCTAGCCCTCGATACGGGAGAAATCGGCCACGCGGTCCATCATCGCGCGCACCCGGTGTAGCAGACGCAGGCGGTTGCGGCGAAGGGCCGGGTCAGGGTCGTTCACGGTCACTTTGTCGAAAAAATTGTCCAGTGGCGTACGGAGCGAGGCGAGGCTTTTCATGGCGACGGTGAATTGAGACGTTGGCAGCAAGTGGTGGAGATCGTTGGCCACCTCATCGAGTTGATGGCGCAAGACTATCTCCTCGTCGAGGCGGAACAACGCCGGATCAGGCGCGCCGTCATGTGGGCCGTCCTTCGCCGTCTCGATGCGCAGGATGTTGGCCGCCCGTTTGTAGGCCACGAGCAAGCTGCCCCCGTCCGGCGTGCCCAGCAGCGAGCCGATCTGGGCGGACAGCGACAGCAGCAAGGCCAAGTCATCGCCACCCGCGGCCGCGAACACCGCGTCCAGCACGTCGTGGCGCGCGCCCTCCAACCGGAGCTGCACGCGGGCACGCTCCACGATGAAGGCCAACACGTCATCGGCGGGCGGCGAAGCTGGCAGCGACGCGGCGCACAGGCCGACCAGCGGGCGTAGGTTGAGGCGCAGGCCGCCTTCGCGGATGATGCGCACAATGCCCAGCGCGGCCCGGCGCAACGCGAACGGATCGCCGGAGCCGGTCGGCCGCTCGCCGATCGCGAAGAAGCTGGCGAGCAGGTCGAGCTTGTCCGCCAGGGCCACCGCGATGGTGACGCCGCTGACCGGCACGGCGTCGCTGGGTCCTTTAGGCGCATAGTGGTCACGGATGGCGTTGGCGATCGTCAGGCCCTCGTCGTCCCTGGCGTAGTAGCTGCCCATCACGCCTTGCAGCTCGGGAAACTCGCTGACCATGCCGGTGGTGAGGTCTGCCTTGGCGAGCCTGGCAGCCCGGCCAGCCTGGAACGGGTCCGCCCCGACGAAGGGCGCGATCGCCTCCGCCAGCTGCATCATGCGGTGCGCCCGAGCACCCTGGCTGCCCAGCTTGGCGTGGAACGTCACCGCATCCAGCGCCGCCACCCGGTCCGCCAGGCGCACCCGGCGGTCCGCCTCCCAGAAATACCGCGCGTCGCTGAACCGGGCACGCAGCACCCGCTCGTTGCCGGCGATGATCGCCGCCCCTGCGTCCGCCGTCTCCATGTTGGCGGCAAAGGCGAAGAACGGAGCCGCCGCGCCGTCCGCTGTGCGCAGCGCAAAGTAGCGCTGGTTCACCCGCATGGAGACCTGCATCACCTCCGGCGGCAAATCCATGAACGCTGGGTCGATGCGGCCCAGCAGCGGCACCGGCCATTCCACCAGCCCCGCCACTTCGTCCAGCAGCCCCGGGTCGTCCACGACGGTGAGGCCACCGGCCTCGGCCAACGCCTGCACGCCCTCCGCGACCCGGCGGCGGCGCTCGGCCGCGTCCACCAACACGCGCTTGGCCGCGAGCCCGGCATGCCATTCCGCCGCCGAATGCACCGGGAATGCACCCGGGGCCATAAAGCGATGACCCTCTGTCAGGTTGCCGGACTGCAATCCATGCCCGTCATCCGCCCCATCTGCCAGACTGAACGGCACGACGGCGCCATCCAGCAGGCAGAGGATGCGGCGCAGCGGGCGCACCCAGGTGAAGCTGCTGCCGGTGCCGCCCCAGCGCATGGATTTCGGCCATGGGAAGCGGCGCAGCAGGGCAGGGACCGCGGCGGCGACCAGGTCGGCCGCTCGCTGGGCGGGCGCCTTCTTGTGCAGCACCCAGTAGCCGCCTTCCTCCGTCACGCTGTCCCGCGCCGCACCATGCTTGCGCAGGAAGCCGGCCAGCGCCTGCTCCGGCGCCGATGTGCGCGGGCCGCGCTCGACGCTGCTGGCGGCGGGCACGGCCGTGTTTACTTCCGCCACCAGAGCGATGCGGCGGGGGCCGTAGTAGGTCTGCACCGCGGAGGGTGCCAGGGCCGCGAGCGCCTCCGTCGCCAGCCGGCCTAAATCCTCTGCCGCGCGCGCCTGCATGCGGGCGGGGATTTCCTCGCTGAACAGCTCGAGCAGCAGCTCCGGCATCAGGCGCTCAGGGCGGGGGTGATGTCGGTCTGACGGAAGTCGCTGCCCTTGAACAGCAGCGGCTCGCCCGTGACCTTGGCCAGGGCATAGGCGAAGCAGTCGCCGTAGTTGAGCTTGGCGGGATGGTTACCCCGTCCGAACCTCTGGTAAGCGACCCGTGCCGCCGCAGCCTGTTCTATCGTGACGGGCACGATCTCTGTTCGCAACCGAGCAAGGACCGACTCGAAGCGGGCGATGACCGCCGACTTTCGCTTGCTTTCGATAATGATGCACGACTCAAGCCAGGTCGCTGCCGAGACGCGTCGGCGAGCCGCACCCGCCATGGTTTCGAGGAGCCGGTCGGCATCGGCTTCTTCAAGGGCGACGGCCACGAAAGCCGAGCTGTCGATGATCAAATTGGCAAGCCCGTTTCATCATCGTAAAGCCAGTCGTGATTGGACGTCAGCGGCTCGCCGCCAGCCCTGTCCAGCTCGGCGCGGATTTCGGCGGTGATGGCTTTCACGTCGCGGATCATCGCTTCCTTCTCGCGCAGTCCTTCTTCTTCTTGGACCCGTTGACGAAGGGCTGCCGTAACCGCCGCGGTGAGGCTTTCCCCCCTCAACTCGGCCAGCCGGGTTGCCAGTTGGTAAGCCTCGTCGCTCTTGATGTTCAGCTGCATGCCCACGATGGTAGATTACTCGGCCAGCATGGTAGAAGCAACGCTTTCCCCAGCCAGCCAGCCCTCGCAGCAGCCTTTCGCCAGTGTCCGTACCCGGGCGATATAGGCGGCCCGCTCCGTCACGCTGATCACGCCGCGGGCGTCCAGCAGGTTGAACAGGTGGCTGGCCTTGATGCACTGGTCATAGGCGGGCAGCGGCAGGCTGGCGGCCAGCAACGCAGCGCATTCGCGCTCCGCGTCGGCAAAGTGCCGGGTTAGCATGGCGGTGTCGGCGTGCTCGAAGTTGTGCGCGCTGTACTCGCGCTCGGCGCGCAGGAAGACGTCGCCGTAGCTCACCCCGGCGCCGTTGAAATCCAGGTCATAGACCCGCTCCACGTCCTGCACGTACATCGCCAGCCGCTCCAGCCCGTAGGTCATCTCGAAGGACGGCACTGCCACCGGAATGCCGCCGACCTGCTGGAAATAGGTGAACTGCCCCACCTCCATGCCGTCGCACCACACCTCCCACCCGAGGCCCCAGGCGCCCAGCGTCGGGCTTTCCCAGTCGTCCTCGACGAAGCGGATGTCGTGCAGCGCCGGGTCAAGGCCGATAGCGGCGTAGGAGGCGAGCATCAGCGCCTGCGCCGTGTCCGGAGCCGGCTTCATGATGACCTGATACTGGTAATAGTGCTGCAACCGGTTAGGGTTTTCGCCGTAGCGCCCGTCACTGGGGCGGCGGCACGGCTGGACGTAGGCGGCGCTCCACGGTTTCGGCCCCAAGGCGCGCAGTGTGGTGGACGGGTGGAAGGTGCCGGCGCCCATCTCGACGTCGTATGGCTGCAGGATCACGCAGCCCTGCGCCGCCCAGAAGCCGTGCAGCCGCAGGATCAGGTCCTGGAACGAAGGCGCGGGGAACGAGGGGGCGGACGGGGTCATGCCGCCGCACCTACCGGGCGCGGCAACGCAGAGCAACCCGGCTGCGTTAACCCAGCCATGGCCCAGGATGGTTTGACTGACCCTGAGATCGCCCGCCTGCTGCGCGAGACCCGGCGCATCGCCCTCGTCGGCGCATCCGACCGGCCGGGCCGCCCTTCGCACGGGGTCATGGCGTTCCTGCTGGCGCAGGGCTGGACGGTTACGCCCGTCAATCCAGTCCTCGCCGGGCAGGGCGTGCTCGGGCAGACGGTGGTGGCGACCCTCGCCGAGGCCCAACCTTTGGACATGGTCGATGTGTTCCGCGCCTCTGAGCATGCGGGCGCGGTCGTGGACGAGGCGGTGCGCCTCGGCGCCCGCAGCGTCTGGTTGCAGCTGGGCGTGATCGACCCGGCAGCGCTGGCCCGCGCCCGGGCAGCGGGCCTGGCCGCGGTGATGGACCGCTGCCCCGCCATCGAGGCGCCGCGGCTGCGCGCCGTCCCGGCTTGAACCCGCTTTCCCGTCGCGCCATGTCGGCCGTGCAACAGCCTCACGTCAACCGGACAAGGTGAAGACATGACCAACGAGGAACGCGACCTGATCCAGCGCTTCGTCGCCCGCGTGGGCGGCTCGGCCAGCGGCAGCTTCGGGGGGCGCCGGGCCGCGCCCCCCCCCGCCCGGGCCCCCCGAGCCCCCCCCGCCCACCACGTGATACAG
>CAXTPP010000007.1:6987-12927 GCA_964246185.1 uncultured Acetobacteraceae bacterium
GGGGGGGGGGGGCGGCCGGGGCCGGGGGGGGGGCGGGGGGCCGGCCCCCCCCCGGGGGGGGCCCGCCGATCGACCCCGAGGCCAACCAGTTCATCCTGCAGCAGTTCCAGACCCATCCGGAAGCGCAGTACCGCATCACCCAGATGGCGGTCGTGCAGGAGGCCGCCCTCGCCGAGGCCGCCAACCGCATCCAGCGGCTGCAGGCGGAGGTGCAGCAGGCAAGGCAGGCGTCGCAGGCGCAGCCCGCGCAACCCCGCAGCTTCCTTGGCAGCTTGTTCGGCGGCCAGCTGGGGGGGCCGGCGCAGCAGCCGATGGGACAGCAGCCGATGTGGAACCAGGGCGGCCAGCCGCAGTATCCGCAGGCAGGCATGACCTCGCCGCAGTATCCGCCCAACACGCAGCCGGGCATGTTCCAGCGTTCCGGCTCCGGCTTTTTAGGCTCTGCCCTGACGACCGCGGCCGGCGTGGCCGGCGGAGTCGTGGCGGGCAACGCGCTGATGGACATGTTCTCCGGCCATGGCGGCGGCCTGGGCGGCGGCTTCGGCGGCGCAGCAGGCCAGGGGGAGACGATCGTCAACAACTATGGAGACGCTGGCCAAGGCGGTTGGGACAACAACACCCAGGACGGCAACGCTGGCGGCGGCGACGCTGGCTGGGACAACGGCAGCCAGGGCGGCGATGCGGGCGGCGGCTGGGACAACAGCGGCACCGGGGGGTTCGACGACAACTCGCTTTAGCGGAACGGCATTCAGGCCGGCTTAACCACCCGGCCGCTATGCTCAGGCTTGCAACATAGCCGAGTTCACCATGCCCCTTCCTTTCAGCAGCAGGTTTGGTCGCTTGCCAGCAGGCTCGCTCCTGGTTGGCTGGCCAACGCTGCTATCCGCGGGCCTGTGCGCCGCCCTGCTCTGGGAAACGGATGCTGCCTGGGATATCTGGGCTCAGGCTGCAGCGGGCGTCGTCGTCCTGGCCGCTGCGATGGCTTTCGTCGCCCATCATCTGCTGTCAGCGCTGCGGCCGGATGTGCCGCCCGCTCTTTCCCATCCGGGAGTGATCGGCGCTGCGCTGCGCCGGGAAGCTGCGTTGCGAGATGAGGTGGCGTTCAGCCTTGGGCGTATCAACGAGCTGGAGGCTGCGATGGCCAGCGCGCAGGACCACCAGGCCGAGCAGCGATTGGCGATGCGCACCTTGCAGCACCGGGTTGCAGAGGAGATGGACGCGGTCAGCGACGCTGCGAGCCAGGCCGGCAGCGCCACGCAGGGCGTGGTGGGCGGCATGGAGGCTGCGTCACGCGAGATGGCAGCCGTGCGCGGCGCGGCCGAGCTTGCCGCCAAAGGCATTCAGGAGGTGGCGAGCGCGTCCGAGGAGTTGTCTGCCTCCATTGGCGAGATCGCGGTGCAAGTCGCGCGCAGCGCCGAGAGCGCCCGTCAGGCCGCAGCCGAAAGCAAGCGGACGGACGCATCGGTCGAGGAGCTGGCCAACGCAGCCGGGCGCATCGGGGACGTGGTGCGCCTGATCGGGGACATCGCGGCGCAGACCAACCTGCTGGCGCTGAACGCCACGATCGAGGCGGCCCGGGCTGGCGACGCCGGCCGCGGCTTCGCCGTGGTGGCAGGGGAGGTGAAGAACCTGGCCGCCCAGACTGCCCGCGCGACGGAGGAGATCGGCGGGCAGATCGCCGCCATGCAATCCGCCACCCAGGGCAGCATCGGCGCGATCCGCGCCATCTCCGGCCGGATCGAGGACATCAGCATCTTGGCCGCCCAGGTGGCTTGCGCCGTGGAGGAGCAGGGAGCTGCCACCGCCGAGATCGCCAGCAGCGTGCAGCGCGTCGCGATCGGCACCGGAACAGTCGCAGAGGCGATCGGGCGGGCGGAGGAAGCGTCGGAAGCCGCCCGAACCGGCGGGGCGGCCATCGCAGAGGCCGTCCACAGCCTTGACCAGCGCCGTGGCAACCTGCGCTTCGTGGTGAACGAGCTGGGCCTGCCAGCGGCGGCCTGATCTAAGCGCCCCGGTCAAGCGGAGGCGGTCAACCCCGTCCGCCGTTGGCCAGCATCTTGGTGAATATATCCTGCATCTGGCTGGAGAGCTGCGGCACGGTCGTGAACCACAGCTTCAGCATCGCGTCCGGCGCGAAATGGCCCGCCGCCTGGACCGCTTGCTGCTCCAGGCTCGCCATGACGGCCGCCTGCATCGGGCGCACGTCGGGCAAGCCCAGAAAGGCGCGCGCCTCGTCCGGCGTGCAATCGACCTCGACCGTGACCTTCATTCCCGCATTCCCCTGCATGTGACGCGGTTTATCTGACGCCTTTACTCCAGCGTCGGAAAGGCCTGCTACCGCTTTGGGCATCGACCTGTCAGGAGCAAGACTGGGCTCCGCCCAGACCCGCCAAAGGCCTTTGGAAACGGCTTATTATACAAATGGATTCCAAAGGCCCTGTCTTTGGCAGAGCCTCTGGCCTGGCTTACTTAACGGTCGCCTTCAAGGCCCATCGGCATTATAGGCTGCAACCGGCAGCAGGGCGGCGCGATGGACCTCAAGGAAGAAGCCTTGCTCGGGGACGGCACCGCCCGGCACTGGTACTACCGGGCCAAGCTCGCCGCCCTGACCGACGCGCTTGCCGGCCTGCCGCCTGGAATCGTGCTGGACGTCGGCGCTGGGTCCGGGTTTTTCGCCCGCAGCCTCCTGGAACGCGGCGCGGCGACGCAGGCGGTGTGCGTGGACCCCGGCTATGCAGCCGACCACGACGAGACGGTGGCCACCCGCCCGCTGGCGTTCCGGCGCGAGCTGCCGGCGGCTGCCGCGGACGCCGTGCTGATGATGGACGTGCTGGAACACGTGGCGGACGACGGCGCGCTGTTGCGCAGCGCGGCCGGCCGGCTGGCGCCCGGCGGCCGGATCGTGGTCACGGTGCCGGCCTTCCAGTGGCTTTGGAGCGGGCACGACGTCTTCCTTGGCCACTACCGCCGCTACACCCTGGGCCGGCTGGAGCGACTGCTGCGGGATGCCGGCCTGCGCGTCGAGTTCGCCCACTACCTTTATGGCGCCGTGCTGCCCATGGTGGCGATCCATCGCCTCGGACGCCGGCTGGCCACGCTCAACGCAGGGGCCGGGGCAAGTCCGGCGCGCAGCGACATGCGGCCGTTCAGCCCGGCCAGCAATGCCTTGCTGGGCGCGGCATGCGCGGCAGAGCGTCCGTTCGCACGGCGCAACCGTCTCGGCGGGCTGACGGTGCTGGCCCGCGCGATGGCGGCGTGACAGATGGCGGCGCGACAGCTGGCGGCGTGACCGGTTGGGCCGCCTATCCCATGGCGCTGGCAGCCGGCGCGGCCTTCGCGGTGTGGCTGCTGTCCTGGTCCGCCATCTTCCCCGGCGATCCCCTGCATGCCGCGTTCACGGGCGACCAGGCCGTTTCGGTGATCGGCCAGCGGTATTTCCTGTCGGAACCGTGGGGCTGGCCGCTGCTGCGCCTGCTGGCCTTGGCGGATACCAACCTGGCGCTCACCGACAGCATTCCGCTGGCCATGCTGGCGCTCAAGCCGCTGCGGCCGCTGCTGATGCCGGGCGCGTCGGCGTCGCAGGCCTGGCTCGCCCTCGCGTTCATGCTGCAGCCCGCTGCGGCCGTGTTCGCGCTGCGCAGCGCGGGGGAGCGCCGGCCCGGGCCGGCTCTGGCGGCGGCGGCGCTGGCCGTGAGCATGCCGACCCTGCTGAGCCGCTACGGCCACGTGGCGCTGTGCAGCCACGCCGCGATCCTGCTGGGGCTGGGGTTGTATTTCCGGCTGGCGTCAGGCCGGCGCTGCTGGCCGGCGGCGGTGCTGCTGATGCTGGGCTGCCTGCTGGTCCACCCGTACATCCTCGCCGTGACGACGGCGCTGCTGGCGGCCGCGCCGTTGACGCTGCTGCTGCGGAAAGACCGGCGATGGCTCGGCGCCGCGGCCTGGTTCGGGGCTGGCTTGTCGATATGTGGCGGAGCGGCATGGCTGCTCGGCATGGGCGGCAGCTCGCCGTCGCCGGGGTTCGGCTTCTACTCGATGAACCTGCTGGCGCCGCTGCTGCCCAGCGCGTCGTCGCTGTTCCCCGACCTGGCCTACGACATGACGGGCGGGCAGGCCTGGGAAGGCTACCAGTATCTCGGCGCGGGGCTGCTGCTGCTGCTGACTGCCGGCCTGTTGCTGGCGGTGCGTGCGCGGATGGCGTGGCGGCGTCACGCCGGGTTGTGGCTGGTGCTGCTGGGGCTGACCGGGTTCGCGCTGTCCAACGTGGGATACGCCGGCAACCTCCGCCTGTTCCGCTGGCAGCCGGTGCCGGACTGGCTGGCCCAGTTCCGGGCGACCGCGCGGTTTTTCTGGCCGGTGAGCTACGCCGTGCTGGTGCTGGGCGTCGCAACGGCCGCGCGGACCCTGCCGCGCCGCCGGGGGGCGGCGCTGCTGGCGGCGGCGGTGGCCTTGCAGCTGGCCGACACGCAGGGCCTGCGGGCCTCGGTGCGCCAGCGGTCGGCGGCTGGCGACGCATGGGCGATCGACGCGGCCAACCTCCGCCCCGTGTTCGCGCGGCACCGGCAGCTCACGATGTGGCCGAAATTCGGTTGCGGCGCGTCGCAGGTGCGGCCGGTTGACATCCAGGTGGTGCTGCTCGCGTCCGAAACCCTGATGCGGACCAACACGATGGCGACCGCGCGCGACCTGGCCGCGCCGGATTGCGACCCGGCGCAAACGCTCGGCCAGCCGTTGCAGCCGGGCGAGCTGCGCGTGCTGCTGCGCCGGGGCGACGCGTTCCAGGTGCCCGATGCGGAGCAGCGCTGCCACGGCGCCGGGCCATTGACCCTGTGCTCCGCGGACGGCACAGCCCTGGCGCAATGGCCCCTGGTGAGCACCCCCAGCCTGCCGCCCGGGCAAAGCGTCGGCGATGCCGATGCGGTGTTCCATGATGCCCTGGGAGAGGGCTGGGACGATGTGGGCGGCTCGACCTGGAGTGTGGGCAAGGTGGCCGTGCTGCACGTCCGCCGCCCTGCCGGAGCGGCCGTGCTGCGGTTGGACATGGCCGGCTTCGCGCCGTCGCGCGCGGGCGAGCAAATCGTCTCCGTCACGGTGGCCGGCCAGCCGGCGGCCGAGTGGCGCGTCCCCGACCTGGCCTTCGCCATGCACAGCCTGAAGCTGCCGGCGGAGGGGCCGGACACATGCATCGTGAGCCTGGCCATCCGGCAACCCGCCCGGCCGCTCGACCGCGGGATGAACGCCGACGCCCGGACGCTGGGGGTTCTGCTGCGCTCCTTGCGGCTCGACGCCGACTCGTCCGGGTAGCGCCCGGTTCACACCACTGCGGTCGGCAGCGGCTTGCCCGCGAAGAACGCCGCCAGGTTGTCCAGCATCAGCTGTCCCATGGCGTGCCGGGTCTCGTCCGTGGCGCTGGCGATGTGCGGGGTGAGCAGCACGTTGCCCATCCCCAGCAAGGCCGCGGGCACGTGCGGCTCGTCCGCGAACACGTCCAGCGCCGCCGCGCCCAGCGTGCCCTCCTGCAACGCCGCCACCAGGGCAGGCTCGTCCACGATGGAGCCGCGGGCGATGTTCACCAGCACGCCGTTCGTCCCGAGGGCGTCGAGCACGGCGCGGCTCACGATCCTCTTGGTGGCTGCCGAGGCCGCGGCGCAGACCACCAGCACGTCCGACCGCTGCGCGAGACGAAGCAAATTCGGCTCGAACGGATAAGGCACGTCCTTGGCCGCCGGCCCGGTGTAGCGGATGACGCCGTCGAACGCGGCGAGGCGGCGGGCGACGGCCTGGCCGATGCGGCCCATGCCCAGGATGCCGAACCGCTTGCCGCTGACCTTGCGGCTGAGCGGCATGTCGCCCCCCGGCCAACGCCCGGCGGCGACAAGCGCGTGGGCGGGGTGCAGCCCCCGCCTGACCCCGCTGCGCACCCCGCCCGCCCCCTCCCCCCCC
>CAXTPP010000007.1:12937-23091 GCA_964246185.1 uncultured Acetobacteraceae bacterium
GCGCCGGGGGGGGCTGCGCGGCGGGCCCCGCCGGGCCCACGCCCGGGCCGCGACATGCGCGTGGGCGTGGTGCAGCCGCCGCATGACGCCGATGAGCAGCCCGACCGCCAGATCCGCCACGTCGTCCGTCAGCACGTCCGGCGTGTTGGTGACGCGCACGCCGCGCTGCCTGGCGGCATCCAGGTCCACCTTGTCGTAGCCCACCCCGTTGATCGCCACGATCCTGAGATTCGGCAGCGTCTCGATCAGGCCCGGCGGCACCCCGGCATGGCCGCTGGTGACCAGCCCGTCCACCTCGGCCTCGTGCCCCGCCAGCCAGCCGCCCGCGTGCTGGTGGACCGTGTAGCCTTGGTCCAGCGCGGCCTGGACATCCGGGCGGAGCGGCGACAGTTGCAGCAGGGTCGGCATGATGCGGCGTTCCTCGTCCGTGGCTCGGCCATCTAATTTCACGTTACAACGGGGCCGGTCCAGGGCCATCATGGCGGCCATGCGCACCTGCCTGGCCGCCGCCCTGCTCGCCTTGTTCGGCCCGTTGCCCGCACGGGCGGACGACGCGCCGGTGCAGCTCGCCTACTCCGCCTATTCCAAGGGCCTGAACGTGATGGACATGCAGGCCAGCCTGGCGATCTCACCGGCGAGCTACCGGATGCAGGTCTCCTACCGCATGACGGGGCTGGTCGGCGTGCTGGTCCATGCGGACGCCACCACGACGGTGGACGGCCGCTTTCGTGGCGAGACGGCCGAACCGAGGGAGTTGTTCAGCGCCGGGCACGTTTACGGCAAGAAGCTGGTGACGCAGATCGATTGGCAGAACGGCAAGCCGATCCTCAGCCAGCTGGTGCCGCCGGTGGACGAGGAGCGCGACCCGGTGCCCGCCGACCAGCAGCTGCACACCATCGACTCGCTGAGCGCCATGGCGGCGTTGCTGCGCCGCCTGTCGGCCACCGGCCGGTGCGAGGGCGCCGCCACCACGTTCGACGGCCGCCGCCTGTCGCAGATCGACGTGCGAACGGCGGGCGAGGAGGTGCTGAAGCCGACCGGCCGCTCGTCGTTCCAGGGGGCGGCGCTGCGGTGCGACTTCGAGGGGCGTCAGCTGGCCGGGTTCATCCACGACGCGGACGAGGCCGTGCTGCGCCGGCCGCAGCACGGTTCCGCCTGGTTCGCCCGCCTGACGCCGGGTTCGCCGCTGGTACCGGTGCGGATCACGTTCGAGACCCGGCAGTTCGGCGCGGCGACGATGTACCTGACTGGGCAGCCGTAGCTCGGTCGAGGCCATCGAAGGCGAGGCTCGCCGTGGTGCCCTGGTAAGCCAGCCGGCTTCGCCTGGTGCCTTGCTCGCGGCACAGCCTGACGTACTCGGCAGCCCGCAGGCTCTCGAAGAAATCGACCAGGCCCGCCTCGTCGGCCGCCACCACCCCCCGCCCCAGCCGCAGCACGGTCGCCGCGATGTTGCCGCTGTCGGCGAGGCAGACCAGGTCGGTTCCCCCCGCCAACGCCTCGTAGGCCGCGTAGGAGAACGTTTCCGGCCAGGGCGACAGCGCGGCGACCAGGTCGATCTCCAACGCCGCCAGAGCCTGGATCATGGCATCCGGCTGCTCCGGGGAGGTCGAGACCTGGTGGCACTGCATCCCCGGCAAATCGCGGATCGCCTCGGCGCTGCCCAGGTGGAAGAAGCGGTAGGCGCCGGTGTGGCAGGTGCGCGAGATCAGCTCCCGCCACAGCGGCCAGCCCTTCTGCGGACGGGGATACCCGATGAAGGCCACCCGGACCGGCGCACCTGCCGGCCGCGCCGGCGCAAGCGCTTGCTCGGCCTCCCCAGCTTCGGCCTCCAAGGTGCAGTGCGGGTGCGCCTGCGCCGTCGTATGGGGCAGGTCGGCATGGGCCAGCCATAGCGAGAGCGCGGCGTCGGAAGGCGCTGCGACGTGGAACGGGACTGCCTGGAACAGCTCGCGCACCTGGCCGGCATGGGTCTTCCGCCGGTTGCCATGGACGCAGACCCGGCAGGCCATGCTGCCCAGCGGCGGCGCGTGGCAGAACGCGGCGTCGTTCCTCAGCAGGGTGTAGCCGACGCACACGGACGAGTAGTCGTGCACCCAGAACACCGCGCGGGCGGCGAGGCTGGCCTGGTGCAGGGCGACCAGGTCGGCGATGCCGTGGCCGAACAGGCAGTGCACGATGAACAGGCGCTGCTCATCGGGGCGCGGCGGGATGCGGCGGAGCACGGCCGCCAAGTCGCTGCCGCTGGCCGCTCCGATGAGGCGGCCATCCAGCACGAGGTTCAGCAGCAGCCCGGCAACCCCAGGATCGGCGATGCGGAGCAGGGGAGCGGCTGGCGAGACGTTGAGGTAGGCCAGGTTCTGCCGGGCGAACTTCGCCTGCTCGTCCGCGATGAAGAGCTGGATGCCCCCAGTGACCTGGATGTAGCAGTCGTGCCCGACGGAGACGACCAGCCCGGCGGCCGCCTCGGCTGCGGGGCGCAGCAGGGCGGCAAGCCGGACGCGGGTCAACCGTCCCGTGTGCTCCGGCTTGGCGTAGGCGTCGGTGATGGTGTCCGGGTCGGCCGCATCCTCAATGGTTCGGCGCCGCGCTCCGCCGGGGCGGGCCGGGTTGCGCCCTTCGGAGCGCCCGTATGTCAGGTAGTGCCAGAACGGGTTGAGGCCGTGCTCGGCCACGTCGCGGTTGGCCGCGAGATAGTAACGGGTGTCGAACCACGCCGCGGGATCGCGCCCTTCCACCCAGCCGTGGTCGCAGTAGTGGCGGACCGGGTCGATGCCGGCGCACCGGATGTCGTCGTGCATCCCAAGATAGAAGCCGCGGTCCAGCTGGCCGGCGACGGTCGCCTCGACGGGATCGTCATGGCTGGGCGGACTGCTGGCCTGGAAGGCGACGGACCGCCGCAGCTCCGCAAGCCCCGCTGCTGTTCCGGGCAGCGCGCCGTGGGGAAAGCGAGTGGATCGGAGTGCTGCCTCACCCCCGCCCCGGGCGCTGGTTTCGTGCAGAGGCGGCAGGCCGGCCATCTGGGCGATCACCTGGGCGACTAGGGGATTGAGCCTGGCCTGGCGCAGCTCCGGCCTTGCGGCCAGGGCCGCCCGCACATCGAAGCCGGGATTAGGGTCGCGTTCCTCGAGCCAGCCCCGGTAGGCGAAATGAGCCGCCAGATCGAAGCTGCCGTCGAACGACGGATCAAGCTTGCCAGCATAGAACGGCCCGTCGACCGCTGGCCGCAGCAATGCCACCCAGTCGCCCGGGTCCCAGCCCAGCAGGCGCTGCGCCGCATCGGCCGGCCAGGACGCCGTGGCCACCGTGCGGTCCTCGCGCCGGCCGAACTGCACGTAGTGGTAGAATGGGTTGTCCCCGGCGGCCGCGACGTCCCGGTGGGCCAGCAGGTAGGACATGGTATCGAAGCCGTCATGCGGGTTGCGGCCTTCCTTCCATCCTTGCGAACAGAAATGCCGCAGCAGCTCGTCCGGGCTGCCGTTCAGGTCCCGGTAGGCGCGGGCATAGGCGGCGGCATCGAAGTGCGGCCGGATCGTTGCGACGGCATGCGCCATCGTGCCAGCTTCAGCTTCGCCACCGGGCCGTCCTGAAGCCTCAGGGTTGGGAGCGCCAGGATTGGGAGCATCGGGATTGATCGTCATGGCTGTCACGGCGTCTTGCGCATTGCGCGACCCTCGTCGCATGGGTGCCTTCCTGTCCAGGACCTCGGCCGCTCCGTTTAGGCCACGCCATAGGTCAACGTCCAGGTTGGAAGGAAGTGCCGGGCTCGGCCGTACGTAGGATTGTATGCCGCAGTGCGATGCAATAACCCTAGAGGGAGGCAGCTTGCCTGCCCAGGCTGGCATAACCCTGGGCTGGCGCAACGCTGGATGGAGTGCGCATGAGAGCTGAATCGATGCGGTCGCCGATCAACTGCCAGCTCGACTCGGTCGAGGACGGGGTGATCGCCGGCTGGGCGCACGACCCGAACAGCCGGACCCAGCCGGCCCGGTTCTATGTGCTCGTGGATGGCCAGCAGACGGCGGAGGTGGTCTGCGACGGGCTGCGCCCCGACGTGGCCAACGCCGGCTCGGCTCCCGCTTCCGTCGGCTACAGCGTAAAGCTCCCCTTGCAGGTGCTGGACGGCGAGCCGCACCGGGTGGAGTTCCGCGACGTCAGGCGCATGGCCATGACCATCCGCTCGCAAGGCAACACGGCGGACTCGTTCGACTACAGCTACAAGTGGCGTCCCCAGGTGCAAAGCCACGTCGATGGGCTGCGCGGCAGCGGGCTGGAGGGCTGGGTGCTGCGGTCCAACTACGAGACCGGCAGGCTCGACGGCAACTGCATGGTCCGCATCGCCTGCGACGGCATCACGATCGGCCATGTCCGGGCCAACCGCGTCCGCACCGATGTCGGGCGTCTGCTGAACGGCTCGGCCTACTGCGGCTTCCGCTTCGTGCTGCCCCCCACCATGCGGCGCGGCCGGCGGCAGAGCTACCGGTTCTACCTGATGCCCGACAACGACGAGCTGGAGAAGAGCCCGCTCGTCGTCAGCCTGATCTCGGACGAGGCCGAGGCCCAACTGGCCGAGCTGTCGGACGAGATCAACTACATGCACGTCCGCCTGACCCGGCTGAGGCGCAACCTCCTGCAGCTGCTGCCGCAAAAGACCTACCTGCTGGCGGACTACTCGGAGTGGTTCCCGGAGTACGCCGCCGCGCTGCGGGCGCGCGTTCTGGCAGGCCGGGACCCGGGCGCCCCGTCGCCGCTCGTCAGCGTCGTGTGCCCGGTGTACCGCCCGAAGCTGGACGAGTTCCGCGCGGCGGTGGAGTCGGTCATCGCGCAGACCTACGGCAACTGGGAGCTGATCCTCGTCGACGATGGCAGCGAGGATGCCGCCCTGACCGCCTGCATCGAAGGCTACGCCGCCCGGGACGCGCGCATCGTCGTCCGCCCGATGGCCAGGAACGGCGGGATCAGCCGCTCCACCAACCTTGCCTTGAAGGCCGCCAGAGGCGAGTGGGTCGCCTTCTTCGACCATGACGACCTGCTCGCCGACATGGCCCTGGAGACGATGCTGCGCGCGGCCCAGGCGAGGGGCGCCAAGCTGCTCTACTCGGACGAGGATAAGGTCGATGCGGCAGGGGTGTTCACCACGCCCGCGTTCAAGCCCGACTGGAACCACCGGCTGCTGCTGGGGGTGAACTACGTCTGCCACCTCCTGTTCGTCGAGCGTGCGGCGCTGGAGGCGGCCGGCCCGCTCGACAGCCGCTACGACGGCGCGCAGGACCACGACCTGATCCTCCGGTTGTCCGAGCGCCTGCCGCCGCACCAGATCTTCCATGTGCCGGAAGTGCTGTACCACTGGCGCATCACGGAGAACTCGACCGCCTCCGACACCAGCGCCAAGCCCTACGCGCTGAACGCCGGGATCGCCGCCGTGCAGGACCACCTGGAGCGCATCGGCCGGCCGGCGAAGGTCACCAACATCCGGGACAGCACGCTGTACCGGCAGGAATGGCTGATCGACTGGGAGCCGCCGGTCGAGATCATCATCCCGTTCAAGGACCAGGTCCCCACCACCCGCCGCTGCTTGCGCACCCTGCTGACCAAGACGCTATACGAGAATTTCCGCATCACCCTGGTGGACAACTGGTCCACCAGCGACGAGGCCGCCGCGTTCTGCGCCGAGGCGGCATTGCTGCCCAAGGTCCGCGTCATGCGCGTCGAGGAGCCGTTCAACTACTCCCGCCTCAACAACCTGGCCGCCCAGGGCTCCGCCGCGGACTTCCTCGTGCTCATGAACAACGACGTGTTCGTGGCCGACGGCGACTGGCTGCGGGTCTGCGTCAACGAGGCGCTTGCTGACCCGGCGGTCGCCATGGTCGGCGGCAAGTTCCTCTACCCGTCGCGGACTGTCCAGCACGGCGGCATCATCATGGGGCTGGGCGGCGTGGCTGGCCATCTCGGGGTCGGCTTGCAGGAGGACGATCACGGCTTCGGCGGCCGCCTGCTGTTCGCGCAGGAATACTCAGGCGTCACGGCCGCCGCAGTGCTGATCCGGGCCAGGGTGTTCAAGGAGGTCGGCGGCCTCGACGAGAAAAGCCTGCCCGTCGCGTTCAACGACGTGGATTTCTGCCTCAAGGTCCGGTCCGCCGGCTACAAGATCATCTGGACGCCTGATTTCATCGCCGAGCACCACGAATCGCTCAGCCGGGGCGACGACGAACGTCCCGCGCAGGAGGCCCGTTTCTTCCACGAGGCCGAGACCATGAAGGAACGCTGGGGCGGCAGGCTCGCCCTGGACCCGTTCTACAACAAGAACTTCAGCCTGGAGCGCGCGCCCTTCACCGAGCTTCTGCCGCCGGACGAGGCCGTCGCCGTCGATTGGGCCAAGATCGCTGAACCGTCCGTCACCCGCGTGGGTCCGATGCAGCCGGCGTATCTCGGACCCAAGCGGCCCGTCGCATCCACCAAGGCCGATGTGCCGGCGGACCCGGCGCGCCAGGCCAGGAAACACGGGCCTGCAAAGCCTGGCGACCTGCCGCGCAGCCGCGCCGGGCAGGGCGCGCCAGCGGACGCCAACCCCTTGCCGGTTGGCAAGGCCCGGCTCGCAGCCAGCGCCCCCATGGCCAGGGCCAAGCCGCGGAGGGCGGCGAAACATGGAAACTCGTAGCCCGGCCGGCGGCCCCGCCATGCCGAAACATCTGGCCGCCTGCCTGCTGCTCGCGCTTGTCGCCGGGAATGGCGACGCCCGTGCGCAGCCGGGCAGCGCCGGCGTTCCGGACCGGATCGTCTTCATCGGCGGCGTAGGTCCGCGCTACGCCACCCTGGCGGACCCCGGCGTCAGCGCGGCGCTGCTGCGGACCGGCAAGATCGGACTCTACCAGCACGCGAACGGCAACGCGGCGCTCACGCCGGGCCAGCGCTCGGCATTGTGGGCTGCGTGGCTCGACGGGGAAGGCGCAAACGCAACGGTCGGAGAGGTTGGCGGTGGCAGCGCCGATGAACCTGGCTACGTAGCGCTTTTCGGCGGCCGATTCCCTTTGGAGGTCAACATGAACACGTTGACCAACTCCGGCGACGGGACGGGGTCCTACCGCTCGGGCGCTGGTGAGGCGGAGCCCGGCCGCATGTATGGCGGCTACACCACCGCCGCGGACCTGGCAGTCATGCAGCAGCAAATTTGCAACGCCGTGCAGTCCGGTGCTGAGGATGTGGCTGTGGTCATGACTCCCAATGGCGGTGCCGAGGACCTGGCGGACGGGTTCGCCGCAGCGCCGTTCTGGGCAAACGTCCGCGCGGCGGCGCTGTTCGGCGGCGGCATCGGCTTGGACGTGCCGCCGACGTATTGGACGCTTCGGGAACCTGCTTACCGGGCGCAGGTGACGCAAATGGTCGCGTGGGCGAATGCAAGCGGCATCCGCAGCAGCATCATCGTCTCGCCCCACGCCGAGAAGCCGGATGCCGCCGGCCATAGCGGCGGGTGCGGCTACGATCCCGCGTTCGTGCAGAACACGCGCCGCCTTGTGACGTCACTGGCTGACGCGGGCGCGCTGCCGACGCAATGGGTGGTGGAGGACTACGGCGCCGCTGGCCCAAGCTGTAGCACAGGCAACGATGTAGCGGCAGACGGTCAACCCGAAAGCCTCAATGCGGCCGCTCTGCTTCTGGCTGAGTCTGCGCCGGTCTCCCGTCCTGCGGCGAAGCTGCGGCGGGCGCTCGCAAGCTGCGGCCCGAAGCAATGACAGCTGCCAGCCGAACGGCAGCACAACAGAAGGCGCCGGCAAATGATTGACCGATCAGCTGTCGTGCAGGAAGTGCTCGATCTTTTCGAACGCCCTTCCTACCTGGAAATCGGCGTTGATTCGGGGGATACCTTCCGCTTCGTGTCGGCCGCCTACAAGGCGGCCGTGGACCCAGATTTCAAGTTCAAGCCGCCGCCAGACACGGCTGGCACAGAATACTTCCCTATGACCAGTGATGAGTTCTTCGCAAGCCACGGCCCAGCGCTGCGGCGCTTCGACGTGGTTTATGTCGATGGCCTGCACACGTTTGAGCAGACGTTGCGCGACATCATGAACGCGCTGCTGGTGCTGAACTACGGCGGCGTCGTCATCGTCGATGACATATTGCCGTTGTCGTTCCATGCGTCATTGCCGTCACTGGACGAGGCTTTCCAAGTGCGCGACCACCTTGCAATCAGCCAGCCGAGTCTGACCGGGGACAACACCTGGATGGGGGATGTTTACAAAGTGGCTTTCTTCGTCGAAACCTTCATGCAGCAGCTCTCTTATGCGACCGTCTCGGAAAACCATGGCCAGCTCATCCTCTGGCAGTCGCCACGGCCGGTCCAAGGCATTGCGCCACGGACGATGCTGAATGTGGCGATGCTCAACTTCACCGATACTATCCTGCAGCGGTCAGTCTTCCATATCCAGCCGCTTGCGGCAATCCTGGACGAGATACAGGCAAGCAAACTAGCCACTTAGCGGTGGCTGAAGTCATGTGGCCGGCTCTTCCAGCTTGAGCTAGAAAGTATTGTTGGGGTATTAAGAGCCGCTTTCCAGCTATATTAACATTATGTAGATGTAATCTATTTTCTCTCTTGGCTAAAATGCTTAACTTGTCTTTCAGTGTTGCTGAATACCGTCGCCCCGGGGTTCTGCGGGGTTGCAATGATCGACGTATTTGTTGGCGGTGTGCAGGGATTTAGCACTTTTGCTTCGGCCGCGGCCACGGCTACGCTCCGCGCCACAGGTCGCGTGGGCCTGTACGCCCATGCCAATGCCGTCCAGCAAGTGTATGACAACGGGGATTTGCCGGGCATCGTTTCGGCGTTTTCCGGGGCCGGCAGCGGTTTTGCAGAGCTTCCGTTCGAGACAAACGCGCCAAACTGGTTCAACGGCTACTACACCCAGGTTGATGTCAACTCTCACCTGACGCCGTCCATCGCCGCCGTCGACATTCCTTCCTACACGGTCGATTACAGTTCGTGGCAGTCTTATGTCAGCGCTGCGGCCGCGGTCGGCATATCCCGTGTCACCCCTATCTTCTCACCCAACGACCTGGCCGACCCGCTTGGCGACTTCGCCACGCTGCCCGCCTACGCGAGCCTGCGTGCCGCGGCTCTGCTGGGCGGCGGCATCACGCTTGACAGCCCACCGAGCTACTCGCTGGCTCGTGGCTCGGCATATCTCAGCACTATCGAAAGCGAGATTCGCTGGGCCAATGCGAACGGCATCGCCAGCACCGTCATCTTGTCGCCGACCTCTGCCGATTTCGATACCAGCTTTCGAGAAACCACGGCGCATTTCATTGCCCAGCTAGCCGCCGCCAACGCGTTGCCGAGCAACTGGGTCGTTGAAACCTATGTCACCGACGGCACCACGGTGATCGGCAGCGAGTCCGATCCGGAGTCCATCGCTGGCGTAGCGCTTTGGGTCGCGCAGAATGCGGATACGCAGGGGTCAGTCCAGAACTCAGCAGCATCGCTGAATTGGACCACGCCGGTCCATGTCGAGGTGAGCGGCGCTTCGGCGCTATCGGTCAGCGACTCGGGCGGGCAGGCTTACGTCGTCGGTGGAAGCGGAGGCGTTTCCGTGAGATCCTCCGGCGCTTCGGATCAGGTTTCGACAGCGAGCGGCGCGACCAACACGGTAGTCGTGGGCACGTCCGCGACGGTCGATAGCTTAGGTCAGGACACCATCACGACGGGAGCCAATGCAGCTGTCACGGTTGGCGGGTCCGCCGGGGTCACGACCGGTGCCGACTCGACGGTGACGGTAGGCGGCGTGGCGACAATCGACGGTGGAGGCGGGTCAAACACCTACACTGTCACTGGCACGGCATCCGTGGTGAGCCATGCTACCGGGAGTGACCTCGTCAACGCGCTGGCAGGGTCGACGGTGTCGGCGATGGCGGCGGGAGCGAACTTCACGCTTGCAGATTATGGCGGGTCCGTGCGTGTCAGCACAGCTGGCGGTGGTTCGGCTTTGTCCCTCTCCGGCGGGGGGGCGCTGATCTACGGTAGCGCAGGTCAGAATTTGACTGTGCAGACCAACGCCGGGGTCAGCACCAACGTGACCTTGGGGTCAGGCAACAGCACAGTCAACTCTTTGGGCAACGACGCGGTGGTGGGCGGCGCTGGGTCCAACCTGTATCTGTTCTCGGGC
>CAXTPP010000007.1:23191-48631 GCA_964246185.1 uncultured Acetobacteraceae bacterium
GCACCAGCGTGACGCTGGGGGCTGGCAACAGCACGGTGATCTCCAAGGGCAACGACGCGGTGGTGGGCGGCGCTGGGTCCAACCTGTATCTGTTCTCGGGCGACAGCAGCTTGGTGAGCCAGTCGTCCGGTCTGGACGTGATCAACGCGCTGGCCGGCTCGACGCTGAACGCCTCGGTCACCGGCAAGGGGTTCGAGCTGGCTGATTTCGGGGCTGCGGTGCACGTGAGCGAAACCGGCGGCGGCGACAACGCGAGCGTCACCCTGTCCGGCGGCGGCGGCCTGGTGGGCGGCGGCGCGGGGCAGGGGATCACGGTGAGCACCAACGCCGGGGTCAGCACCAGCGTGACGCTGGGGGCTGGCAACAGCACGGTGATCTCCAAGGGCAACGATACGATTCAAGACAGCAAAGGGAACAACGCGATCCAAGTGGACGGCAGCGCCACAGTGATGTGCCAGACAAGCGGCTCAGACTGGGTTCATACCTTGGCAGGTTCGAACGCGACCATCGACGTGACCAGCCCATCGTTCGAGCTTTTCAACACGGGCGGCACCGTCAACATTCATGAGACGGGCGGTGGCGACAACGCGTACGTGGGCTTGAACGGCGGCAACGCGACAGTGACAGGCGGCGCAGGCAACGGGCTGATGACGACGACAGACGTTTCCACTGCATCCAAGGTGACCGTGGGCGCAGGCAGCTCACTCGTCCGAAGCAACGGGCAAGACACCGTTTTCGGCGGTTCCGGGCAGATGACCTTTATCGGAGGCAGCGAGGCATCAAGCGTCGTTGGCGGTGCAGGGGCCATGGTCATCGAGGCTGGGTCGGGCAACCTGACCGTTATGGGAGGCAGCGCGGACGACGCATTCCACGCTGGAACCGGGGCGGACCTGTTCACCGGAGGCGGCGGCAATGACGTCAGCTACCTGGGCGCTGGCAGCAGCACCGTCGTTGGCGGCAGCGGAACCAACACCTATGATTTCATCGCTGGAACCGGCGCCCGGACGATCGACGTGCAGAACTTCCATACCGGCCGCGACACGGCCGATTTCAGCGGAAATGCGATTTCCAACCAGGCCGTGGTCAATGGCTCTTTGCAGATCGTCCTGAACGACGGCGCGAAGGTCACCTTCGACGGGATCACCAAACTCATGTGACGATCTTCTCGGCAAGCGGCAGGTTCATCCTACCCTGGCGCTACCTTGCCCAGAACACCTTGAAGCATCGCCGGGTCGATGACATAGGAGCTTAGGTGTGCAGGAAGGTCGCTGCAGGTTGGGCCGAAGCAGGCGACGTAACGGTGGGAGCGGACGGCGGCAAGGTCCCAATAGAAGGGTTCAAGCCATCCTTCCGGGCCGAGATAGACTGTTGTCGCCCCCTCCCGTGCAAACAGGCAGTTCGTCATCGCCGCTCCCATGCAGCCGACGATCAGGTCTGCGCCTGAGAACGTGCTGACCTGCTCAGCAAAACTCATCGCCTCCACATCGACGACTTCGAACCCTCTTGCCTCCATCAAGGCTTGAATCTCAGCGATGTTGACAAGCGAGCGTTTCCCGTGGTCCCGACGGGTGATGAAGATGCGGCGGCCAGTCGGACGGTCCGCCTGTAGACGTTCGTTGAGGAACCGCATCGCCGCTGGGCATTTCAGCACCGGATGATAACTGACCGGGGTTGCGTAGTAGAGATTGCTGAACGCGTACACCCGGCCAGGCCTTAGAAGGCGAATCTCAACGTTCCCGAAGCCGTTGCAGATTTGGCGAAGGGAGTCTGACCGTACATGATCCATGATCACGCTGTCAGAGTTGATCCATATGCGGATCGGGCGGCCGGCTGCCTCACTTTGAAGCGCCACGATGGCGCGGGCACGCGGAAGGTCGTCAATCAACCAATGCCCGTAGTTGTATGACCCAGCAGAACCTAGGAAGAGATTGACAGCTTTCGACCCGGTCAGGCTTCGCGTCTCGACATCCCGGCCTGCAAGATCAACCTGTTCAACCCAGGGGCGGTCGTTCTCCCGGTTTGTCTCATAGATCATCCGCAAACCAGAGTTGGTATAGCTGAACAGAAGGCTTTGATGCAGGAGTCCCGATTTCAGGCAAACAAGGATGCTCTCCACACCGCCTGTATTCATGTAGTTGCAGCGATCATAGTATTGCCGAAGTTCGGTTTTGAAAGCAGGGTTTTCCGTGTAAATCTCCGCATCGGGGCGAGTGTAATAGAAGGCTTCGTATAGATTTTCTAGCGGGCGGCAATAATCCTGGTTTCCTGCACCGAATCCCTCCAAGTCTGCTTGGACCTGGTAAGTGTTGGATAGCTCAATGGATTTATAAAGGGTATCAGGTAAGCAGGATATAAAATCCACAGCGAGGTTCCCCATCTGCAAACCCTCTGAAGGCTTGAACGGCTAAGACCCAGCTCTATTACGTCATTCCTGCGGTCCTGTGCGTTCCAATGACAAACTTGCCCCACGGCGGCAATCCCAGGCAGCCTCGCACCATGGACACCACACCCCCCGCGACCATCGGGCACGTCGACAGCGGCAGCCTCCAATCCCTCTCGGGTTGGGCGTTCGACCCGGCGAACCCGCTGGAGCCCGTCGAGCTGGAGATCCTGCATGACGGCGACCTGATCTGCCGGGTGCTGGCCGACCAGTTCCGCGCGGACCTGCAAGGCTTCGGATACGGCGATGGTCGGCACGCCTTCACCCTCAGCCTGCCATCCGCCAGCTTCACCGGGCCAGCGGTGGATTTGCGCGTGAGGGTGCGGGCGACCGGGCAGGACCTAACCGGCTCCCCCCTCGTGCTGCCGAACCCGCGCATCCTGCTGAACGAGGCAACGCTGTCGCTGCTGGCCGGCTCGGTCGCCGCCGCCGCCGAATCGGCCGGTTCCGCCACCGAACTGCACGAACTGGCCACCTGGCTGCTCCGGCAGCTGGACCTTGTGCTGAGGCGGCAATCGGCGCTCGACAGCGCCGCGCTGGCCCGGCGTGAGCGTTTCCGGCAGCTCGTCCACCAGGACACCGCCTTGTCTGACGTGCTGCAGCAGGCCGCCGGGGCCGTGCTGGCGCAGTACCAGCCGCTGCATCTGCCGGAGGCGGCGCAGCCGGACGTCACCGTCGTCATCCCCGCGCGCAACCAGTTCGCCTACACCCACCGCTGCCTGGATTCGATCGTGCTGAACCTGCCGGACGCCAGCCTCGAGGTCATCGTCGTCGATGACGGCTCCACGGACGAGACGGTCTATGCCGCCCTGCTGCTGTCCGGCGGCTTCCGGCTGCTGCGCAACGGGTCCAACCTCGGGTTCGTGGCCTCGGTGAACGCGGCCGCGGCGGCCGCGCGGGGCCGGTTCCTCATGCTGCTGAACAACGACACGCTGGTGCAGCCGGGCTGGCTGGACGAACTCGTCGCCACCTTCGCCGCCGATCCGGCGGTGGGCGTGGCCGGGTCCAAGCTGCTGTATCCGGACGGCACGCTGCAGGAGGCGGGCGGCATCATTTGGCGGCAGGGCATGGGGATGAACTGGGGCCGCGGCGACGACCCGGACCGGCCGGAGTACAGCTTCCTGCGCGATGCGGACTACGTCTCCGGCGCCGCGCTGATGATCCCCCGCGCGCTGTTCCAGCAGGTGGGCGGGCTCTCGGCCGCGTTCGCGCCGGCCTATTACGAGGACACCGACCTCTGCTTCAAGGTGCGCGCCGCCGGGCTGCGCGTGGTGATGCAGCCGATGTCGCGCGTGACGCACCATGAGGGCGTCTCGGCCGGGGTGGACCTGGACGGCGCTGGGATGAAGCGGTTCCAGCGGCTGAACCAGCGCCTTTTCGTGCGGACCTGGTCCGAGGCGCTGCAGCATTTCCCGTTGGACGGCGCGAACCCGCGGCTCGCGGCCGAGCGGCTGGTGACCCGGCGCGCGCTGTTCATCGACGACGCCGTGCCGACGCCCGACCAGGATGCCGGGTCGAACGCGGCGCTGGAGCACATGCGGTCCTTGCAGCGGCTGGGCTACAAGGTCTCCTTCGTGGGCGCAGACAGCATGGCGAAGGCCGGCCCTTACACCGAGGCGCTCGAACGGATCGGCATCCAGTGCTACTACACGCCGTATTGCCAATCGGTTGAGGAGATAGTCCGGCGCGAGGTGCTGCACTACGACCTGTTCTACATCCACCGGGTGGCGAACATGACGAGATACGCCTCAATGATCCGCCAGCGCTTTCCCGGCAGCGCCATCCTGTTCAGCGTCGCCGACCTGCACCACCTGCGCAGCCGCCGCGAGGCGCAGGTCAAGCAGTCGCCGGCGCTGGAAGCCCAGGCTGCCGCGCTGGAGCAGGCGGAGATGGCGGCCCTGGCAGCAGCCGACAGCGTGATCGTGCACTCGTCCCACGAGCGGGACCTGGTGGTCGCGGCGGGAGTGCGAACCCCGGTCCACGTGCTGCCGTGGACTGTCCCCTTGCAGCCCGGCCCGGCGCCGTTCGGCGAGCGGTCCGGCTTCGCCCTGATTGGCGGCTTCCGCCACAGCCCGAACGTGGACGCGGCCGAATGGCTGGTCAACGACGTGCTGCCGCACCTTCATGCCGCAGCGCCCGGCATCGAGTGCCGCATCGTCGGCAGCCACGCGCCGGACTCGATGCGCGCGCTGGCCCGGCCAGGGGTGCGGCTGCTCGGCCACGTGCCCGACCTGCTGCCCGTGCTGTCGCAGCTGCGGCTGACGGTGGCCCCGCTGCGGTTCGGCGCCGGGTTGAAAGGCAAGGTGCTGACCAGCCTCGCCGCCGGCGTGCCCTGCGTGCTGACTTGCTGCGCCGCCGAGGGGATGGGCCTGCCGGAGGAGTACGAGGCCGTCATCGCCGACACCGCGGAGGATTTCGCCGCCCGCATCCTGCTGCTCCACGAGGACCCGGCGCTGCACGAGCGGCTGCGGCAGGCCGGACTTGGCTACGTGGCCGCCACCTGCTCCGCCGAACGCGTGGACGCTCTGCTGGCGGCGGCCTGCGCCAGGCCGCAACCGGATGCGCGGGCCATTCCGGCTCAGCCGGCCGCCGGACGCCGCCGCACCAGGTAGGGTGCCGCCAGCTTCCGCGGCTGCGTGGCCAACGCCCCGGCCGCCAAGCCGGCCGCCATCGCGGCGTAGCCAGCCGCCATGGACCGCTTCGACAGGACGAACTCCCATCCCGGGGTGAACCGCTTGGGAGTGATGCTGTAGTCCACGGCCGCGGCGACGGCCGACAGCGCCAAGGCGTCCCGCAGCGTGGCAAGTGCGGGCAGGGGGCGGCGGGCGTCGATCCACCGCTCGAAGATCACGGCCCAGAACAGGGTGGCGGCCTGGTGGGTGGCCAATCCCACGGCCGTATGCGCCAGGTCAGCTCCTTCGAAGTCGCCCGCCTGCTTGCCATTCAGCCAATGGCTGGTCGAGTTGGCAGGCTGGAAAGCGGTCTTGCCCTCCGCCCGGGAGGCTGCGGCCAGGGCCAAGGTCGATGCGACGCCCGCAAGCGTTCCCGAGATGAGGCCCAAGCGCAGCGTTCTGACCCAACTCGTCACGGCCGGCTTCCTCTCATGGGGTTGTCGGCAAACGTTTTCGTCCAGGTCCCGTTCCGTCCCGGGCGGAGGCCGCCATCATGGTTACGGCGCTTCGGCGATCTCAACTTCCTGCTCGATGCTGCCGCGATCAGGTGGTAGCCTTGAAGCGTCAGCCTTCGTGGGCGGACCTCGAACTGCAACTGCGAGACGGACATGCGAAGAATCCTCATATCATGCTGTGCGGCAATCGGGTTGGCATCGTTCGCCATCGCGGATTGCAGCGTTGCGCAACCTGTCCGTCCGGCGCCGAACCCGGATGCGAGCGGGCCGCAGATGGCCGCTCCCACGCCATTGCCCAGCGGTCAGGCCGATGTGCCCGGCGGCACGTCCCATGACGGGGTCGTCAAACCGCCTGTGACAGCCTCCGGGGCCGCATCCACCATCCAGCCGCCGCAGCGAGGGGCCATGCCGATAATCCCGCCGCCGGGCACAGGCGGGAACCAGCCGGGCGTGCAGCCGAAATAGCGGGCGGGAACCGGCGCAAAGCTGCTGGCGGCGCTAGAAACCGGCGACGCCATGCGGCACGTAGGCCGCCTCGAGGCGGGCGGCCTCGTCCACGGTCAGCACGAGCGACAACGCGGCCAGCGCGTCCTTGAGGTGATGCGGCTTCGACGCGCCGATAATCGGCGCCGTGATTCCCGGCCTGCCTAGCAGCCAGGCGAGGGCGACCTCGGCGCGGGCCACGCCGCGGGCGGCCGCGACCTCGCCGACGGCGTCCACGACCTTGCGGTCGGCCTGCTCGGTCGCGTCGTAGAGCTTGCGCGAGAACGCGTCGGTCTGACCGCGCTTCGTGTCGCCCTGGGTGTCGTTGGGCCGGGCCAGCTTGCCGCGCGCGAGCGGGCTCCAGGGGATGATGCCGATGCCCTCCTCCAGGCAGAGCCCGACCATCTCGCGCTCCTCCTCGCGGTAGAGCAGGTTCATGTGGTTCTGCATCGAGACGAAGCGGGTCCAGCCGTTCCGGTCGGCGAGCTGCAGCGCCTTGCAGAACTGCCAGGCACACATCGACGATGCGCCGATGTAGCGGGCCTTGCCGGCCTTAACCACGTCGTGCAGCGCCTCCAGCGTCTCCTCGATCGGCGTTTCGGCGTCGAAGCGGTGGATCTGGTAGAGGTCGAGGTAGTCGGTGCCGAGCCGGCGCAGCGATTGGTCGATCTCGGCCAGGATCGCCTTGCGCGAGAGGCCGCGCTGGTTGGCGCCCTTGCCCATCGCGCCGTGGACCTTGCTCGCGATCACCAGTTCGTCGCGGCGGGCGAAGTCGCGGATGGCCCGGCCGAGGATCTCCTCGCTGGAGCCGTCGGAGTACACGTTGGCGGTGTCGAAGAAGGTGATGCCGGCTTCGAGCGCCTCCCTGATGAACGGGCGGCTGGCGGCTTCGTCGAGGGTCCACTCGTGGTTGCCGCGGGACGGCTCGCCGTAGGTCATGCAGCCGAGGCAAAGGCGCGAAACCTTCAGGCCGCTGCGGCCCAGTCTGATGTATTCCACTGTCGTTCTCCGTTGCAGCCGCGAGGCGGGCCTGCGCGGGCGGAGGTTGAACGCGCGGCGGGCGTCGAAAGATCGACGGCGTCGCCTGCCGGATGCCAGGAAATGCCGAAATCCAGCCAAGGCATCACGTTCAGAGCATCAGCCGCTGTGCCGACGAGAAGCTGTGGCCTCGAAGGTGACGCAGGGTTGGCCGTAATGCGTCTCGATCCCTCTGCGCCGCATTCCGATCTTTTCCATGACCCTGATAGAGGCCTTGTTCGCCGGTTTGGCCACGGCAAGCGCTAGAGGCAGACGCATCTGGTCAAAAGCATAGTCGCGGATCGCTTGCGCGGCTTCGGCCGCATAGCCCAGCCCCCACCGGTCACGGCGGACCCTCCAGCCGATCTCGTGAGGTTTGCAGGGATCTCCTTCGATATATTGAAGCGGGCCGCAGCCGACCACGTCCTCGGATCGATCGATGAAAGCCCACCAGGAGAACCGCTGTTCGGACCATCTTTTCTGCACACGCTCCATGAAGAGCTTCGTGCCCTCTACAGTCTCGGGCATGCCGGCTCCGATGTATCGCATGACATCCGGGTTGCCGTTGATCACGCGTAGCCCGTCAAAATGGCTTGGGCCGATGGGCTCAAGCCGAAGCCGCTTCGTAACCAGAACCCCCTGACCCTGCGACATGCCGCAGCTTATACCAACCGCCACTCCTGCCAACCCATTCACTGTCATGCCCGGCCCAAGGCCTAGCATGACAGTGAATCAAGTTTGGCCATGACGATGGAGGCGAGGCTGCGGGCCGCGATGAAGGCCCGTCCGGACGAGACGGCTGTGGTGCTGCAGCAACGGCAACGCTCAAGCAGCGCCTGAGCCGGCCGCATCCACGCTGCGATAGCCAATCCGCTCGGATGCTATCTTCCCATGCGCGCGCTATCATGCCGGCATGGCCGCCCTCCGCATCAACGCGCGCATCCAGCTGGACGAGTCCGAGCTGGAGGAGCGGTTCATCACCGCCGGCGGACCCGGCGGGCAGAACGTCAACAAGGTGGCGACCGCCGTGCAGCTGCGTTTCGATGCGGCCGGTTCGGCGGCGCTCAGCCCGGCCGTGCTGTCCCGGCTCGCCTTGCTGGCCGGGCGGCGCATGACGGCGGACGGCGCGCTGCTCATCTCGGCCAGCCGCTTCCGCACCCAGGAGCGCAACCGGGCGGATGCGCGCGAGCGCCTGGCCGAGCTGATCCGCCAGGCCGCCGAAGCGCCCGTGCACCGGGTCAAGACCCGCCCCACCCTGGCCAGCAAGCGGCGTCGGCTGGATGCCAAAACGTCACGCGCCACGGTGAAACGCGGGCGTGCCCGGCCAGAAGGGGATTGAGAAGGGGATTGAGAGGCGACCAGGTGGCGGGTGGCGCGTAGAGAACGCCGGGTCAGTCCGGGAGTCCGATTCGGTGTCATTGTCGCGCTCGCTGCTCGGCCGCACGCTCGCCAACCGCGAGGCGGAGCAGGGCAAGATCGGCGTGCTGGAGGGCGTGCCGTCGATGGGGCTGGACGGGCTCGGCTCGGCCGCCTACGGGCCGGAGGCGGCGCTGACCGTGCTGGCGCCGCTGGGGGCGGCGGGCCTGGGCATCATCGGGCCGGTCACCGCGATCATCCTGCTGCTGCTGGCGGTGCTGTTCTTCTCGTACTGGCAGACCATCGCCGCCTATCCGTCCAACGGCGGCTCCTACACGGTGGCGAAGGAGAACCTGGGCGAGAACGCCGGGCTGCTGGCCGCCGCGGCGCTGATGGTCGATTACATGCTGAACGTGGCGGTCGGCATCTCGGCTGGGATCGGCGCCTTCACCTCCGCGGCGCCGGCGATGCAGGCCTACACGCTGCCGCTGTGCCTGGCCGTGCTGGCGGTGGTCACGCTGGTGAACCTGCGCGGCACCAAGGAGTCGGGGCTGGCGTTCGGGGTGCCGACCTACCTGTTCATCGCGGCCCTGGGCGGCATCCTGGCGCTCGGCGCCTGGAAGGTGGCGACGGGGACGGCGACGCCCGTGATCGCGCCGCCTACGCTGCCCGTGGCGGCGGCGGCGTCCAGCCTGTGGCTGCTGCTGCGCACCTTTGCCGCCGGATGCACGGCGATGACGGGGGTGGAGGCGGTCAGCAACGGCGTCGGCGCGTTCCGCGAGCCGCGCGCCCGGCACGCTCACGGCACCCTGGCCGCCATCGTGCTCGTGCTCGGGCTGCTGCTGGCCGGTATCGCGTACCTATGCACCGCCTACCACGTGGGCGCGATGGACCAGACCAAGCCAGGCTACCAGAGCGTGCTGTCCCAGCTGGTCCTGGCAGTGCACGGGCGCGGCTGGCTATACTACGTGACGATCGGCAGCGTGCTGGCGGTGCTGTGCCTGTCGGCCAACACCTCATTCGTGGGCTTTCCCCGGCTGTGCCGGCAGGTGGCGAGCGACGGCTACCTGCCGGTGGCGTTCGCGCTGCCGGGGCGGCGGCTGGTGTACACGGCGGGCATCCTGTTCCTGGCCGCAGGCGCAGGGCTGCTGCTGGCGGCGTTTGGCGGCATCACCGACCGGCTGATCCCGCTGTTCGCGGTCGGCGCCTTCCTGTCGTTCAGCCTGTCTCAGTTCGGCATGGCGTTCCACTGGCGGCGGGAGGGCCGCGGCCACGCGGACCGGCTGCGCCTGGCGATCAACGGCGTTGGCGCGGTCGCCACCACGGCCGCGCTGGGGACCATCCTTGTGGCCAAGTTCACCGAGGGCGCGTGGCTGACGGTGCTGGTGATCCCGGCGGCGCTGGGCGGCCTGCACCTGGTGCACCGATACTACGCCGGGTTCGACCGCCAGTTGCTGGAAGGCCAGGACACGCCGCTGAACTTCCACCCGCCGCGCATGCCCTACCTGCTGATCCCGATCAGCCGCTGGGACCGGGTGGCGCAGAAGGCGGTGGGGTTCGCCATGAGCCTGTCCTCCGACGTGACGGCGCTGCACTGCACCGAGCTGGAAGGCCCGGACGCCGAGGAGCACGAGAAGAACCTGCGCGGCGAGTGGGAGCACTGCGTGGAGAACCCGGCGCGGCAAGCGGGCCTGCCGCCGCCGCGGCTGGTGGTGCAGACGTCGCAGTACCGCAGCGTCCTGGCGCCGCTGCTGCGGCTGATCGCCGAGGAGGACGCGCGCGAGCCCGGCCGCCCGGTGGCCGTGGTGCTGCCGCAGCTGATCGAGCGGCGCTGGTGGGAGGCGGCGATGCACACCCACAGGGAGCGGCGGCTGCGGGTGGCGCTGCTGCGCGACGGCGGGCCGGACCTAGCGGTGATCGGCGTGCCCTGGCAACTGAACCCTCCCTTGCCGGAAGCGGCGCTCGCGGAGGAGGAGCCGGGCGGCTAGGGCTCGGCCAGCGCCGTGCGGTGCGGCGCGTTCTCCATCAGCATGGAGCGCACCGTGTCCTTGAACACCGGCAGGTTACCCAGGCGAAGTGCGGCCGGACGCGCCAGGCGGGCGGCCCATCCCTCGCCGCCGTACAGCTTCGCCAGCAGGTTGGTGCCGGCATACAGCGGCCAGGTCGCCCGGCGGTGGGCGCGCTCGTACCGGCCCAGCAGCTCCGGCGCGGCGATGTCCCCCCCTTGGGTGACGGCGTCCCGCACGAGGCTGGCCAGGGTGTCCTGGCCGCGCAGGCCGAGGTTGAAGCCGTGCGCCGTCATCGGGTTCATGCCGACCGCCGCGTCTCCCACCAGGGCGCAGCGCGGCCCGGCGAACCGGCGGGCGTAGCAGGTGGCGAGCGGGTGGACGTGCCGCGTGCTGGCCAGCCGCATCGCGCCCAGGCGGTGGCGGGCGCGCCGGGTCACCTCCCGGCTGAACGCGTCCGGCGGCATGGCGCTCAGTCGCTCGATGGCCGGGCGCGGCAGGGTGAGCACGAGCGAGGAGCTGCGCCCGTTCATCGGCAGCAGGGCGATGATCTGGCCGTGGCCGAAGCACTCGGTGGCAGTGTGCCGGTGGTCGCCCTCGTGCTCCATCCGGCAGACCAGCATGGCGTTGCCGAACTGGTTGACCTCGGCCGCGATGCCGAGCCGGCCGCGCGTCTCGGAGAAGCGGGAATCGGCCGCGACCAGCAGCCGGCTGCTCAGCGCAGCACCATCCGACAGGGTCACGCGGCAGCCATCCCGGCCGGCCTTGACGCCGGTCACGCCCAGGCCGGCGAACAGGCGCACGTCCGGCAGCTGGCTGGCGGCCTGGAACAACGCGGCGCGTATCCGGTGATAGGGCGCCAGGTTGCCGAGTTCGGCCTCAGGCTCGCCGCCCACGTCGTAGCGCAGCGCGTAGGGGGATGCGCCGTTCAGCACGTGGGCTTCGCGCAAAGGCGAGATGTCCGCCGCCGGCAGGTGCGCCCACGCGCCGATGCCTTGCAGGATGCGCTTGGACAGGTGGGTCAGCGCGGTCTCCCGGCCATCAAACGCCGGGTCGGCCAGGGCGGCTTCGGGCTGCCTGTCCACCACGGCGATGCCAAGCCCGACGCCCGCGAGCGATGCGGCGAGGGCCAGGCCGATGGGTCCGCCACCCACCACGACGACATCGAACTGCATCAGCTCCGCTTCCTTGCCATAGGCCACGACATGGCCCCGATATGGCAACGCTGCCATTCTCCGCACCGAGTCGATTCGAGCGCAAGCGACGGAGTGCGCCAAAACCTCGATCGGCCCACACCCGGCGTACGATGAAACAGGGGGTGGCAGGGATGATGGCCATGACCAGCAAGCCGGCGCAGGGCGGAACAGCGGTTCGGTGCGATCCGCGCTGGGAGCAGGTCGCCAGGCGCGACAAGGGCGCTGACGGCCTGTTCTGGTACTCGGTGGCGACGACGGGGGTGTACTGCCGGCCGTCCTGCCCGTCGCGGCTGGCCAACCCGAAGAACGTCCGCTTCTTCAGCGCAGCGGCAGCGGCGGAGGCGGCAGGGTTCCGCGCGTGCCGCCGCTGCAATCCGAATGGCCTGTCCGTCGCGGCGCAGGGCGCAGCGGTCGTGGCCCTGGCTTGCCGGTCGATCGAGCAGGCGGAGCAGCCGCCCCGCCTGGCCGAGCTGGCCGCCGCGGCGGACCTCAGCGCGTCCTATTTCCATCGCCTGTTCAAGGCCACTGCCGGCGTCACGCCGAAGGCCTACGCGGACGCGTGCCGGGCCGCGCGGGTCCGGCAGGAGCTGGGCACGGCCGATAGCGTGACGCAGGCCATCCATGACGCCGGGTTCCAGTCCAGCGGACGCTTCTATGCGGCCTCGACCGGCCTGCTGGGCATGACGCCGAGCCGCTACCGGTCCGGCGGCGCGCAGGAGGAGCTGCGTTTCGCCATCGGCCAGTGCTCCCTGGGCGCGATCCTCGTCGCGTCCAGCGCCAGGGGAGTGGCCGCCATCCTGCTCGGCGACGATCCGGACGCCTTGGCGCGGGACCTGCAGGACCGCTTTCCCCAAGCGCGGCTGATCGGCGGCGATGCCGGGTTCGAGGCGCTGGTGGCGCAGGTGGTGGGCTGCGTCGAAGCGCCCAGCGTGGGATTGGACCTGCCGCTGGACGTGCGCGGCACCGCGTTCCAGCAACGGGTGTGGCAGGCGCTGCGCGGCATCCCGCCCGGCGAGACCGCGAGCTACGCGCAGGTCGCCGCGCGCATCGGCGCACCCGGCGCAACGCGGGCCGTGGGCGCTGCATGCGGCGCGAACCTGCTGGCGGTAGCGATCCCCTGCCACCGGGTGGTGCGCAGCGACGGCGGGCTGTCCGGCTACCGGTGGGGCGTCGAACGCAAGCGGGCGCTGCTGGCGCGGGAAGCCAAGGAGCGGGCTGCTGTAAGTTAGATCAGGGCTCCGCCCCGAACCCCGCCAGAGAACGGTCGTCCTCTGGACACCTTGCATACAAGGGTCAAGGGAATGACTATTCCCTTGCGGGTGTAGGGCAGCGCCCTGCTAGCTCCGGCCCGGCAAGCTGGCCTTCAGCCTCGCCGCCATCCCCTGCGGCGACCACCGGGGCATCAGCGTCAGCCAGTGCAGCGTCTCGGTGGAGGTGGCCAGGCTTGTCTTGTAGCGGTCCGCGCCGGCGAGGAAGTCATACACGGCATGGCCTTCCAGCGCGTAACGCTCGATCGCCAGGCCATGGCAGGTCATCCCCGGCTTGCCGTGCTGCGGCGCGCCCGCGTAGTCGAACCCGCTCTGGTAGGCGCAGACCCAGCCGCGATGGCAGAAGCTGTGCAGGTAGCCGACGACCACGCTGCCCGCCGTGATGCGGAGCAGGTCCACCTTGTCGGTGCGGTCGATCAAGGCGTGGTGGAACTGCGTGAAGCCGCCGCTGGCGAACGCGCCCGGCTGCCCCCGCGCGGTCCAGGCCGCCTGGTGCAGCACCGCCAGCGCCCGCAGGAACTCGTGCCGCTGCTCCGCCGTCTCCGCCCGGACGACTTGCAGCTCGCCGATCTCGCCGTAGCGCCGGGCGGACCGGCGCAGCTGGTGGCGGGTGCTGGCGCTCAACCGGCTGAGCTGGCCACCTTCCGTCAGGTCGAGGGTGGGCGCGGTCCGCGTCTGCGATGCCACGGTGGTTCCGCGCAGCGCCGCCGCCTCGGCCTGGCCCTGGCCCACCCCGTTCAGCGTGACGATGCGGCCCTGGCCGGTCGCGGCGGCGAGGCAGCAGCGCAGGGCGTCGGCGTCGGCCGGGTCACACAACATGCCGCTATGCTCGATGAACACGCAGTCCCATTCGGCCCGGCCGCTCTCGGCCAGCCAGAGCCGGTCAGGCGTCCAGGGCCACCGGCCCCGCCGCCGGTTGAACAGGGCCAGCGCCGCCACTGCGCCGTCCCGCCGGGTCTCGATCAGCACCGGGTCGTCGTAGCGCAGCTCCGCCAGGCAGCCGACCCAGGCCCAGCTCTGGAAGAACGAGCAGGCCACCCGCGCCTCCAACGCCTGCCAGCGCGCGCCCAGCGCCGCCCACGCTTCCCGGCGCGCGCCGGGCGCAGCCAGGTCGGCCGGCGTTTCTATAGTGGTTGTCAACACAGTGCGGCTATGCCTGGGTGGATCGGGCCTTGCCCGGCGGTGCGCGGCCGTCATGACCGCGTAAGGTGCCTGCCATGTTCGCCAACGTCATCCCTTCCGTCCCCGTTTCCGACCGCCCCGTCTGCGCCCTGGCCGTGGACGCGGAGGAGGATTTCGACTGGGACCAGCCTGTTCCATTCACGGATTATTCCACGAAATGCATGAAGAATATCCGTGCGCTGCAGGAAGTCGTGGGGGCTTATGGCATCGTGCCGACCTACCTGCTCACCTATCCCGTGCTGGAGGACGAGGATGTCGTGCATATCCTGCGCCGCCAGCTGCGCAACGGCCAGTGCGAGGTGGGGGTGCAGCTGCACCCGTGGGTCAACCCGCCCTTCGACGCTGGGGATGAGAAGGGCGGGGAGGACGGCAAGGGCGGGCACGCCACGTCGTTCTCCGGCAACCTTCCGCCCGGGCTGGAGGAGCGCAAGCTGGTCCAGCTCATGCGGCGCTTCACCGAACGCTTCGGCATCGAGCCGCGCATCTACCGCGCCGGACGCTATGGCCTCGGCCGCGGCACGACGGCGCTGCTGGAGAAGCACGGCTTCACCATCGACGCGAGCATGGCGCCCCGCACCACGGCAACGGACGAGGGCGGCCCTGACTACGGCAGCCGGGACTACCAGGTGTTCTGGTTCGGCCAGCACCGGCGGCTGCTGGAGGTGCCGCTGTGCCGCAGCGTCGTCGGCTGGGGCGGGCGGCTGGCCGCACCGGCTTACCGGGCGCTGGCAAGGCCGGGGCTGACCCGGCTGCACGTGCCCGGCATCGTCACCCGGCTGCGCTTCGCCGAGCGCATCACCCTGTCGCCGGAGGGCAACGACGTGCGGGCCATGCTGCGGCTCGTGCGGCACCTGCGCGCCCGCGGGCAGACCATCTTCGTGCTCAGCTTCCACAGCTCCTCGCTCGATGTCGGGCGCAGCCCGTACGTCCGCACCAAGGCCGAGCTGCACGGGTTCTATGACCGGCTTTCGGCCGTGCTGGACACCCTGGCCACCACCATGGGGTTCGAGTTCGCCAGCCTGGCCCAGCTGCCGGCCCGGCTGCGGGAGCCGCGCGCTTGAAGCAGCGCCGGGTGCTGCTGGTGGCCAACAACTTCCCGCCCGTCCGCGGCGGCTCGGCCGTGGTGTACGCCAACCTCGCCCGCTGCGCCGGCCAGGAGATCGTCGTCGTGGCGCCGCGCGACAGCTACATCGACGGCCTACCCGCGATCGGCTGGCGCGAGCACGACCGCGGCAAGCCGTACCACACCATCCGGCTGCCGCTGCTGCGCACCCGGATGGACGGCGTGCCCCGGCGCGGCCTGCGCAAGCTGCTGTTCTGGGGGCGGGACGGCGCGATCCGGCTGCGGCTGGCCGCCTTCCTGCTGTGGACCGTGTGGCGGGAGCAGGCCGGGGCGATCTGCATCGGCGAGCTGCTGGCCAGCGGCTGGATCATCCGGCTGTTCCGCTTCGTGCCCGGCGTGCGCACCATCGCCTACGTCCACGGCGAGGAGATCACGACCGAGGACCTCTATGACCAGGGCCACGTCCGCGCCCGCCAGGTGCTGCGCGAGAGCGACCGGATCATCGTGGTCAGCCGCTTCACGCAGGACGCCGTGGCGGCGCTGCTGGGCGCGCCGGGCGGCCGGATCAGCCTGATCGAGAACGGCGTCGATGCCGGGCGCTTCCACCCGGAAGCCAAGTCCCAGGACCTCATCGACCTGTACCGGCTGCAGGGCTGCTTCGTGTTCGTGTCCGTCTGCCGGCTGCTGGAGAAGAAGGGCGTCGATCACGCCATCCGGGCCTTCGCGGCCGTGGCGGCGCGGCATCCGGACTGCCGCTGCCTGGTCGTGGGCGGCGGCCCCTACGCGGAACCGCTGCAGGCGCTGGCCGCGCAGCTGGGCCTGGCTGAGCAGGTGGTGTTCGCCGGCCCGGTCGCGGACGACGAGCTGGTGGACCATTACCGCCTCGGCGACGTGTTCGTCATGCCCAACCGCGAGTTGGCGAACGGGGATACCGAGGGGTTCGGCCTGGTGTTCCTGGAAGCCAACAGCTGCGGCCTGCCGGTGATTGCCGGGCGGGACGGCGGCAGCACGGACGCGGTGCAGCACGGCGTCAACGGCCTGGTGGTGGACGGGCGCGACGTGGGACAGATCGCGGCGGCGATGCTCCGGATGCGGGAGGACGCGCCGCTGCGGGAAGCGCTGGGCCGGCAGGGATTGCATCTGGCCGCCCGCGCCGGCTGGGCGGAGAAGACCCGCGCCTTCCTGGCGATCTGCCTTCAGGCGGCCGTGCCGCCATGACTTCCGCCGCATGTTGAACTGGCCAAAGCATCCGATGTGTCGTTGAACGCGCTGCCGCTCGCCCTCGGTGTGCCCCCGCTCAGCCTGCTGCCGGTGTGCCTGGCCGGCCTGCTGGCCGTCCGCAGCCACCGCCGGGTCGGCATGGCCGTCGTGGCATTCGGGCTGGCCGGCCTGCTCCTGCTCGCCATGCCTGCCGTCTCCGGGCTGCTGACCGCGTCGCTGGAGACCGGCCTGCCGCTCACGCCCTCGGCCGCCGATCCGCCGGAAGCGATCGTGATCCTCTCGGCCGGCATCACGCGCGGCGACGGCCCGGAGGGGATCACCCCTGACACCCTCACCTTGGAGCGGGAGCGGACAGGGGCGGCGCTGGCCCGGCGGACGCACCTGCCCATCCTGGTCACCGGCGGGCCGACCCAGGAAGGACCGACCCTGGCCGCGGTCATGGCCCGCAGCCTGGCCGAGGATTTCGGCGTCCCGGTGCGCTGGACCGAGCCCGCCGCGATGGACACGTGGGAGAACGCGGCCGACAGCGCCGCCATGCTGAAGGCGGACGGCGTCCACTCGATCTACCTGGTGACCCACGCCTGGCACATGCCCCGCGCCCTGGCCGCCTTCGCCCGCACCGGCATCGCCGTCACGGCCGCCCCGGTCCGGCTGGACCCGCCGCCCGGCTTCGAGGCGTCCGACTTCATTCCGCGCACGAAGGATTGGCTGGCGAGCTACTACGCCCTGCACGAGTGGATCGGCCGCGCCGATTACGCCTGGTTCCGCTAGTGGCCCGATGCCGTTGGAGAGCAAGGCTGGGCGCTGCCCAGACCCGTCAAAGGCCTGAGGCCTTTGGAAACCATCCTATTAAGCAAAAGGATTTCAAAGGCCCCGCCTTTGGCGGAGTCCAGAGGCAGAGCCTCTGGCCTTGCTTGCTCGACGGCCGTTGGCATCATGCGCCAAAGCACTAGCCTGGCCATGGACCTAGCTCTCGCAGCCTCCCTGGACGCCCTGCCGCCAGGCTGCGAGGCGCTGTTCCCGGCAGACCCGCTCGGCAACGCCGCCTGGTACCGGACGGTGGCGGCCGATGCCCTGCCGCCGGATGCCGCGCCCTGCTTCGCCGTCCTGAGCCAGCAGGGCCGGCCCGTCGCCCTGGCGCCGCTGCAGCGCCGGGGCCGCCAGCTGGACAGCCTGACCACGCCCTACACGTGCGAGCACTGGCCGGTGCTGACCGCCGATGCGCCATCGGCCCTGGCGGCGGGGCGGCGGCTGGGCACGCTCTACCGCCGCTGGGCCACCGTGCGGCTGGACGCCGTCCCGGCGGAGTGGCCTGGACTGGCGCCGTTCACGGCCGGGCTGCGGCAGGCGGGGCTGCGCGTCCAGGGCTTCGACCACTTCGGCAACTGGCACGAGCCGGTGGCAGGGCGGTCCTGGGCGGCCTACCTGTCCGGCCGGCCCGGCGCGCTGCGCGAGACGGTGCGCCGCAAGCTGAAACGCTGCGAGCAGGAGGCGCGCTTCGAGCTGTTCGCCGCCCCGCACGGCCTGCAACGCGGCATCGACGCGTTCGAGGCGGTGTACGGCGCGAGCTGGAAGGAGCCGGAGCCGTTCCCCCGCTTCAACGCGGCCCTCATGCGGAGCCTGGCGGGGCAGGGTGCGCTGCGGCTCGGCGTGCTGTGGGCCGGGGAGCGGCCGGCCGCCGTGCAGTTCTGGGCGGTGGCCGGCGGGCGGGCGACGGTGCTCAAGCTGGCGCATGATGAGGCGTTCAAGCCGCTCTCCCCCGGCACGGCGCTGACCGCTATGATGATCCGGCTGCTGCTGAACGAGGAGCGGGTGACGGAGCTGGATTTCGGCCGTGGCGACGACCCGTACAAGGCGTCATGGACCACGCAGCGGCGGCGGCGCATCGGGCTGCTGGCGATCAACCCGTGGCGTCCCGCCGGCCTGGCGGCGGTCGGCCGCGGCCTGGCCGGATCGTTGCGCCGCCAATGGGGCCGTCAGTAGGTCGGGTAGCTGCGCGGGTAGGTGACCTGGTCCGCCGGCCCGGGCGCCGCCGGAACGCCCTTCTTGCCGCATCCGGCCAGGGCGGTGGTCAGGGCGATGGCCAGCGCCAGGACGATCGGCAGCGCCATCGCCTTCATGCCAAGGCTTCCTGCCAGCGGGCGGCCTGCCGGGCCACGTTGGCGGGCGCCGTGCCGCCGTAGCTGGTCCGGGACGCGACCGAGGCGTCCACCGTCAGCACGTCGAACACCGCCATGGTGATCCCCGGCTCCTCCGCCTGCATCTCCGCCAGGCTCAGGCCGGCGAGGTCGGCGCCGTTCGCCTCCGCCCGTGCCACCAGCCGCCCGGTGACGTGGTGCGCCGTGCGGAACGGCAGGTGCAGCACTCGCACCAGCCAGTCGGCCAGATCGGTCGCGGTGGCGAACCCGCTGCCCGCCATGGCCCGCATCCGCGCCGTGTCGGGCGTTAAATCCCGCACCATGCCGGTCATCGCCGCCAGGCTCAGCGCCAGCGCGTCGGCGGCGTCGAACACCGGCTCCTTGTCCTCCTGCGTGTCCTTGGCGTAGGCGAGCGGCAGGCCCTTCATCACCGTCAGCAGCGCCACCAGCGCGCCCACCACCCGCCCTGTTTTCGCCCGCGCCAGTTCCGCCGCGTCCGGGTTGCGCTTCTGCGGCATGATGGATGACCCGGTGGTGAACGCGTCCGACAGCCGCACGAAGCCGAACGGGGCCGAGCACCACAGCACGATTTCCTCCGCCAGCCGCGACAGATGGACGGCGCAGATGGCGGCGGCGGCGAGGAACTCCAGCGCGAAGTCCCGGTCGGACACCGCATCCAGCGAGTTGGCCGCTGGCCGGTCGAAGCCCAGCGCCGCCGCCGTGGCGTCCCGGTCGATCGGGAACGACGTGCCGGCCAGCGCCGCCGATCCCAGCGGGCACTCGTTGAGCCGCGCGCGGGCGTCCCGCAGCCGCCCGCGGTCCCGGTGCAGCATCTCCACGTAGGCCAGCAGGTGGTGCCCGAACGTCACCGGCTGCGCCGTCTGCATGTGCGTGAAGCCCGGCATCGGGTCCGCCGCGTGCTGCGCCGCCCGGTCCGCCAGCGCCGCCATCAGCCCGGCGGCCTGCGCGTCCAGCCCGTCCATGGCGTCGCGCACCCAGAGGCGGAAATCGGTCGCCACCTGGTCGTTGCGGCTGCGCGCGGTGTGCAGGCGCTTGCCGGCCTCGCCGATCCGCTCCGTCAGCCGGGCCTCTATGTTCATGTGGATGTCTTCGAGCGCCGGGTCGAAGGCGAACCGGCCGGCCTCGATCTCCGCGCCGATCGCGGCCAGCCCGTCGCGGATCGCCGCCTCGTCCGCTGGCGCGATGACGCCGGCGCGGGCCAGCATGGCGGCGTGCGCGAGGGAGCCGCGGACGTCCTGCCGCCACAGCTTGCGGTCGAAGCCGATGGAGGCGTTGATCTCGCCCATGATGGCGGCCGGCCCGGCGGCGAAGCGCCCGCCCCATTGCGCGTTGGCGGCTTCGCTCCGACGTTGCTGCTCTGACTGTGCTGGCAAGGACTCACCCTGATGACCGAGATGACGCGCCGCACCCTGATCGCGGCCGCCGGGACCCTAGCGGCGGCGGCCCCGCTGCGTAAACCGCGGGCGCAGGCGCTGGAGGGCATCGAGCAGCTGCACGCCCTGCCGCAGCCGCGCAAGGTCGATCTGCGTTTCAGCGCCGCGGACGGCTCGCCGCGCACCCTGGCGGACTATCCCGGCAAGGCCGTGGTGCTGAACCTGTGGGCGACCTGGTGCATCCCCTGCGTACGCGAGATGCCGGCGCTGGACGATTTGGCCAAGCTGGTGGGGCGCGACGGCATCGTGGTGCTGCCCGTGTCCTCCGACCGTGGCGGGGCTGCCGTGGTGCAGCGCTTCTTCGCCGAGCATAACATTGCCAACCTGCCGGTGCTGCTCGACCCGATGAGCGCCCTGGCGCACGACCTGAACGTGCGCGGCATCCCGACCACGCTGCTGATCGACCGCAACGGCTACGAGGTCGGCGTGCTGGAAGGTGCGGCGGACTGGTCCTCGCCGGATGCGGTGGCGGTGGTGAGGAAGGTGGCTACTTCGTAGAAGCAGCTGGGTTCTTGGTTAAGCAGGCGATGTCACAGCCGCGCTTCCTTGCACGTCCAAATTCCAGCTTTTTGAAGGTAGGCTTCGGGGAGCCTGCATCCTCTCGGAGCTGGTAAGAGTGGCGTAAATCCGTGCGACTCAGGCCGGCTCCGACCCTGCGCCGTTCCTGCAAGCACCACCCAGCAAGCAACCCGCGCTCCTATCTCCGTTTTTCAGCCACCGCCGGCTGATTGATGCTAACGGAACAAGGCAAGGAGAGCGGGAATGAGTGACGCCGAACAGCCTACCCTGAGCGACCTGATGACTGCCGTTGGCAGAATCATAGAAGGTCAGACAGGCTTGCTGTCGCGCATGGATCGCCTGGAAGATAAAATTTCCCAGCTTCAGGACGAGATAGTCATCGTTTTTGCCCGCTCCGAAAAAACGTCGGAAGACGTCAGTGTTTCATGGAAGGACGAACGCTGCAGCGACGAACGATTGAGCGCCATGGCCCGTATCGTTCGGCAGGTTCAGTCAGAGTTGGGCGAGATGCGGCGTCGCCTACGTAATTGAATGACAGTAGGGAGGCCGACCCTCCCCGCCGCCCGTCAGAACTCCTTGGCCGACTGCACCACCCGGCTCACCAATCCATACGCGATCGCTTCCTCCGCGCTCATCCAGTAGTTGCGGTCCGTGTCGTTCGCGATCCGCTCGTAGGTCTGCCCGGTCTCGCGGGCGATCAGGTGGTTGATCCGCTCGCGCATCTTGATGATCTCGCGCGCCTCGATGTCGATGTCGGTCGCCGGGCCGCGCACGCCGCCCATCGGCTGGTGCAGCAGGAAACGGGTGTTGGGCAGGCACATCCGGTTCTCCTTGCGGCCTGCCAGGAAGATCAGCGCGCCGGCGCTCGCAACCCAGCCGGTGCCGATGATGCGGACCGGCGCCTCGGCGTCCACGAAGCGGATCATGTCGTGGATCGTGTCGCCGCTCTCCACGTGGCCGCCGGGCGAGTTGATGTACACGTCGATCGGCTGGCTGCCCTCGCTCGCCAGGGCCAGCAGACGGCCGGTCACGTCGCGCGCCACCTTGTCGTTGATCGCGCCGAACACCAGCACCTTGCGCTGCTTGAGCAGGCGGCTCTCCAGCTCGTTGATCGGCGAGCTGAGCGTGCGGTTGTCGCTGGGCTCCTTCGGCTCCGGCCCCATCGGCTCCGGCACGTCCGGCTGGTCGGGGGCGTCGGGCTCGTCGTCATCAAGTTGGGGGTCATCAAGTCGGGTCATGGTGTCTCCTGTCGGGCAATCATCACTTGGGCAGCTAGGCCGGCACGCCCTTGCTGGTGGAATACTCGAAATGCAGCGCCGTGTCCGGGTGCACGATCGGGTGGATCGCGTGCGCCGCCACCGCAGCCTCGCTGAACCCCTGCAGGATCAGCTTCAGCTTGCCGGGGTAGGTCACCACGTCGCCAATCGCGAACACGCCGGGCACGCTGGTCTGGCAGCTGGATGGATCGACGTGCACATGGCTGCGTTCCAGGTCCAGCCCCCACCCGGCGATCGGCCCCAAATCCATGGACAGCCCGAAGAACGGCAGCAGCCGGTCGGCCTCCAGCATGCGGGTGCTGCCGTCCAGGTGCGCCACCTCCACCCCGTCCAGCAAGCCCGCCTCGCCGCGCAGGCTGCTCAGCTGGTAGGGGATGACCATTTCCACCTCGCCACGCGCCGCCGCCGCGTCCAGCCGGGCCGCCGTCTCGGGGGCGGCGCGGAACTTGGGGCGGCGGTGCACGACATAGACCTTGGCCGCGATGTCCTTCAGCGACAAAGCCCAGTCCACTGCGCTGTCGCCGCCGCCCGCGATCACCACGCGCCTGCCCGCGTAGTCATCCCGGCGGCGGACGAAGTACTGCACCGTGCCCGCCGCCTCGTAGGCGGCCAGCCCCTCCAGCGGCGGCCGGTTCGGGCCGAACGCGCCGGCCCCCGCCGCGAGCACGATGGCGCGCGCCCGCACCTGGTCGCCGCGGTCGGTCTGCAAGGTGAACGCGCCGGACGCGCCCTCCAGCCGCTCGACCCGGCGGCCCAGCAGCCGCGGCGGCGCGAACGGCGCGATCTGCTCCTCCAGCTGCGCGATCAGGTGCCCGGCGGCGATCGCCGGGTGCGCCGGGATGTCGTAGATCGGCTTCTCCGGATACAGCGCCGAACACTGGCCCCCCACGTCCGGCAACGCGTCGATCAGCGTCGAGCGCAGCTTCAGCATGCCGCACTCGAACGCCGCGAACAGCCCCACCGGCCCGGCGCCCACGATGGCCACGTCGGTCTCTATGATCTCGCCCATGCACCAAACCTAGCGTTGGATGCCGCCGGTGCAAGCAGGGCCGCTGGCGAGGGCCACGAAGCCCGGCTAAACAGCCGCCATGCCCGCGACCGAGACCCGCCTCCACCTTCCCGACCTGCAGGCGACGGAGGCGCTGGGCCGCCGCATCGCCGCCATGCTGCGGCCCGGCCTCGCCATCCTGCTGGAAGGGCCGCTCGGCGCCGGCAAGTCCGCCCTCGCCCGCGCCCTGATCCGCGCCGCCGCGGCGGACCCGGCGCTGCACGTGCCGAGCCCGTCCTACACGCTAGTACAGGAGTATGATACGTATGCCGGGCCGCTGCACCATTTCGACCTGTGGCGGCTGGATGGCCCTGGAGGCGTGGTGGAACTTGGCTGGGACGATGCGAGGCAGGGGATCGTCGTGGTGGAATGGCCGGACCGGCTGGGCGCGCTCCGCCCGGCGGACGCCGTCTGCGTGACCCTCGCGCCCGAGAACGGCAGCCGCGTCGCCACCCTGGCCGGCTGGCCGCTATCAGCATGATTTCCCAAGCGATGCTGCTGGCCGCCGGCCTCGGCACCCGCATGCGCCCGTTGACGGAGCACACCGCGAAGCCGCTGCTGCCGCTCGGCGGGCGCCCCCTGATCGACCATGCGCTGGACCGGCTCGCAGCCGCCGGCGTGAGCCATGTCGTGGTCAACGCGCACTGGCAGGCGGACCTGCTGCAGCGCCACCTGGACCAGCGCGCCGCCGGCCCGGCGATCACGCTGCGGCGAGAGGCGGCCCTGCTCGACACCGGTGGGGCGGTGGCGTCGGCGCTGATGGCCGGGGCGCTCGACGACGCGCCGTTCTTCGTCGTGAACGGCGACAACTTCTGGCTGGACGGCCCCTATCCCACCCTGCACCGGGTCGCCTTGGCGCTTGACCCGGCGGCGCTCGACGGCGTGCTGCTGGTCCACCGCACCTTCCAGGTCCACAGCGAGACGGGCCGTGGCGACTTCGCCCTGGACCCCTGGGGCACGCTGCGCCGGCGGCGGGAGCGGGAGGTCGTGCCTTACCTCTATGCCGGGGTGCAGCTGGCGGCGCCGGCCTTGTTCGACGACCCGCCCGCCGCCTTGTTCAGCGCCAACCTGATGTGGGATCGCGCCATCGCGGCCGGCCGCCTGCGCGCCGTCGTGCATGACGGGCTGTGGTTCCACCTGTCCCGCCCGCAGGACCTGTCAGACGCGGAGGTGGCGCTGCACGCCAACGAGACGGGGGAGACCCGGTGAGCCTCGGCACGATCGACCCGTCGCAGCCCTTCCTGGACAGCCTGGCCGCGGACTGGCTGCAGCGCAGCGGGGACGATCCAATGGTCATGTCCGCCGGGCTGATCCTGCTGCCGACCCGCCGCGCCGCCCGCGCGCTGGCCGAGGCGTTCCTCGCCCGCACCGGCGGCCGGCCCATCCTGCTTCCCCGCATCGTGGCCCTCGGCGCGCTGGACGAGGCGCCGCTCGCCCTGGCCGGCAGCCTGACGGTGCCGCCCGCCGTGCCGGAGCCGGTGCGGCTGGCGCAGCTCACCCGGCTGGTGATGGCGCTGGACGGCCGCTTCGGCGCCCCGGCGACCGCCGACCAGGCCTGGCCGCTCGCCGCCGAGCTGGCCGCGCTGATGGACGAGGCCGACCGCGCGGAGATCGCCCTGCGCGAGGTGCTGCCGGGCCTGGTGGCGGAGGACTACGCGCACCACTGGGGCATCACGCTCGAGTTCCTCCGCATCGTCACCGCCGCCTGGCCACAATGGCTGGCGGACAACGGCCTGGCCAACCCGGCGGCGCGGCAGGTGGCGCTGCTGAACGCCCAGTCCGAAGCCTGGCAGCGCGAGCCGCCCGAAACGCCGGTGCTGGCCGCCGGGACCACGGGCAGCATCCCGGCCGTCGCGCGCCTGCTGCGGGTGGTGGCGGGGCTGCCCACCGGGCGCATCGTGCTGCCCGGCCTGGACCTGGCGCTGCCGGACGAGGCATGGGACACGCTGGAGGACAGCCATCCGCAAGCCGGCCTGCGCCGCCTGCTGAACGGGCTGGGCGCCACCCGCGGTGACGTGCAGCCCTGGCCCATGCAGAGCTGGCCCATGCAGAGCTGGCCCGTGCAGAGCTGGCCTGGCGCGGCGGCCGGGCGCACCGAGCTGCTGAACCGGGCGTTGCTGCCCGCGCCCTGCCTGCAGGAGTGGCGCTCCGCCCCGGCCATCGCCCCGGCCGGGCTATGGCGGCTGACCCCCGCGGACCAGCAGGAGGAGGCGCTGGCCATCGCGCTCACCCTGCGGTCCGCCCTGGAGCAGCCGAACCACCGCGCCGCCCTGGTCACCCCGGACCGGGACCTGGCCGGGCGGGTGGCGGCGGAGTTGGGGCGGTTCGGCGTCATCGCGGACGACAGCGCCGGCGAGAAGCTGGCCGACACGCCGCCCGCCGTGTTCCTGCGCTTGCTGGCCGAGGCGGTGGCCAAGGCGCTGCGCCCGGTGCCGCTGCTTGCCGTCTTGAAGCATCCGATGGCGGCGGCCGGCCTTACGCCCGCCGCCTGCCGGGACACCGCCCGGGCGCTGGAGCGGGAGGCGCTGCGCGGCCCCGCGCCGCCGGCGTGGATCGCCGGGTTGCGCCAGCAGGCCCGTTCGGACCGCGTCGCCGGGTTCCTGGCCCGGCTCGCGGCCCGGCTCGCCCCGGTGCTGCTGGTCGCC
>CAXTPP010000008.1:0-45432 GCA_964246185.1 uncultured Acetobacteraceae bacterium
TGATCACCAAGCCAAACTGGGGAATTTTACTCCGGCACAAATGCGGAAAATTGGACGCGCCGAACAAACGACCTGCCGGCAGCAAACCGGTCGTTTCAATGCCCGCCCCAACTGCCGCTCCCATGCAATCAGCGTGGGCACGACCTCGATGATTGCGATCCCGGTTGCAGGCTTTATGCGCCCAGATGCAGTGATTGTGGGTTCAATCCCTCAAACCCATTGCAATGATCTCGGGCACGGCCCGCCGATGATTGCGATCCCAAGCGCCGATGATTGCGGTTCGCTACAGCTACGCCACGCTGACGGTTGACCTGCGCGAGATGGTCAACGCCTGCCTGTATTTAGAGAAAGCGGGCTGCCCCTGGCGCTTCCTGCCAAAGGAGTTCGGCCCTGGCAAACCGTGCGGACCTGGCACGACCGCTTCCGGGCCGACAGCATCTGGTCCGACATCGCGGCCCTGCTCACGCGGGCTGTATGTGCGCAGCAGGGGCGCAAGCCTGAGCCGACGACGGCCATCCTGGACAGCCAAAGCGTTTTGTCCGGGCCGCAAACAGGGCCGCGGGGGGTCGATGGCAGCAAGAAGGTGCGGGGCATCAAGCGTCTTATGCTGACGTGTTCGCTGGGTTTCGTGCTGGCGATCCTGGTCACGGCGGCCAACAGGCACGACACGCAGCCGGTGAGCGCGCTGCCAGCGCTTGCGGCTCAGGACGGCTGGTCTATCGAGCGCGTCAAGGCCGATGGCATCTATGTCGGGCCACGCATGGCGCAGGCCGCGACCGACCACGGCGTGGATGTCCAGGTCACGACCCGCGAGCGGGACGAGACAAGCTTCAGGCCGTTGCCGCTGCGCTGGCGGATCGAGGCCACGTTCGGCACGCTGAGCAACCGCTGGCATCGACTCACCCGAAACCTGGAGCAAAGCCCGGCAGCAGCCGAGGACGCCGTGACTATCGCCAATTGCCACCGCCTGCTGCGCGCTCATCACCAACCCAAATACACCACCGCATAGCCAAACAGGCTCTCAGAGCGAGCTACTCATAATGGCAATAGAATATTACTAACTCTTCCACTTTAGTGTCCGCTTAGATATCGGATTGCAAAAAGATCTGTTTTCTAATTGGCTTGCTATGTACTCCCGCTTAAGACGGACCATCCATGCAATCTGAGTGTCCGCATCGCCAACAAACAGCATTGGGGGTGTTTCAGGGCCATGAGCTAGTTTGGCCGCCATGTCCAGATCTTGACGTAAGAAATCTCGCGCCATCCACGCAATGGCCAGTTTAACAGGAGCAAGCCATGGCATGGTCCAATAAACCCGATAGTGAACGTCAGTGCTTGTCTCAGTCACGGGGCTTACCGTTGCCAAGACGCAAGCCGAATGCCGGCTGCCACGAATATGCTCAATCCGTATACCGGGCAGGCTAAGGGTAACATCCACCTGAACGTTTTTGCCAAGCAAGCGATATGGACGTGCGCCAATGGCGAGTTGATGGGTTTTCATGCGGAAACCGTAGCCAACCGGTTCGAAACTTTTGATTTTCGGACGAAGTTTCAGGGCTGATTTCGATTTCCACCAACTGGAGGTGTGCACGAAGGCCGGATGGGCCGGGTCGCAAAAACCATAAGCTGCGATGTCCGCATTGGATGGAAACCGCATGGTAGCCGATATTTGAGGTGCCACTCCATCAAAACCCGGAACGGTAGGCACGTCCGGCAAATTGTCGGGTAACGTTCTATCGACAGGCATGAACACCCAAATATTACCTTGCACGTCCTGGCACGGGTAGGTTTGAAGTCGGAAGCGACCAGGCGACGTCGGGTCGTCTTCCGCTAGCGCGGGAATCTCAGTGCAAGCGCCATCAATGGCCGAAAAAGCCCAGCCATGGTAGCAGCATTGCAATTTTTCGCCATTGAACGTGCCATGGCGTAGAGGCATGCCGCGGTGCGGGCACTTGTCGGAATATGCGAATACAATTCCGTTTTTAGCACGCCCAACTATTAGTTCCTCTCCCAGCAAGGTGGCAGGTTTAACACTGCCCTGAGGAAGTGAACTGGATTTGAAGGCGATATACCAGAAGCCACGAATCATCTAAGGAGCAATTGTGTGTCCATCAGTGTGACTTAACCTGTTATAGCCTTGCGCGAAAGTGGGCTGGGATAGGCCAGAGTTCGGCAGCGCTGATGGCAAAGCTGGGATTCTCCAAAGGGTGAACTCGGGTTTGCGCGCTGACAACCTGAGCAGTCCAACAACTTATTGGTGGCTTCAGATGGTTGAATGGAAAGCTCCCAGTGCGTGGAAGATTTGCCATGCCATTAAATAATTCGGTCCACGCAATATCGTTTATTCGTTGATGGTCGCCTGAAACATCGTCCACCCAGGGCATGATCCTGGTTCTGGCTAGGCGGTTTAGGCCGATATCAAGATCTGCCCAATGTAGGTGGAAAAGATAGAGTCCCATGAACGCCGGTTTTTGGTCCGAAGTGTGGAAACCAGGTGCCCACGCCAGCGGTCGGCGTGTGAGCACAGGCTTACACATCGCACCAGTAAAACGCACCCAACCGCGTTGTTGACCGATTGTGTCAGACAGGTTCAGCGAGCTTTCGAGCAATGGGATATGCTGAATGTCGAATCCTACGGCATTGATGGTATCATCTGTCAATGTGGCACAAAACTCCGGTAAGTTGGAATAGTGAACCGGATCTGCTAGCACTAATTCGTCTACGTCAGTATAAATAACCCAATCATAATATTCTAGTAAGCCTGAAGAGATCTGCGAGATAAATCTCGCACGCCGAAGATCATCATGGGGAGAGCGGGGAAGACGAATAACATTCATTCCGGGAGGAAGGACGATCGGCTCAGTCGAGCCATGATCAACAACATAGCAATGGTCGGCGCCAGCCTGGCGAGCGTAATGTCTAGCCCATATTGGCAGGAATACTGACTCGTTGTAAGCCATTGTCAAAACGGCAAGCCTAGGGGGCATGTGCGATCGTCTTCTGCTTTTTTCCTAGATAGCAGAGAACGACCGCCCCGGGCAACACCTCTCAGGCACTTAGCTAAAAATATAGATTACTGAAATGCATAAAACCATCGCAAGCCCGCTTGCGTAAGGCAGGTAGCTTACGAATAAACGGTGATGGATCGTGTTGCATCTCCTATTCTTCAACAATGGATAGAATAAGACCTAAACAGCCAATGTTAATTTCTATGAAAATTTTTTGCTGCGATACTGCTACTTGCTCACCTGAGCCATTATTTCATCTTTGCGCGCACTGCCAGCGCTGCTACCGACCCAATAGCTCACCACCGAGGTTGCCATCGCGGCAAGTGTGCCAAGCAACATATTGGCTGCTGTCTCGCTTCCAACAGGCATGCCATGGGTCAGCACCATAGCCATTACGATGATAAACGCTACAAGGACAATGCCCGAAATGATCGGCGCCGACCATGCGATGGCGGTCTTTTGGCTGTTAAGTGCGACAATTTGCGCCCGGGCGTCTGCGGTGTCCCGTATAGTGGCCGAGATTTGGTCGAGGTCGGCTGAACGGGATGTTCGCTCACGTTCTGCCGCGATTTGCGCCAGTTGCATGCGCAACTGGGCTGCGACGGCCGGGCTCTGCTGCAAGACGGCCATAGCAGCATCGGCATCGCTGGTGCCGGTCGCGTCCGTGATGGCCTTGGTGACGGCCACTGTGGTGCTTTCGGCTGCGTCGCCAAATAGCCAATGCGCGATTTCGGGAGCAATGGTCAAAGCAAGTGGGATTAAAGCACCCATCAGGGTTCTCCGTAAGTGATGGAAGCGTAAGACAAGCTGCAGAGACGACGTGCCCACCCCAACCCAAAAACATGCCAGGTCGGCAGCGCCGCCATCCACGTCAGGCGCTGCGCCTGAAACTCGGAGCAAAGGCCAGCGCCGCTGCCTGTGGCCGCTTTGAGTGCAGTCATTGTCTGGTCGCCCATGACGCCGTCGACAGGACACCGGACAGCCATCTGCAACCAGCGAACAGCCCGGTTCACGCCGCAATTCACGGCCGCATCAAACACCAGCAGGGCAAGCGGTAGAGGCAACTCATCGCCACGAATAGGAACCCAATAGTCGGATTGATAAATGTTTTTGGCGTCCTCCAACGTCAAAGCAGTGATGTTGAGCTCGGGATGGCCAGCGGCGGCAATGCCAAAGCGCGTGCCCCGAAGCATGCCTCGGCCACAAACGCCGCCAGTCCAGTTGCCGGGATCAGCTGGATTAGTGGACAGGCCGCCTTCTTCGCCAATAATAACTGTAAATGCGTTATCAAACCTGTTCATGGGTCCTCTGCGATGATACGAACCGGAATATCGCGGCTTTCCCGAACCGCCGAGCGAAATAGATTAGGCAGTAAGGAGCAGTGCTCAACGCTTTTTGACCAATAAAACCACTGACCTGGCCAAACACCCGTCGGAATTGGGATAGACAAAATGAAACGTTGATCCTGCCCAATGTCGGTGAGAGTAGTTGTGCTGTTGGCGAGCGGATAAAATAGTTTGACCTGCTCACCTTTATGTTCTGTCCAAGTCCAAAGCCATCGTGACGTTTCAGTGGGACAATCTCGAATGTGATCCAGGTCAACATAAAAGTCGATATGGCCGTTGCTTACGGTGGTGGAGGCAAGCTCGTGTTCATCATGCACGAGTACGGCAGGGCTGCGATTGCTCCACATGATCAGAGTGTAGCCAGAGGTGGAGCCAATCACCAGACCGGACAGGCCAGCCAAGATGGTCCTGCGGCACACAAAGCTGCGGATCAAGGATTGGAGGATCGGTTTCATGGCTGGTGCCTCGCCAAAGTCGCGAGCCACGTGAAGGCGCTGATGACCATGCCGACTATGCCGCCGACTACCGCTGTTACGAGCGACTTGGAAGTTTCGGCGCGGCGGACTTCCAGCAGTTCTCGTTGACGACGGAGAAATCGGAAGTCGTCGCGTAAGTCGTTCAGGTCATCCATTTCCATGATGTCAACGCCGAGGAGACGAAACGTGTCATTGATCGAGTCCAGGGCGGCGTGATTGGCAGCTTGACGGGCTAGTGATTCCAGCAATGGGTTGGAGTCATCGGGCATAGGAATTGGCTATCCTGGGCGTATGTCACCTCCACTTTGGATGTGAGCAGTTATAGGGTTGTATTAAGCGATGGCGAACCAGCCCTCAGCATCCGTACCTGCTTGCTTGATCCACAACGTTTGACCCGGTCCGCCATCCAGATTGCGGTAATCCGAACCAGGCGGCGCAACGACGACGCCGTTCGGTGCGCCGTGGCCAGTTGCAACGATATAGCCGGCCGGGTCAGCATCTGTTGCCACGCGGACATGGCCGGACGTGGCCGGACGAAGCGTGAGATCGGTGCCTGGCATCGTACGAAGTAGTAGGCTGCCGTCGCCTGGCGGGGCAACATAGTCAGCAAGCGGCACGGCATCTGCACGCCAGGCGCCAAAAGTCGCGGTGAACGTTATTGTGGCGTTTGCAGGCACCGTGATATCTGCCAGCGTCCAGTTCTCTTGAAAGGGTAGAGAGCCGACGCGGGCAAAGCGGGTGGCTGTGTTGCAGGCGACCGTGATGCGACGACGCTCAATGAGAGGCAGTCCAACCGAGGCAACGGCTGTTGCACCAGCACCGTCGCCGGTGATGGTCGCGTCGGCAACCGCTCCTAGCCCGCCGTAGCCTGCCCCTGGGCTGATCAAAGCGATGCCGACGATGGCGCCGTTCGAGATATAGGTTGCTGCGGTTGCCCCGGAGCCGTTACCAGTGATGGCGACGGTGGCGCGCGTGTAACCAGCACCGCCGGAAATGACCTTCACGAAGCCGATTTGCCCGACCGTGGCGAGCTGGCGCAAAGTTTGCATGGACTGCACGCCGGCTGGCACAGCACTGAGCATTACGTCATCGGCGATGTCTGGCAATTGAATGGTCTGAAGGCCGTTGATCGCAGTGGGATTAGCGAACAAGCGCTGCGTGGCGTTCCAGCGATTTCCCTCAATGATGGCGCTATCGGTGTGGGCGTAAAGGCATTGACCGATTGTTGCGCCGTTCGAGCCGACGAAGTTATTGTCCGCGATTATGATGGATTGCGGCGCATCAATAAGGTATATGCCACCGCCGGCCGGGGACGAGATGCCGATTGTGTTGCCTGTGATAGCCAGATTGGCCGTCGATATGCCGAAGTTATTGCCGGATCCGTCGGTCTCGACGTTGTAGACCAGCATGGCCCAGCCATTGTCCTGCAATGTATTACCCGTCACTCGCACGCTTTGGCTGCCACCGGGATTTATGCCGACAGCAGCACCAGTGACATGGTTTCCACTCACGTCCAGAGCGAGACTGCCCCCACTATCGATACCGAATTGGCTAGCCCCAGTGATCGTGTTTCCGGCTACTCGCGAATAGGCGCAGTTTGCGAGGATGCCCCCGCCGCCGTTGCTGGTCGCGCCGTTTGCGCTACAAAGGTTGCCTTGGACCAGAAGCGAGCGGCCAGAGACAGCAATGCCATAGATATGGTTGTCGTGACAGAGATTGCCCTCAACAATTACCCCAATGGTATCCGGGTTGGCGTTGCCCCATGTAGGCGGCTGCAGGTTTGTCGCGTTGAAATTCCCGACGGAAATACCCCGGGCGTTGTTCCAGCACATATTGCAGTTGATGATTGCAAGGCGGAGAGCTTGGCGGAATGTCGGGTCGCCGTAGTCGGCGCAGATGCCGTAACCGAGATTGTCATGAGCCCGGTTGTTGGTGATGCGCGCACCATCCACAGCCTGCAGCCAGACGCCATGGGCGGCGTTGCCGGTCGCCTCGCAGGAATCGATGACGTGTGTGGTAAGAGCTGGATCCGAAGCGAGAAAGGTAAGGCCGTTGCCTAGTGTCGGCCCGGCCGCATTGCGAAAGGTGCAGTCGCGGAAGTCGGCTTGCAGGCAAGTCGCTGTCACCAGAACGGCCCAGGTCTCGCCGGAAGCAGCGACTTTGTTCGCGTCGAAGATGACGCCTTGAGCGTGGAAGCTCGTACCCTGAATACTGATCCAGGCGCCCCCAGATTGCTGGGCGACACAGCGAAGCGTGGATAGGCCCGGCGTTCCCACCAGAGTGGTCGCAATGCCGATGGTCCATTGCCCGGAAATCGCGTAAGTGCGGGGGCCAAGGCGGATCGGGCGTTGGGTGGCTATGGCGGCGGCGAAGGCAGCGGTGTCATCCGTCACACCATCACCGATTGCGCCGAAAGACTCCGGCGCGACGGCCCCTGCCAGCAAGTCTGCCAGGGTGTGCGGCACGGTAGCCCCAGCCGGCTTGACCATGGCAGTCGATGCATCCAGGCCGGAAAGGGTCACCGCTGAGGGGTTAGCTTGCAGCATGCCAGCCGCCAGCGTCAGGCCAGAACCGATCACGATAGGCTCAGGTGCGCCCTCGCCGGCAGAGGTGCGGCCAAGCAACGTACTCGTTGCAAAAAGAAGCTGAGACTGCGTGCCAGACAGCAATTGAGCCCTAGTGACGCGGCGAAGCGTACCAGATTGCGACGCGATAAGCTCATCGGTGTCCGACGCGGCGGCAGCGGGGGAAAGCTGGTCGACGGTTGGCATTAAGCAGAAACCTGAATGGGATTGCCGTTCTGGTCTGTCACGGATACGCCAGTCTCGGTAAGCAGGGTCGCTGTGGAGCCGGCCGGGGTAGCGAGTGCAATAACCGGCAATAGGACGGAGCGGGCGATAGTCCGGCCGGCTTCGGTGCCTATGGTCAGAGTCACAGTGTAAATTGTCCCCGACTGACCTGAGGAAAACCAAAGCACAGCCCGTGAGCCGTCCGCTGCCATGGAGACGAGAGCAAGGTCGCCAGGAGCGGACGGACTTATGACGACGTCCAGCGTTGCGATGGCATCCCCGTCATTGCCGATCAAGGCAGGCGTGATGTCAAATTGATAGTCCAGGAGGTCGTTCGGGTCCTTCAAAGGCCAAGATGCCGGGGCAGGAGGCTGAGCCGTGGTGCCCCGTGGGACGGGAACGAAAGTGTCCAGGGTGATCGTCCGCGCGGCACTGGGCCGCCAAACATGGGTGGCTGGTGTAGGCATGGGAGGCTCCTAGCCGCTCGCGTTGGCTCAGTATCGGATGGCGACGAAAGATTGTGGCTGGGTGGCTACGGCCGAGACGGGACCAAGGGGCGGGTACGGACAGTGAAAAGCTTGGCCTGGCTGTATCGGGATGGACGTTGCGGAATCGGCAGCAGCCGTAGTTGTGAAGTCGACGTACAGGACGACCGAGCCGCTATTCACGATGTCGCACCCTGTCGCCACCGAACCTGCGGTGAACACCGTCACAGGTGTATTCGACGTTGCGATGGCACTCGCCACAGGAGCGGCATAGGTGACTGCGCCTGGCTTGGTTATGGCGCACGCTGCCGCCGTATAGCTGCCGTCTTGGCTGGGACATGCGATGACAACTGTCGCTGCCCGGCCATCCGTAGTGGCGTAGGTGCTGGCTAAGGATTGCGCACGGCCTAAGCAGGGAGCCGACACAGCAAGCATGACTAAGATTACACGGGTCATAATCAGTATTCCACGACGACAATGCCAGGCGCTCCGGCGCCGCCGTTGCCGCTAACGCCATAGCAAGCTCCGGCGCCAGAACCGTAAGCTTGGCCGTTTTGCTGCGGGGCACCTCCGGCGGAGGCAGCCCGGCCGCCACCGCCGAAGAAGGATGCGCCCCCATTGCCTGGAAAGACCACGGTTCCCCCGTTGCCGTCCGAACCGTATCCCCCGAAGACGTTGAAAGACCCACCTGATCCATAACCAGGCGCCCCGCCGGGTGCGAATGAGTTGGCGTTCGCGCCGCCGCTGCCGCCTGTGGCGGTGAGCGGGCCGAAGACGCTTGGGCTGCCGGCGCCGGCGAAAGTCCCATTCACTATTCCGGCCGACCCCGGGTTGCCGACCGTCACCGCCATGGCTTGGCCAGGCTGGACGGAAATCACTCCCTCAGCATATCCGCCAGCGCCGCCGCCGCCGCCGCCCATGTTAGACGAGCCAATGCCGCCGCCGCCGCCGCCGCCGCATACTCTTGCCTTGAGCAGCGTGGTTCCTGCAGGGACCACGAACATCCCGGATGCTATGAAGCTTGCCATCCGTGAGAATCCGGGAGTGAGCGTGTTCAGCTTGTAGCCGATGAAAGGGGCAGCCGGCAGAATGGCAATGTCGGCCGTGGTAACCTGGGTTTGGCCGTAGTTGACGGTTATGACGTAGAGGCCTGCCCAGCCGCTATCGATTGCTGGGGTAACCTGGGCGCCTGCATTGGCGGGCGGAGAGGGCTTAAGTTGGAGTTGCACGCGCTGAAGGCGCTGCGTATTCTGGGCAGTGCCATTGTTGGCTGCACCGCTAAATGGCTGTGCCGGATTGGCAGCATTGTAATATGGCAGCATGACCGGCGTGCTGTCGCTTTCGCCCAAGTTCGCCTGCACCAGGTAGTTGATTGCCTGGCCAGAGGTGGTTGGAGCTGTAAGCGTGAAGCTGATGGCACCCGTGTTGATACCGGTCTTGACTAGCGGCTCCGTATTATCGGCAGGAAGCGAGCCGAACGGGGAAGCGTCGATCACGCCAAACGTGGTGATGCTGCCAGGACCGACCGAGACGGTAAGGCTGGCAGGCGCAGTTGGAACGCAGGCTAGGCCATCCACGACAGACGTGGACCCAAGCGTAGCCTGGGCAAGGTAGCCAAGCGCTACCATGGTGTTGCGCTGGATGGAGAGGAGGTCGGTGTCGAGCGGGATGCTTCCCGGATATACGATCTGGCGATCCACGTCGGATTCCTCAGTTGGTGATGCAGGTCCAGGCCGTGGCGGCCGTCGGCATTACGGAGGCAATGGCCGCGTAAATGTCGGCGTCGGTGGCCTGTCCGCCGATTTCGGCTAGGCTGGCGCGGGCGAGAGGGCCGGCAGTGCCGTAACCGGCAATGTCGGCGATGCCACTGGGCTGTGAACGGCGGACAGTGACGAAAACTTGGAATGGTAGATTGAGGCTGCCCCAAGCGCCCGCGACACCATAGCCAAGTGAGCCTGTCGAATAGGCCCCTGTATCAGCCGGCCGCGATGGTTCGAAGATGACGGGCGTATAGCCTGTTAAATCCTTCGCAATGGCGGTGAGCGCATTGCGAGTGGCATGTTCCCGGCTCAGAGCTTGCAAGATGCGTGGGCGGAAGAGAGCGTCCGTCTCCGTCGGCCGGCGAGGGAGGCGTGCAGCGAAAAAATCTGAGCTGGCCATGTCCAAGAAAGAGCCAGTTGCGGTCGACACCCGGGATTGCTGACGGACCATGGCGAGTAGGCCGTAAAGGCTGGACCATGCCGCTGCGAAACCTGATAGGACCGCATCAAGGACAGGAGTTGCGTCGGGAAACCAGCGTGTTGGCAGAGCAATCTTGAGGCGGGACAAGATATCAGATGGATCACCGGTCATGTCAGTTAACCGCAATCGTGCCGGCCATGATCACGCCGAAGGGTGGGGGCGTAAGATCACCAGCGCCATTGATGAACAGATCAGCGACGTTGGTGATCGATGGGTCAGCAGCATAGGCAATCGCAGCAAGCCGGGAGACCGGCAAAGCTGCACCGATCGGGAGACTTGCGACAAACGCCTGTATGGCGGTTACGACGTTGGCCTGAGCAGCAGCGTGAGCGGCTGCCGGCGTGCTGAGAGTCAGAGAGATGTCAGCGCTCAGCACCGTCGGAGGCTGAACTGCGAATTGACTTCCAACCGGGCGTACGGCTTCCAAAGCGGCAGAGACGGCGTTGAGCAAAGAGGTGGCCGGCGCCCCTGACCCATCATCGACGATGACCGTGAAATATCCAGGGCGAGCAGCACCTGATGGATCGGTGTTTTCTGCCAGAACGTAGGTCAAGCCTTGCTGCAGCGATTGTATGGCGTAGGCGATTGCGGCGGGCGTGGCGCGGGAACGGCTATCAATGAAATTGGCGAACCGTGCCCGCAAGGCGGCATCCGGCTCTGCGTTCATGCCGCCAGCGGCCGGGTTGGAGTTGGTGACAGCGTCAATGCCGGGCATGGCGGTGGCAAGCAGGGAGATGGCGCCGGTTTGGACGTTGCCAGTCGCGCCGGGAACTCCGGCCTGTACAGGGACGGTAAGGCTGCTGCTGGATGCGACCAGAGTGTAAATGCCTGCAACGGCGTTATAGGCTGGATTTGTCGGGTCCGCGAGAACATTGAAGGTGACCGTTGTGTCTCCCGTCTTTACCTGCGCGCCAACAGGGATAACAGCTTGGAAGCCCGGCGTGATGCGGGAAAACGTCACTGAGGCGAACGCAGCTTGGCCGGGAAGGCGTGACATCCCGAAATCCGCTACCCAGCTGTCCAAGTCTGGGCCATTTGAGGTGGCGGCGCGGGTGGCGGCAAGAACCTGGACGATGAGCCACTGAATCCACAGTGCTAAAGAGGCATTGGCTTCGAGAATGGCACGAAGGACGCTGCCTGTGGTGAGGTCGATCAGGGCCGTGGCGCTACCCTGAACGCCGGCTGCCATATTTTGGATGAGCGTGGTGAAGTTTTGAAGTGGAAGCTGCATTGGTTCGTTCTCGCGTCAAGTAACGAAGGCGATCGTCTCAGTCGTGCCGGTGGTCGCGTCGGCGTAGCGGATGCTGACGTAGAGATCGCCCATTTGGTCAGGAGCCAGATCGATCACTGGCGCAGGCGATTGGGCGACCGCGGTTTCCTTGAAGATCTGGCCGCGAATCGCGGCGCCGATAGCGATGGCTGCCCCTGGTTGCCCGACAAAGCCCGCGAGACCGGCACCGTAATTGAGCGACCAAATATACTCGCCGGGAGTGGTCAGCAGGCGGCGAAGAATGCGCTGCTGGGTCAAAACAGGCGTGTCGGCAGTGGCAAGGTCTCCGGTCGGTGACCAGGAGAGATCGTTGCCCCATAAATGACTTAGATCCGGCATTGGTCTGCCTATGCTTGCGGTTGGAGCATGATCCAAACTGTTCCAGCGCTAATCGGGCTGACTAGTTGTGGCGGTTTGCGGAGGATGAACATGCTCATTGTAGTGAGTGCGCAGAGCGCTTATCGAACCATGAGAGTCGTAGACGTCTCCCGCGACATGCAGGTCGCCATGCATCTGAATGGTGCCATCGTTCCGCAGCTTTATGGAGCTGCCGGATTTGTGAACAAGCCAGAACTCGCCGGAAGGGGCAGCAGGAGGCGCGGTTTGCGCAGACCAGCTGGCTGCGACCACCAGGCCGTGCTCGGCGTTTCCCTCCTGCGGCAGGACGAGGACCTGATCACCGGGAGATGGCGGGCATACCATGCCCCAGCCATTGCCCACCCAAGGAGTAAGCAGTGGCAGCCAGCCAGTGAGGACTCCCTCCGGCTGAAGAGTGACGCGGGCTGTAGCAGTCGTTGGGTCCACCGAGGTGACGATGCCGAATCGGGGCGCCCCACCAGCCTGGTCCTGGGCGGCGCTCTGAGCTTTCAAGGCATTGAGCAAGTTGTCCATGCGTTGGAGTGTCCTATGGCGCCGCCAAGTCGGCCGGTGGCGTCGCGGCGTTGCCGGGAGGGGAGTTCTTGAGACGGAGACGCTCGGTAAATCCCTGGTCGGCGCCAAAATGCCGATCGAGTTCTGCAATGTAGTAGAGCTGATCGAAGTCAGTCCCGGTGCCGGTAAGCAGAACTTGCGTGCGTGGGGACAGGCTTAGCTCCCCGGGCAATTCAACAAGCACAATACGCTCATGGGCGGAAAGATCGGCCAGTATGCGCTGAGCCAACTGCAGGGCGCCGTTCGGGGACAGGTTAGGACGAACGACCACGATGCGCTGCGCTGGGCCGCCGCGCCGTCCGCCGCGTGCGGTGCTCCGAGCGGTTTGGGTGAAGGCGGCCTGCTCTCGAGTGTTCCAGGATTTAACGGTCACCTCGATGTCCCGGGCCAGGGTCAGGGCATGCTGAAGGTGCAAGCTGACACATTGGGCTGGCGTCAAGGTGAGAGCGGAGGCAGCCGCAGACGGCGGAGTGAAATTCAAGGCCTGGCCGGAGACGTAAACTTCGAAGCCTTCACGGGCGGCAAGAAAGGTGAGCAGGTCCCATTCAGTGGTTGCCTGGGAGAACTGGCCGAGGGTGATGCGGTCATGCTCGGTGGCGTAGTAACGGCCGGCCAGGGTCGAAGTGGCCGTCACATTCGGGGTGAGGCCATGACGTGCGGCGAGCGTTTCAGCGATTTGGCTTGCAGTCTGGTTGCTGAAGGTCTCCTGCGTCCGGGCGTCCAACAACCGGGCAGTCAGGTCGCGGCCCTCGATGTCCACCGTCTGGTTCAAGACATCGATGGCGACGGTGTCGGCCTCACCTTGCAGTAAGCTGGTTGGCGGACCGCCTAAGGTGAGCTGGATGTCCAGGATGCTGCCGGGCTGAAGCAGGGCGGAGGCCGTTGCCGGGTCCAAGGCGAGGCGAAGCCGGAAGCGAGCGGCGGCGAAGTAGGCGTTGGCGAAGATGTCAGTTTCTATGAGATTGGGCAAAGCCGTGCCGTCGGCAAGGGCGGCTACGCTGGGAAAGCGCAGGCTACTGCCGGACAACGCCGCCTCCTGCGGTGGGATCCAGGCCTGGGATGAGCAGGGTGACCAAGCCGGACAACACTGGATCTGCGATGTTGTTCAGCTGAGCGATGCGGACCCACTGGGTGGCGTCGTTCAAGTGCTCGGCTGCGATGTGGAAGAGGTCTCCCCCGGCGACGATCAGGAGCTGCATCAGGTGCTGGCCCCTGCAAGGTTGCGGGCAGCACGGGCTGCATAGGCGCGGGCGGCGGTGAGGCTGGCCAAGAAGCCGGCGGCAGCGATGGCGGTGGGCACGTCCGCAGATTGCAACGCGGGCTGCGCTGCGGTGACCTGGGCGTTCAGGCCGCTCAGGGTCGTGGCAAGTGTAGCCTGGGCCGCGACGTAGGCGGCGGTGCCAGCCGTGGTTGCGCCCGGCGAAGTGACAGCGGCAACGGCTGCTGTGGTGAACGACCCGGCAGCCAGTAGGTCCGACGTGATGGCGGGGGCGAATTCGACGAGCGCGGTCACGACAGCCGCGGCCTCGTCGCGCAGCACGGAACAGGTGAGGCGGTAAGGGATCCACCATGGGCTGCGGTAGTCCGCCTCGAAGCGTTCGATGATGACCGTGTACAAGAAAGCGTCCCAGGCAAGCGGAAGCGCCGCGCCGGCCACCCGCAGGGCGTCCAGCAGGCGAGCGCGGTCAGCAGCGTCGGGACCGGTGAAAATCCCGGAGAAGCCGATGTCCGCCGGGTCAGGGCCTAGAGCGTCGATAACCCGGATTCCGCCAGGAAGGCGATGGATCGCAAGGCGCTGGCGGCCTCCAATCGCAATGGAGCTGGGCAGTTCGAAGCCGGCGAACGCAACCGGGCCGAGTGTCAGGCTGAAATCGGACATTGTCAGAAGCCTTGTGCTTGGCCGGACCAGAGAGGGGTCTGACGGGGATCGGGGCCGGTAGGACCGGCAGGCGGACGGGCGGCCTGGCGGGCGAGGCTGCTGGTCATCCAGCGGCCGACGCGGGCGCCATCGAGAACGATGTCTCCTTGCAGGGTGATAGCGGGCGGCTGCTGGGGTGGAGGGGCGAAGGAGGCTTGCTGCGGCTGCGGAGCATTGGCGGGTGCTTGGTATGCCGGCTGGGAACGCGCGGCGGGCAGCGGCGCGGTGGGCGCTCGCCCGATGCTGGGCAGTTGCCGCTGGGCTGAAGTGGGTGGCCGGTCAAGCGGCACGACTGACGGGACGGTCTGCCGTGGCAGGGAGGGCAACGGCGGCAAAGGTCGCGGGATGGGCTGCGACGGTGCTGCCTTACGGTGCGGCCCAGCAGGGTAAGCGGACGGGGGCAGGCGCTGTTCACCAGCCCGGTCGGACGATAAAGGCGACGGAGCAGGTGCGAATGGTGAGACCGGGCGGCTCTGGGGGACGACGGACGGAGCAGGGGCTGGTGGCAAGGCGGGCTGGTTGGGTAAGGCGGCGGACGAGGAGGGGCGTGGTGGCGAAGTAGGCCGGGACGGCGTTTCGGCCTGGGGACCTGAGGAGTCCGGACGAGGCGGCGGCAAAGGGGAGGGCATGGGCCTGATGACGGAGGCTGAGCTTGGCTGCGGCGCGGGATTGGGCGGCAACGCTGCACGACTGACGGACGAAGGGGTCGCCATGGGCTTGGCCAGGCCAGGAACAGTGGATGGGTCGGCGCTAGGCAGAGCCAAGGGTCGTGACGGCGCAATCGGCAGGGCGGCTGCAAGGGTGATCTGCGTCGGCGGCTCAGGTGCAGGCGGCGCAGCAGGAGCAACTTGTTGGGGAGAGGGTTCAATAGGCTGCAGCGTCGCTGGCGATTTCGGCGCCTGAGGCAAGCTGGGCGCGGCGGCTTGCGGCAGCGACGTTTTCAGGACTGGCGGCGGAGCCGGCTTGTAGCGGCTCGCCATGGGAGCCGGTATGCGATCTGGTTCAGGCGCCACGCCTGGGACGGGCGGTTCTGCTGTGGGCTTCGGCGCGGACAAAGCGGGCGCGCGGCCGGTGCTGGCTCCCGCTTGCGCTTGCAGCTTGGCCAGGTTCTGCGATGTGGCCGCGATAGCACGGTCCAGCGCGGCGAGGTCCTGGCGGATGAGGGTGATCCCGGCGCTCACGCCATCCTGCAAGGCGAGCGAGATGCCGATTTCATAGGCTTCGAGCATGGGGCGGGACCTGTTTGTTAGGACTGGCCTATCTCAGCCGGCGTGCGACCAGGTCGGCGAGTGCTTGGCCGACGCTGCGGGCAATGGACTCGGCGAGGGCGGCAGCCGTGGGAGCAAGGAAGGGGCGTGGCTGGATCGTCGCGGTCCCGAGTTCTTGCGGAGCGGCAGCCGGATGGTTGGAGCCAACTTGGGCGGCAAGTCCATCCGCGGCGCTGGCGATGCTGGACTGCAGGGAGCCGGTGCGACTCCAAGGCTGTTCGTGAGGGCCGCCGGGCGGCGTGGCAAGGGAGGCACGAACGGCCTCGGCAAGGGACTCGGATTGGGCGGCGAGGGCGGCTGCGAGGGTTTCGGCGATGGGGAGATCAGTCAGGGTGGTAGCGGCTTGGCCGGGGGTCATGGGCGTTAGCCAGCTCCGGTTTTAAAAGGCGAGCTTCCCGGTCGTTATACCGGTCAAAAAAGTTTCAAAATTACGGGCAAGAAGTTTCTGCACTCCGACGAGAAGGACTGGTTTAGAAGGATCAGCAAGGTCAGCAACTATCTCGTCTGAGCCAAGCATAAAATCGCCAACAGAAAACAGGCTTGAACCAGCCTCTGCCCCGTTGTCGGCTAAACGCCTAATCTCGGATAATGGCCAAAGTCTAATCAGCCATAAATCCGGAACCTCGAGACCAGAGCAGGCGCTATACAACCATCGAAATTCATTATGTAACACCATCATACGGCTTTCTTCGAAAGCTTTGAAGTCGCCTTCTGATGCTGGCTTGCCCAGCAAGCAGCCACGATTTGACAGCCTCGACGGACGGCTTCGGCGAGGCGGTCGGATTGAATGGCGAGGACTATTGCGAGGGTTTATGGGATGGGAAGGTCGGCCAGGACGGTAGCTTGCAAGGGGGCATGTCAATCGCCGCCATCACGGCTTTTCCGGCTGAGCAATATCCTGAGACAGGTGGGGCATGGAGGCGGTAATGCAAATAATTGGCCTGGGAGAATACAAAGCCTTTCCTTAAGGCTTCCTTTTGCCTACTTTAGAACTTCTAGGCACCGGGTTAGCGATTCTAAAGAAAATAAAAGCGCTTATAAGTCCACAAACTGTCGTAGTGGGAGCCAAGAAAAACTGAGGATTAAGCGGTGACGTCTCAACGTCAGATGGAAAACCCATTAAAGCCAGCCAAATTGGCCAAGTGGAAAACGCTCCTATGACCAGGTAACTACCGATTTTATTGGAATTAAAGTATAAAAATAAGAAAATAGGAATCTGCACATAATATGACATTTTGGCCTCCATAACAAACACGTAACTAGTCCATTTATCAGGAAGACCAATATCGAGAAGGGAAACAGCTTGATAGCAAATCATAGAAGGTAAGCCAGGCGCAATAAATAAAGCAAGAATTAACCGAAGTAAATGTACTCTGATATAGTGAGGATAAATACTTAAGAAATAGGTTATTTTGCCTCTCAAAGCTTTGCTCCATTTTCGAAAGCGCCACTTTCTCCAGCCTCAAATCCTCGCTCGATGAAAATTCTATCTTGAGGGTCAACTCCGTAAGGCTCATCAGATCTATAGTTGCTTGATCGAGCGCGTGCGAAAGTGCCGGTAAACCAGAGCGTATCATCTAACGATAAGCCAGCTTGTTGACAGAGAAGGCCGATGTTAAAGTTTGAGACATTCCGAAATTGCCGATGTTGGACATAACCCTGGAAGATGTTTCCCTCTCTCTGGTAATCAAATCTTCCCGCGTGGCCGAGAGCGAGCCCAAGTGATATGGATAGGTCCAAAAATGCCCCTGTTGCAGCATCACGGCTTTCAAGTTCTGCTTTGTATCGAGACCCGATTTTCTTGCCGGCTAATGCCACAGGTCTTAGGTCATTCGTCGGTGCCATTAGTTTACCTGTCGGCGACTTATCATCCGGAATCATTGACCCGTTTGGAAGAATTACAGGTACGCCAGGTCCGTCGAGGTCTGCTATGAGATGTGACTTGCCATTGCTGCTCGGCGCAATTGAGAACTGATTGGCGGCTTCAGGACGCCGGTTGGCTGCAAACGAAACTACAGCATCGGGAAATTGTTCAGGTTTAGGCTCACTCCAGCCATTGGCAGGGTGATTCACCACGCGCCCGCGATGCGGCATGCCGGACTTGTAAGTGCGTGGCATTCGAACTTGCATCGAGATCGGTATCCTGATTTCGTCAGCATACTCTGCCATAGCTGCCTCCTAGTCGAGTGGAACCCATTTTCGGATAGACCAGTCGAATGTCCTGCCCAAAATTTCGCCAATGGCCACGACCCAGTTCAGGCGGTCGCGCTCGTTAAGGGAAAAAGCGACGTCGAACGGCACCCCGTTGTGGACGAGATAAAGACTGTCCACGAGGTCGGGGTGCCTGCTTAGTTTCCCATGTCGGCAACGGCCAGACTTTCCTCGTTCTCGGGAAGGAGGGTGTCGCCGATCGCTCTTATGGCCTCATCGCCGATGCGCTCGACCGCGGCCTCGATCTGCTGCTCGTTGGTGGGCTGGGGACAGGGGACGCCGTCCATGGCGATGACGGCGAACGCGAGCATAGCAAGGCCCATGTACCGGTCATTGGCAGCCAGGGTGGGACCGATCGCCTTGAACAGGCGCAGGCGGTCGAGTGTGGTGGGACGGCGGATGGTGAGTGTGCGGCCAGTGGCGTCCGTGATGGTCCGGACATCCTGGGCGGCAGCGACGAAGGCTTGGATGGGTGTCTGCATAAACGATGCTCCGGGCGGCGGCTTGACTGCGGGTGGCATCCCTCATGCCGGCTCTCTCCGGCAGGCTGGAAAGGGAGAACAGGTCAGACGCGCTTACGGCGGGCGGCAAAGAAGTCAAGCTTCTGCTTGACCGAGGCGTCGCCGCGCCAGGCCCCGGCAGCGGTGAGCTTGAAGACGGCGCCATCGTATTGAAAAGTGCTGGTGCTGCCGTTAGCTTCGGTCACATACTGGTAAAGCGTGCTGACCGGAAGCTGGCCGCTGGTGTAGTAGGCCTGCTCTGTCGTCGCGATGAAATCATCAGCGGTGCTGCTCCCGCGCTCCAGCTCGAAGGAGCCCTCCCAACCTTTGGGCAGCTCGGCAGCCAGCTGCGTGCCGTCCAGACGGTCCACGCGGATCGGCTGCGTCATCTGCCGGCTCTCGAATCCGGTGACATGGGACAGGTCAACACGCCCTTGAGGGCCGATGACGACCAGCTGGGTGTCGCGGCCGAGAGTAAATGCATTAGTGGGCACTGAGGCTGCTCCTTATTAGCCGACCTGGCCGGTAGGCAGGGTCTGGCGGCTGACCTGGACGGTCTGGCCGCCTTCCATGTTGACGATGAACTTCTCGTTAATCGCCTGGTACTGGACCTGCGAGTCAGATTGAACGTAGCCGAGGTTGGTCCGGCTGTTGGGATTGTTGGACGTGTCGCAGACGACGCTGAAGGGAAGCGTGCCGTCCGTGCTGCCAAGAACACCTTGAGACAGCAAGTTCTGCAGGAACGAAAGCTGGGTGGCGCGAATGCGCTGGAACAGCGTCGCATTCACCACCTGCCCCACATACTGGCCGAGACCTGCCGCAAGCGTGCTGGCGAGGTAGTTGGTCAGGCGCGTGTAGTTATCGCCGTTGGTGGCCGCGTTCGATGATGAGTTATGACCGCCGCGAACGCCCCAGAAGAGACCGCCGGGTTGCGGGTTGGCGATCACATCGATGCCGGCCCCCAGGAGCTGGCCCAGCTCGGCGCTGCTGTAGGCAGTGGTCTGGCCGGAACCGGGGCTGCCGGACTTCTGGCTGCCGATGACGCCATAAAGCGGCTTGTTGAGGCTGGACTGCTCAGGGGAGAGATTGGCAAGCCGGCCCGCCACGAAGCCCTGAGGCGAGACAAGGCGGACATTGCCGTTGGACTGGTCGTTCCAGTAAATCCAGTCGCCGAACATGAGTTTTACGCCGTAGCTATCGAGCCCGGCGGTTTGCTTGGTAAGCACAGCATTGGCAATCGTGTCCCCGGTTGGGCCGGTGGCAATCATGTAGAGGCCTTCGGAGAGTGCGAAGGCGGCCTGGACAGTGTACTGGCTTGCATCGTCGGCGTCGGCCAGCAAGGCGAGACTGCAGCCTTGGCCGCGCAGGGCATAAAGGCCGCGGCGGGGCAGGCTGTCGGCGCCGACCAGGGTGGCTGCAGTAATGGTGGAGGAGCCATCAGTGCCGCCAAACAGGGCCTGGTTTGTGAGCGCTTGCGGCGCTGTTGAGGTCGCAGTGCCGAGGCTGGCAACCACCAGCTGGCTGGGTCCGCGCAAGGCGGATGCGCCGGTGTTGACGGCACTTGCCAGGTTCGCCCAGAAGGCCGCTGGGGAAGGGGCGGCGATGTTGTCGAAGACCTCCGGGGTAAATCCAGGAATGCTGAGGGTCAACCGCCATGTGGAAGCCTGGGAACCTGGTGTGAGAACGACGCCGACGGCGTTGCCAAGAGTTCCGGTGTAACGCGCCGTGAGCTGCAGCGGGGTGGCGCCAGCGGCATAGAACAATGCGTAAGTGGCCGCTGTGTCTGTCCCGTCCGTGACGCGGACACCGCGGAAGTTGCTGGCACCCTGCTGGACCGCGGTGGCGACATGAGTGCCCATGTCATATTTGCGGACGACGATCGGGCCGAACGTGCTGGCGTAGTCGGCCATGGTTGCGAAGGTGACGGGCTGATTGACCGGACCCCAGCTGGCAGTGCCGACAATTCCGAGGACGTTGGTGGGCACGCCATTGAGCACGAGGTTCTGCGGCGGAACGATTTGAACGTAGAGATCCGGCACGACGAGGGCCGTGGTGTTGATCGAACCCTGCTGGACAATCGGCATGGCTCAGTGCTCCGGGTCTTGGTTGGGCATTTTGATGGCGACGACATGGCCGGCATGGTCGGAGGCCAAGATGGCGACGATGTCCTCCGCTGCTGTGATGCGGTCGCCAATGGCGCGCAATCCGAAAGGGCGCACGACGACGAGGGTGGTATCCATGAGAGCTCCGTTCAGACGGTGATGACGGCGGCGCCAAGGCCCAGGGTGCCGAAGAGCATCGATGGCTGCGTGGCAACCTGCGTGGTGGCGAATTCCACAGTGTAGTTGAGGTCTCTACGATAAAGCGCAGCATCTTGGCGCTGGTCGAAAGTAGTGGTCGAAACAAAGCTCAACCGTGCAGCAGACCCATCGGATAAAGCCAGAAAAGGCGTGGCGGCAAAAGCGACGTCGATGGCCTCGCAAGCTGCATCCCGCAAATCCGGGGTCGGGCACCAGGCGGTGATACGGAACTCTTGCTGCTGGCGGCGCAACTCGAGGCTGGCAGATGCGTCCACCGCAGTGCGAGCAGCCAAGGTGCTGGCGCCCGGGATGGTGATAGCTGCGCCGACGACGATAGCGGGGCTGGTTGCAGGAAGTGCGGTGGCAAGAATGGCAGCCGTCAGGGCAGGGCTGTCCCCGGCGATGGTGCGGTGGACATACGGCATGCCGTCAATAAGCAAGCCGGCGAGCTGACCTAAGCTAGCCGACCCAGCGAAGGTGGCAGTGTTGCCGGAGACAGCGACGGTGAGAGTGGGTGTCACCGGGTTCGGCAGCCAATCGGGGCTGTATCGGGTGGTGACGCGGGTGGCCCCGGGCACGGGAAAGACGGAGACGTTGACGCGCCCCGCGGCCAGGTCCGTATCCAGAGCGGCGGCGTTGGGCCAACCACGGTAGATGCGGATCGCAGACGCACTGACATCCGACCCGGCGGCCGGACCGTTGGGATAAAGCGCGTTGGCTGCCAGCTGAACCAGGGCGGTTTCGGCGTCGGACTGAGCGGGCATCAGGTCGCAGCCTGCTTGGCCAAGATGCGCCACCCTAGCGGCGTGAGTTCGGGCGAGCCGATGACGTAGGAGAGGCCTCGGTCGTCACCGATGAGGTCGGCGGATCTGAGCGGAACTGGCGTGTTGGGCAGCAAGACGGTCCAAGTCGGGATGGCGGCGTCCCCGGGCAAATCTCCGGGGGAGCCAGAGCCAGCGAACAGGATAGAGGCTGGCCAGCCAGTAATGACAGGCATGGCGGTGGTGGCCGTCAGGCCGCCATACTCGTTGATTCCGGCGATGTCAGGGGCACCCGGGCGCATGATGCTGATTGTCCGGGTAGTCAGGATACAGAGGGTCGGCAGGAGCGGTTGCTGGGCGGCGACGAAGAACGTGCCGGCAGGACCGGCGAGATAGTCGCCAGGACGGGTATACGCACTATCGAAGATACCCGACCAGGCGGCGTGGCCATAGCCGATCGGACTACGGAACGACAGGTTGTCCTGGGTGAACGCGGCAGTCAGGCGCATGTAGCGATTTGCTGGATCGAGCGGGTTCAGTGAACTAGCCGGACGAAAAGCATCGTATGGGATGCCGATATGGCGGGCGGCAGCACCTAAGCCACGGGAAATCAAATCCTGAAGATGCGGTGACTTCATGTTTCAGACAATCAGCGCAATCGAGGCGGGGTTCTGCAGTCCAGGACCAGGTGGAACGCCAAGGAAATTGCAAAGGCGTCGGCCCCAGTCACGTTCCAAGCGCTGTCGATCTTGCAGTTCAGACGGGTTATGCGTCCAAACGGCTGCAACTGATGTGTCCAGGTTATCGGCGGACATGGGGATAGCAGCTTCAAACGAGCGTAAGGTGGTGAGATGCTGCCGCAGCACAACAAGCTCGGAGTCGGAAAGGTTGTTCAGGCGATATTCCAGGGCGCCGTAAACTTGGTAGAAACGCCAGCCGGTGTTGCCGCTAGGCGCTGCACCATAAGCTGGGTAGCCGCAAAATCGACGGGCGTCAGTCTTCTCAGCGTCCTTTAGCATGGCATTATCCATCCAACAGGTTAGCCTACATGCTCGATCATGACGGCGCGTTTGTAGGCGGCATTAGTGGCAGTCGGTATGATGGTCGGGTTGGTCGTAGTGTCGCTGGGGGCACAGAAACCGCCGATCCAATACCAAGATTGAGCAATGATCTGCTGCAAGCGATCGATCGGCTCGCGCGTGACCATGGCGATTCCATCCACCATAGCAACGATGCTGTCCTTGGGAGCCACGTCTTCGGCAGCCATGCCAGCAAAGTCGCCCTCGATAAGCGCTCCTTTGCCGCAGATGATGGGACGCCGGACGACAGCATTGGGCAACGTCGGGTGAGGCTGGACATAAGCTTCTGTTGTAGGAATGAAACGCAAGCCAAGAAAGTCGTTGACCATGCCCATCTTGAAGACTTGGTTCGCCGAGGTGGCGCCAGTGAAAAGGCGCTGAAAGTCCTGGTCGGCAAAGAGTTGACGGGCGCTGACCGGGTCCAGGTAGCAGTTGAAGACGCCATCGATGTCTGGAACTGCGTTCATGCGCAGCTTTGCCACGGCGTCCAGTAGGTTTGCCATCGAAAGCGTGTCCGTGGCGACAAGGCTGGCGGTGGTGTTCCGGGCGTTGGGGCGAATGATCACGGAGGCGTTGGCGGCTTGCACTGGATTGCCAACAGTGCCGTCGCTTATGGAAACCGAAGCACTGAAGGTTAGAATGCCGGAAATACCGCCAGGAGTAGTTGAAATATTGATGACATCAGCTGCAGCGGCGACAAGAGTGTAGGCATCAGCCCCTACAGTGACAGTAAGGCCAGGTGAGCTGGCGATAGAAGTCTGAATGCCGTTGATGAAGACGGTTTGAAAACCGCGGATGTCATCCACAGCGATGGCGGACCCAGCGGAAGCGAGTGTCGTGCGGACACGGGTGTTGCCGCCAAAGTAGTTGGCAAAGAGGGCGTTGCGGGCGATCTCGTCCAAGGAACGGGCTGCCTGCTCGCCGTTGGTGTAAGCGTTTTGCAGAAACTGGCTGGCAATCCCGACGCGAGCCGTTACCATGTTCAGGTCGGTGGTAGACGCGTAGTGATTGATCGTGATCGTATATTGCTCGACCCCCCAAGTTGTCGGCGTCAAGCCATTGTCAAGATTGGTGTTGGTGGCCGGCGCGAGAGGGACGGTGACGGAGGGCTTAAGGCCGGCGCGAGTCTTGGTCAGAGTCTCGCCGATGCCGACGGCAAAGGCTTCACGGTCTGCAATGGCACGGTAGCCCAAGCGAGAGGTTAGCGCCTGCTCGAATTCGCGGTCTAGGAAACCCTGCTGGATAATGGGCTGCAGGGCGAGCGGGAAGTTTTGGATGCCCATGGGAATGCCTTATTGAGGAGACTTGGAGTATGGCGCAGCCGCGGATGAACGTGGCCTTAGACGGCGGTGAAGCGGTGTTGACGCTGCTGCCGGGGAGCGGAGCACAAGGCCAGATGAGACTGACGTTGGGGCAGCTGTTGGAGCTGATCGGGGCACTTGGCGTGGCGCGTGCGCAATTGCTCGAACTAATGCCGGCAAATGCGAAGGAACGCGGATTGGAGGCAAGCGGAATCCAGGCAATCGTGGGGCCTGCTTGGATGGTGCGGCCAGAGGCACTGACAGAAGGGTCTATGTTGGCCTTCGCGCACCCGGCGTTCGGCACGGTGGGATTTGTGTTGCCTGCTCCCGAGGTGGAAAGAATGGTTCGGGCGCTGACAAGCCATTTGGGAATGGTGCATTCGGGAGAAATAGGCGAGGCGCGGAACTAATTGCTGAGAGACTTTCCCGAAATGGAACCGCAACGGATTCGGTATGCCGGGGATAAGGAGTTTGCATCGGTCATATGACTGCTCGAAGCCAGGGCGGCGGGGAGCAGATCAGCGAGCATTGAGCGATCGGTGATCCGATCACCGACTTTGGATAAGACGGCTTCGAGCAAGCTTCCATTCCTCAACTGTCATATCCTTGGCCATTCTCGTCTTTGGCGACTCGGGGGCAGGAGGCAGGACGGGATGGCTGCTGTTGGACCTGGTGAAAAGCCAAGGCTTGTCGCGTTTCAAGGTCGCAAGGGCGCCGGCGGCTTGTGGAAGGTTGCCCTCGTCGTCGAGCTGAAGGGTAGAGGTGTCCATCAGCTTAAGACAGTCGAGGTCGATGATGCCGGCGCGAATGGCATGGCTTTTCAGTTCAGCTTGAACGAGGCGTTGATTCGCTCGGGCGAGTTGCTGGCGAAGCTCGTCTGTTGGGTCGGGAGCTTCGGCGGGAATTTCAGTCATTCAGAACCTTTGTCGGGAGAGTCAAGCTGAGTGGGCGTGATTTCCAAAGGGCTTGCCTTTTCACCCTGGCCGTCTTCTTTGGAGTGTGAACCTACGGCGGCTGCGACGGGCAAGCGTGCGAGTTCAGCCGGGATATCCTCGATATCATAGGTGTCTGCCAGGGATTTCACAGCGGTCTCCGTGCTGAGCAGGCCTGCACCAGTGAGGGTAGCAAGAGTCTGGGCATCACGTTGACGGTCCTCCGCCGTCGGAGGGTACCAACGAGGCCAAATGAGGGAGAGAGGAACGGTTGCGTCAAGTTTTGGAAGATCTGTGTCTGCCAGACGGAGATGGTATTTAGCGCCTGCGCGTAGGACCATGCGAGCCAGGGTGAGAAGAGCGCCCTCGCCGTAAGAGATACGCAGGTTGTCAGCAAGCCAAAGCAAGCCCTGGTTCATCAACTCAAGTGCGCGGCCAGATGTTGCAGCCGAAAGGCGCGAGGCATCGGCACGGTTGCCATGGACACTCTCCAGAGCGAACTCTCGGAGGGTGCGAACATACTCGATGACTGCGGCTGATGCAGTGCCGCCAATCTCAAGGAGCCTGGCGTCACCGTGTTCGGAAACGATCAGGGCATTGCCAGCGCCGCGGATAAGATCGCCGTCGATGCCAGCAGGTTCTTTAATCAGCAGGGTGGGGTCAGAGCTGTATTTCAAGCCGCGGCCCGCTTGGGAAAGCTGGTAGTCGATTTCAATGGAGGTCTCGATAGCTGCCCGGAACGTGCAGGCGCCATCTGCCGGGTCTTCGGTCCAGGAAGGGCCAGGCAGATTGCGCACCCAAACAATCGGAACGAAACCGAGCCCGTGATTGACAGTTCGTGTCGAGTCGATGGTCGGGAGACCACCGTCTGTGACGGCTTGCGGAAGAAACCAAGTCTCGGCCTGATCGTCCCAGCAACGCGTGAACCAATAGGTGGCGCCTGTATCTGGCACTGTGTAGCCGGCCGCGACAAGAGCGGAGCCGCGAAGCTTGTACCGTTCAGTTACGCTTGCGAGAGTGTCGGGAGCGTCTGGGCGCCAAACAGGGGTGAGATTGACAGTGTCGATATTGATGAAGAAAGGACGGCCAGCAAGTATCCGCATGAGGATTGCGACAGAGCCTACCGAGCCACGAAGGGCAGCGTCGATCATCACTTCGTTCAATCGAGCGAACTTGCAAAGCGTGGCCAAGGTGTCGCGAGTGGCACGGTCCGGGGAGTCGATGGTGGGAAAATGGCCCTCGCTGAACAGCAAGGCAACGCTGTCCTCGGTAATGATGCGGGCCATGGCGTAACGCACGGAGGGGCGGCGAAGGCGGAGAGGGATATATTCCCCAGAAGGGGAACGCTCCTCGTGGAAATCATACGGAAGGGCGTCATAGAGAGTGCCATTGAGAACCCGGCGCATGATGTCCAAGCGACGGGCACGCAACGGCATGTCGCCGTCGACCGGGATGAGGTCGCAAATGGTCTGGAACATGCAGGTCCTTGGCAATATCGGCCAGCAGGGAGACAAAGGATGACAGCTTTGGTCAGCTGGCGCCTAGTCAGCGCGTATGTGACCTGCGCAACTATAAGGCTTATCCTAAGGTAGGTTGGGGCGTTTGGGCAAGGGCTAATTTGGTGACTGCAGTTATGGTCCTTGCGCCTCGCCTGCTGACCCATTCCTTGTCATGCCCAGGCGGAGCAGCCAAAGGTTCCATGTGGGGAACGGACACGAAACTTTTGGCTGTTCTATCCTGGCTTGCCCTGTCGGAAAACGAAGGGTCACAAGGTCGTCGCATCTTCATTGCGTTGGCAAAAATATCGCTCGATATCGCGTTGAAGGCCAGGCTTGTTCCCCGCGAGCTCCAACAGGCCGGATGTGTTGCGCTTGAGATCTTCGGCCGGGTCGAATGCGTGGTTTACCAGCATAGACCATCGACTCACATATTTCCGGAGGTCTTTCGAGCCGTGCCATCGGTGCTCGATAGTGCCAGGGACATAGCCAATGTTGCTGCAGATGTGCTGCGTCGCCCAGTCCTGCCAACGCATGATGGGTCGGCGGTATCCAGGATGGATGCCGACGGGCAGGCTTTCAGCGGCGCGGCCGATCAGGCCGAGGGCCATATGGTGGTCGCCTGCACCAAGGGCTGCGGTTTCCAGCAAGCCGCCAACGCGCTCGATGGCGTCTCGAGTCGCGGCCCAAGCGTAGCCAGGATGCGCGAACTCGTATCCGGCCGCACCGCTGGAGACTATTGGCTTGCCCTCCTGGTATAAGCGGCAGAAGGAGCGATGAGTTTGCAGATGACCGTCGTTCGGAGCTAAATCATAACAGTCCGACCATGGCTGGACGACATCATGCAATTGCAGGGCGTGCACCGTCTCAGAAGCCCAAGACGACTTGCGGAACATGATGTCGGCATCAATCCAAGCGACGTATTTCCAGTCGGGAGGCAGTTGGGCGATGCCACGGTTAGTCATGCCTTCCTTATTCCACACAATCGTCTTGGATCGGACAGGAACGTGCGTGACGTGCTTACTCGCTGCCAGTTCGTAGGGGCGGTCGCCATAGGCGCATTCGACGACAGTGAGGCGGACGCCGCTGTCGAGCATGTGCTGCTCGAACTCGCGGTATAGGCGAATACGCGAGGCCCAGCGGATTGGGTTGGCAACTGCTGCAACGACATGGAGCAGAGAGGCGTGCATGAACTGTTCCTGTGGATTAGCGGGATAGGAAGGAAAGATCGGCGCGGCGGGTCGGCGCAGGGGCTTCTACAAGCATGCCCATCGCGCGGCTTAGGGCATCGACCTGATCGTCTTTGGCGCCGTTGGGAAAATCCTGCAGCTCCTCCAGCAAAGCGCGGTTCCATGGCGCTCGGCGCAGAACGACATTGCCGCCACTGGCCTGGCTGGCGGCGGGCATGGCGCGGACGTGCTTGGGGCCGGACTCTGGGCTGGAGATCACGCGATAGCCTGCAAGGCGGCTCGTGAGATAACGGACCTGAGCGCGGCCAGCCTGGCCCGGGTCTTGCGGCAGGCCGATCTGCACGCTGACGCCATCGGCTGCTGCGGTATCGACGATGGCCTGCTCCACTTCATGGGGACCACCGCGGAATCGCACCACGTCCAGCACGACGAAGCCGCCAGCTGCTGTACGGGCAAGCTTGAGGCCAACGGTGTAGTCTGGGTCGCGGCCGCTGGTCTCGGCTGACGCGGCAAGATCCCAAGCGCGGACGGAGGTCGTCGTCTCGGGATCGTCCACGATGGCAACGCGGCCGATTTGGAACGAGCGGCCGGTGCTGATGCGGGGGTCCTGCTGGAACAACGCGCTGAAAACCCGTTCACCCAGTACGGCACGCTTGCGGGCAAGGGCAGCAGCGTCTTCCCACTCGGGCCAGAGAGGCGCACCGGTCTCACGGCCCATGGGATCGCCAGATTCAGCGAGTGCGGGAAGGCGGAGAACGCGCCAGCCATCTGAGTGTTCGAGGATGCGCCCAGCGAGGTCGTCAGGGTGCCAGCGGGTCATGATGAGGAGGATGCGCCCGCCCGGCTTGAGTCGGGTGAGCAGGTCGGAGCGGTACCATGACCAGAGTTGGTCGCGTACGACGGCGCTGTCGGCTTCGGCTTGGGACTTCACCGGGTCGTCGATCAGGATGAGGTCCGCGCGGCGGCCGGTAATGGGGCCGCGGACTCCGGTGGCGTAGTACTCGCCGCCGCTCGTAGTAGAGAAACGGTGCGCAGCGCGGCTCGCCGGGTCGAGCGCGTAGCCAAGGCGGACAGGGTGTTCCTCGATCAAGGAGCGAACCCTAAGGCCGAAATAGCTGGCGAGCGACGCGGTGTGGCTGGTGGCGATGACGGAGGAGCCAGGATGCTGTGCAAGCCACCAAGGAGGAAAGACGAGGGAGGCGTAGGTGGATTTCGCGGAGCCGGGCGGCAACAGCAGCATGAGCCGGTCTGTGCGGGCAGCTGCGAGATCTTCCAATTCTCGAATGATGAGGCGGTGGTGCGCGGCTGGTTGATGGCCGCGCGAAGCGAGGGCGAGGGCGGCCCAGGCGGTGAGGTCTGCGCGGGTGCTCCTGCGGAGTGCCCGCTCAGTCCTGCAGCCGGATGGCTTACAGATCTGCATCGGGCATGGTGACTAGATCCGTAAAGGCATGATGGCGGGAATGCGTGAGCGGTGATGCCGGACTGCGATGCGTGCTAAGCCGATCGCGCTATCCTGATCACCTTTGGCGCAGCAACGGCGCATGGTGGTGTGGATGCTGGCGATAGGAACCATGCCCTTGGGTGGCCGGTCGCTTGCCAGATCATTCTAAGGAGTTTGATAGTCTTTGTTGGGGCGTTTGGGCAAGGGTTATTTTCCTATAGCTGTGGTTTAATCGCTGAATGTGGAATTTCGATAGCTAAAACGAGCATAGGATAAACCTAATATGGCCTGGATGGCTTGGGCAAAGCTGAATTGGACGGCAAGCGTAGCAGCGATAGCTGTTGCTGCAGTAAGCGGCTGCGGTGCGACGGGGGATGGACGGTATGTGGGAACCGTGTCGGCTGAACAGGGCTCATGCGGAGCCGAGTTCGACGGGCAGGGAAAGGCAACGGCAACCCTGCTGCTGCGCGGCACAGAGGCCAAGTTCGCGCCCAGCGACGGCGTGGTCGTGCTGGATGGGCACATCAACGGCGCTGGCCATGTGATTGCGCAGAACAGCGCAGCCGGCGTCGATCACAAGCCGTTTTTGCAGGTGTTCGAAGGAGAGCGAACCGGCACTCGGGTTACAGGGCAGTTTGCCTCGCCTCGGTGCCGGGCCGCCGTGGAGCTGGCCCGGCGTTAGCCGAGCATGTCCCACGAATGCGCAACCGCTGCCTCACGATTCAGGGCGGCCACTATCAGGTCGATGCCTATGGCGTGCCAGCGTTGGATGGCCTTGTGGTCCGCGCCCAGCGTACGAGCAAGCTGACGCCAGCCGAAGAGGTGACGGTCGGTAAGTGGGCTGACCAGGCAACGGCAACCGACTATGCGGCGCAGAACCAGCTTCTCCCGCGGAATCAAAGTGACCCAGGCAAGTGCTTGGTCCATGCGGGTGATGCGTTCGGCCGGTGGGACCGGTGGCCGGGGACGGTAAGCAGAATTGTTGGCAGAGGTGTAGGCCTCCAGCGCCTCGGCCACATGCTGGTGCCGCGTTTGGCGCAGCATGGTCGTAGGACCGGTGCGAGGCAGGCAGAGCAACGTGTGGCCCGCTTCCTCCAAGCGCACGACAACCGTTTCAGCGTCCATGACAGGGCTGGAAGCCGGGCGGAGAGCAGGGCGAGTCTCGGCCGGTTTGCTGCGGCGAGTGCGGCGTATGTCGAAATTATGGGGAACGGCCAGAGCGTTGGCTGTTGCGCGGGCAGGAGGCATGGTTCGCCCCGCAGCAGCGTCGGGAGAGGAGGAGGTCATCAATGTAATCCTTGCGAGTGAGGGCGCGATCAGAGGAAGACGGGGTATGGGTAGGCATTGCCTTGCAGAGGGGAGTTGTCGGTGATGGCGCACCAGGTGAGGGGATGGCCGGGCGGCAACGCCGGGCGGTCGGTCCGCTCCACAGAAGGTTTTGGCGTGGGTCGGGGCTGGCTCAGTGCGGGAAGGCCGAGACGGCGCGCGCGTTCGATGGCGGCATTGCGGCCGACGCGCAGCTTGGTGGCAACGACGTGCCATGGAAGGCCTGCGGCGCGTAAGTCCAACAGAATCGTGTCAGAATACGCTGTCCAGGCGATTGGGAAAGCCATAGGAACTCATTCCTTGAAGGGATGCGGGTAATGTTAGTATAAATAACATAGTTCGTCAATTGTTCTTATCAAGGAAAGCAGGCGATGACGGGCGGCAGCGTGGGAGAGCGGATTGCGGGATTGAGGCGCGAACGGGGGTTGAGCCAAGCTGGGCTTGCCGCAGCCATGGGCGTCTCACGCAGCGCCGTGGCGCAATGGGAGACCGACAGGGCTGGGCAGGTCAGCAGCAACCTCTCACGGGTCGCACAGGTGCTGGACGTGTCTGTCGAAGTGCTTCTGCATGGGGAAGCAGCTCGCGGCCCACAGGGACTGAGCGGCGACGAGTTGGCGCTATTGCGGCTATACCGCGCGTGCGGACCGGCGAGGCGATCGGATCTGTTGCGCGCAGCCCGGCGTCTTGCGCGGATAACTGGGGAGCCGAGCGACCCAGTGGGCGTTTAACTGGGCGGGTATGGAGGCTGACATGGGTGCATCACAAAGCGAGAGCATGGCGATGGTGGCGGCAGTGCCGTCCGGCGAGATGGACAGCGCATCCCGGGCCGAGTTGAGCCAGGCAATGGCCCGGCTGCGCGATCGTGGGGGATTGGTCGTGCGGCTGGCGGATTTGGCGGGGGGCGCACTCGGACGGACAATGCAGTTCGGCGGGCGGACCTTTGGGATGGTGCCAGGCGCACGGTCTGCTGTGCAGGGCGTGGTGGAGGCGGCGCTCAGGCGGGCATTCGACGTGGCAGTCCTGCGCCTGGACGCAGATGGGGAGGCTGGGCGCAGCAAGCGGCTCTCCGGGCCGTTGGTGCTGCTATCCGGCGCAGTGGGCGGGTTTGTCGGAATGGGCGGGTTTGTGCCTGATGCGACGGTGACCAGCCTTGCCATCATGCGGGAGATCGCACGGATCGCGCAGGAGGAGGGAGAGGTTTTGGACGACCCCGAAACGCGGGTGGCATGCCTGCAGGTCTTCGCCCTGCAGGCTGGCAGCCAAGGTGATCCCGAGGCGGATGTGAGTTACTTCTCGGCACGCATGATGCTGCAAGGACGCCCGGTGGCCATGCTGCTGGGAGACGTGGCTGGGCGCTTCGGACTCACATTGTCCAAGAAATTCGCCCTGCAAGCCATTCCGGTCATCGGTGCGATCACCGGCGCCTCGTTGAACACGGCATTCCTCAGTCATTTCCGTGGCCTGGCGCGGGCGCATTTCACTGTGCGCAGGCTGGAGCGGACCTTCGGCGCGGAAGCCGTCAGGCAGGCGGCGGCCTAGCCAGAACCGCTGCAGGATCCGCGCCCGCAGGAACGCTGAGCATGGTGCCTGGACGGTCGGCAAAGATGACCGCGACCGCCCTTTTGGGGCAGGGATTGAGGCACTTGGTTTCCACGACTCGAACAGCCTGACGGCCGCCGCTGCGGCGCAATTCGGCCTTCAAAGCACGGCATAAAGCTAGTTTTCCGTCAGGGCCGAAGCCGCCATGGAGCTTTTTGCTGCACTTGCGGCAGACCACCACGATTTCCTCGCAGGCAGTCGGGATGCTCTCAATCGCTGCCCTTTTGTCGCTTGTCACGAGGTGCTTGCCCAAAAGGCCATGGCGTATGCGGCGTTCAACCACCAAAGGCGCCTTGCGTGTGAACATACAAGGCATAGAGGGATTGGCTGGCGGCCATGAAAAGCCGGTTCCGGTGGCGGCCGCCGAAGCAAAGGTTGGCGCAGCGTTCCGGCAACGCGATGCGGCCGATCGGCTGGCCTGCAGGGTTGAACACCATCACGCCATCCAAGCCCTCGCCCATGCCCCAGCCGCACCAGAGATTGCCGTCCACATCGCAGCGCAAGCCGTCCGGGGTGCCCTGCACAGTGTCATTGAAGACGCGGCCGTTGCGCAACGCGATGCCGTCGGCCACATCGAAGGCGAGAAGGCGAGAAGGCGACGTGCCGCACTCAACGACGTAAAGCGTCTGCTCGTCAGGGGAGAAAGCAAGCCCGTTGGGGCGCTTGATGTCGCCTGCAGCCACTGTGATGGTCCCAGTCTGGCCATCGACACGGTAAACGTTGGTCGGGAGATCGCAATCCGCTGGCTCGCCCTCGTAATGCCCCAGGATGCCGAATTCCGGGTCAGTGAACCAGATCGAGTCATCCGAGCGCACGATGACGTCGTTGGGTGAATTCAGCCGCTTGCCGGCAAACCGATCGGCGATGACCGTGATCTTGCCATCGTACTCGGTGCGAGTGACCCGGCGTGTGCCGTGCTCGCAGGTGACGAGACGGCCTTGGCGGTCCCGCGTGTTGCCGTTGGCATTGCTGGATGGACGCCGAAAGACGGTGACCGCCGAGGTCTCCTCGTCAAAGCGGAGAATGCGGTTGTTCGGGATATCGCTCCAGAGCAGGCACCGGGCGTCCCCGAACCACACGGGACCCTCGGACCAGCGGCAGCCGGTGTGGAGGCGCTCCACGGCGGCGAGCGCCAGGCGGTAAGGGGCGAAACTGGGGTCTAGGATTTCGACCGCCGGGTCAGGATAGCATTCGGAGGGCCGCCAGGGCGTTGTCATGGTGAATCGGTAGCGGGTGCGAGGCGAACGGGCAACGCTTGCGAGGGATGCCAACCGGCCGCAGAATGCTGCATCATGGAACGCAACCAGAACTCTCCCGTTTCCCGCGATCCAGTCTTTCGTGACCCAGTCTCTCGTGATGTGGTGCGCGCCGTGCTCACGACGCGGGACCTTCGGCACAACGAGACGCACGCGCTGTTGCTGGCCCTCTATCAAGGCTTGGTGGCCGAGCTTGTCGAGCAGGGCGCGCTGCATCCGGCGCCCCTGGCGGAACGTGTGGCCAAGACTGGCGCGGCCATTCCAGCAGAGCCGCATGGAACGCCGGCCCGGAACATGCTCGACCATGTCCTGAAATGGCTCTGCTCCCTTGAGCCGGGCTTGCCACCGCCGCATCCTTCCCGGTGGGAGCCGCCGAAAGCCGACGATGAGTGACGGCTGGTAGGTAGGCGGCATGACGCTACATTGGCGGGCAGGGGAGAGCGTGCATGGTTGCGGTCACGTCGCCGGATTTCAAGGATAATGCACGCGCCGCATTGGGCGATGCGGGGCTGCAGAAAGCGCTGGCGTTCAGCAAGCCGCAATTCATGGCGCGGCGAGCGCGGGCGGTGGAAGCGCTGCCGGAGTTCGAGCGGCTACGCGACATCGGGCGGGAGATCAAGGACCACGCCCTGGCGAACCTGGATTATTACCTCGAAACCTACGCAGCCAACGTCGAGCGGGCTGGCGGGCAGGTGCATTGGTGTCCGACTGCGGACGACGCGCGCGGGGCGGTCCTGGCGATCTGCCAGCGCGCCGGAGCGCGGACGGTCACCAAGGGAAAGTCGATGATTTCCGAAGAGCTGGGGGTCAACGAGCACCTGGAGCGGTTCGGGATCACGCCGGTCGAGACGGACCTGGGCGAATACATCATCCAGCTGCGGCGGGAGCACCCCAGCCACATCATCGCGCCGGCGTTCCACCTCAACCGGGAAGACTGGGAGGCGACGTTCCGCCAGTCGCACACCGACCTGGACCCGGCGCGGGTGTTCGCCGAACGGCGCGACATCCTGACCGAGGCGCGGACCAAGCTGCGGGAACGTTTCCTGTCGGCCGACGTGGGCATCACGGGAGCGAACTTCCTGATCGCCGAGACCGGCAGCAGCGTGATCGTGACGAACGAGGGCAACGGCGACCTGACGCAGACCCTGCCGCGGGTGCACATCGTGCTGGCCTCCATCGAGAAGTGCGTGCCGACGCTGGAGGACGCGACGAGCCTGCTGCGGCTGCTGGCACGGTCGGCGACGGGACAGGACTTCTCGGTCTACACAACGTTCTCGACGGGGGTGCGGCGGCCCGGTGACCTGGATGGGCCGGAAGAATATCACGTCGTGCTGCTGGATGGCGGCCGGTCCGCGATGCTGGGGTCCGAATTCGGCGAGATGCTACGTTGCATCCGCTGTGCGGCGTGCATGAACCATTGCCCGGTTTATGGGGCGGTGGGGGGCCACGCCTACGGCTGGGTCTATCCAGGGCCGATGGGCAGCGTGCTGACGCCATCGCTGGTGGGGGTGGACAAGGCCGGGCATCTGCCGAATGCCAGCACGTTCTGCGGCAAGTGCGAGAGCGTGTGCCCGGTGAAGATACCCTTGCCGAAGCTTATGCGGCATTGGCGGGAACGTGAGTTCGAACGTCACCTGACGCCGCTGGGCATCCGGAGCAACCTGCGGCTATGGGCATGGTTCGCCCGGCGTCCAGCCGTCTATCGGGCCGCGACGGGAATTGCGGCCCGGGTGCTCGGGCTGCTGGGACGGCGGCGGGGCCGGTTCGCGTCGCTGCCGTTTGCCGGCGGTTGGACGGGCGGGCGGGATTTGCCGGCGCCGGAAGGAGAGACCTTCTTCACGCGCTACGCCCGGCAGCAACGGACCGCGCGATGACCAAGAACTCAGGGGCCGTGCGATGAGCAAGGACATCGTGCTGGGGGCGATCCGGCGGGGGTTGAAGCGCGGGCCGCTGCCGCCCGACCAGGCGGCGATGCTGCGGGAGCGGTTGGACCGGCATCCCCGCCATCTGATCCCGGCGCGGACGCGGGTGAGCCGGGTGGAGCAGGTGAACCTTCTGGTCCACTACATCGAGCGAGAGTTCGGCACCGTCGATCGGCTGCCAGGGACGGAAGCGGTGCCAGGGGCGCTGGCAGCCTATCTCGCAGGCCAGAACCTGCCCTCCGAAGGGGTGATGGCGCCGCACCCGGAGCTGCAGGCGATCCCATGGTCGACGTGGCCGCTGCTGCGGCTGCGGGAAGGCCGGGCCATGGCGTCGGACCTGGTGAGCGTGCAGCACGGGTTCGCGGCGGTCGGGGAAACGGGCACGCTGATGCTGCCTTCGGCGCCGGAGCGGCCGACGACGTTGAACTTGCTGCCGGACACCGCCGTGGTGGTGCTGCGCGCGAGCCGGGTGGTGGGGTCCTACGAGGAGGCTTGGGACCTGTTGCGGTCAGCCGGAGACATGCCGCGCAACGTGATGCTGGTGACGGGGCCGTCGCGGTCGGCAGACATCGAGCAGACGCTGGAGCTGGGCGCGCACGGGCCGCGGCGGCTGCATGTGCTGCTGATCGAGGACGAGGCCGCGGCCAGGGCAGCCGCCTGATGGCGCTCGCGGCGCAACGGACCCTGTCGAAGGCAACGCAACGGACGCCGTCGCGGCCCGGCTGAGATGGCGCGGCGGGTTTTGAGCGAGGGCGACCTAGACGCCTGGGCGGACTACGCGCGGCATGTCGCAGCCCTGCCGGGCCGGGCTGCGCCAGCGTTGCCGGCGTCTGCCCTGGCGCGCCCCGTGGCGCAACCATCTGGCGTGCCGTTCGCCCCGGCGCGGGTGGTCAGCGCAACTGCCGTCGCAGTGGGGGAGCAGCCGGCCGGCTTGGACAAGAGCACGTGGGCGCGGCTGCGGACCGGGAAGATGCTGCCCGCGCGGACGCTGGACTTGCACGGGCGAACAACGCAGCACGCGTTCCATGCCCTGCAAGCCTTCTTGCAGCGGGCCCACGCGGACCGGGTGCGGTGCGTGGAGATCATCACCGGGCGAGGCGCTGGCGAGCATGGCGGCGTGATCCGGCGCGAGCTGCCCATCTGGCTCAACCTGCCGCAGCTACAGCCCATGGTGCTGGCGGTGACGCACCCACATGCCGCAAACGTCGGGTCCGTGCGGCTTCTGCTCCGTAAGTTCAGGTGAAGCGCCGCCCGCGTCAGGAGCCTGACGGTTGGACGACCACGCACGGCAGTTGCCGCTGGTTCAGGCGGGAGCAAGCCCCGGCAGCCTCGCCAGCCGACAAATGGGTAAGCCGGGCGCGGTAGAGCACGGCGTTGCCGAACGGCGTCGTGGTGGGCAGGGTGACCGTGGCGGCTCGCAACTGGTCCGGCGCTTCTGCCCGCGCACCCTCGGCAACGGCGCGGGCGAGGCCTTGATTGGCAAACGCACCCACCTGGATCGCCCATGCGCCGTTGCTGCCGGCAGGCGCACGGTACAGGCCGGAAACCGCCGGCGATGGGCGGAACGACGAGGCGGCCCGGCATGGGAAACGTGGGTCATAGGCGCTGTCGGCATCACACCCTCCGGTGCTTGCCAACGTCAGGGAAGGCCGCGCTGGTACGGTCGCCGCGCGCTCCAGCGGCTTGCAGGGGCGGTCGGGGTCATAGGCAGCGTTCACGTCGCAGCCGGAGGCCAGGCTGATGACGGTCGGTATGGATGCAGCCAAGCTCGCGGGCTGGGCCGATGCGTAAATTGCCAACGGCCCGGAGAACGGGACGCCGTCGCCGAGATGCGGCGCGATGGCGGCGACGTAGTTGACCGTCTCGTCCGGCAGGCCGCCGGAGCCAGCCAGGTAGCTGTCCAGCCGGTTCGGCCCGGCGTTGTAGGCGACAAGAAAGCCGGGCGCGCCGTAGCGGTCATACATCTCCCGCATGTAAGCGGTGCCGGCGAGGATGTTGTTGTGCGGGTCGTATGGGTCATCACCGAGGCCGTGGCGGCTTCGCAAGCCTTCGTAGGTGGCGGGCATAACCTGCATCAGGCCCATCGCGCCGACTGGGGAGACGGCCTGCTCCCGCCCGCCTGACTCTTGGCGCATGACAGCCCGGACCCAGCGTTCCGGCAGGCCGAAGCGTGCCGCGGCTTCATGGATGTAAGGCGCCCATGGGTCCTCCGGTGGACCCGGCGGGGGATAGTAGCGATGCGGGGCAAACCGCCTGCCATGCTCAGTCGCCGGATCGTAGCCATCGTACGGGACAGCGCCGCCGCTGCCGTAATAACCGCCGCCTTGCCGGGCGCACGCAGCCAGCAGAAGCATCAGCGCCAGGCACGCCGCCCAGCTCCGCAAGCGGTGCTGCCGATCAGCAATAACGGCGGTGACAAGCACGCCCCGATCCCCGATCCCAAACACGAACGCACCTTGCCGGGCCTTCTCCGGCGCTGCAACGAAGGCCAGGATCGGCAAGAATATTTAGCCCACGGTTAAAGCTCATCAGAGTTCAGGCGCTTGAACCCCAAGCTTGGTCGCCGTCTCGACCAGCGCCGCCCAGGTGATTCCCTGCAACGGGATGCCGTCGCGCTGCCGAGCGGCCCGGGTGCGCGCTTCCGGCTCGCCTGGAACCAGGACCTCCCCGCCGGCTGTCGCAGGCCGGGCAGCCTTCACGTAGAGGGCGTACTCCCGCGTGGCCTGCGCGAAGTGGCTTGCGCCGAAATGGCCCGGGTCCAGGTAGATGGACAACATGCCATTGGCGATCTGCCCACGCTTGCCGCTGGGGATCGGGCCGGACGTCGGGCCGCCGGTCAGGCAGCCGGCCAGTATCTCGCACATGAACGCGATGCCAGAGCCTTTGTGGTCGCCGAACGCCCGCAACGCGCCAAGCCCCTGGGAGGCGTCCCGCACCGACGAACCGGTGATCGGCCCGTAAAGCGTCTCTGGATTGTCGGACAGCGTGCCATCCGGATCGATCAGGGCGCCGGGCGGCAACGGCTTGCCGCCGTTGGAGGCGACCATCACCTTGCCCTCCGCCACCAGGGAGGTCGCGAAATCCAGGATAAGCGGGTCGGTGCCTGCTTGAGGCGCGCCGACGCACATCGGGTTGGTGGAAAAGCGCCGGTCCACGCCGCCAAAGGGCGCCACCAGCTCTCCCCGCGCCACGTTGACGAAATGGATGGAGACCAACCCGGCGGCGGCGGCCCGCTCCGCCCAATCGCCGATGCGGCCGATGTGGCCGGAGTTCCGCAACGCGATCACGGCCATCCCCGCCGCCTTGGCCTTGCCGATGCCGAGATCGACCGCCTGTGGGCCGATCGTCTGGCCGAAGCCGAAGCCGCCATCGACCACGGCATGGGTCGGGCTGTCTTTCACGACCTCCAGCGTGGCATCGGCCACGACGAAGCCGTCCTGCAGCCATTGCACATAGCGCGGCACCCGGATGACGCCGTGGCTGTCGTGCCCGGCCAGGTTCGCGCCGATCAGGTGATGGGCGATGCGCCCGGCCTCGGCCCGGCTGGTGCCAGCCTTGGCGAATATCTCGGCAACGAAACTGCCCAGGGGGGCGATAGGCAGGGTGATGTCGGCCATGGTGGGGCTGCTATCCTTCGGCGATGGCTTGCGCGAACGGCCGCCAGGTTTGGTTGTCGGTCGGCAAGATCGTCATATCAGCCACTGTGGCCCGCGCCGGCAAGGACGCCACGAACACGGCAGCCGCGCCGATGTCCTCGGCTTGCAGCATGAGGGCGCGGTCCGCCGGGGAGGGTGGGCTGGGCCGGCTGTCCAGGATGTCCGTCGCGACCTCGCCGGGGTTGATGCAGATGGAGCGGATGCCGTGCGCGCCCTGCTCGGCGTTGAGATGGGCGCTCATCATCCGCACCCCGGCCTTGGACGCGCCGTATGCTGGGCCTGACGCCGGGAACAGGCTCACCCCGGCGACGGAGGCGATATGGATCAGCGTGCCTGCCCGTCTTGCCCTCATGCCGGGCAGCACCGCCATCGAGCACAGGAAAGGCGCTGCGAGGTTGACGCCTATCATGCTGGCCAGGTCGGCGGGCGCGAGTTCGTGAAGGTGCCGCCGCCGGGTGTTCGCCCCGGCGTTGTTCACCAGCACCTCGACCGGCCCGAGGGCGGCAGCGACAGCCGCGTGCGCCCGAGTGATCTCCGCCGGGTCAGCCAGGTCGGCTGCAACGACGAGGGCCGCCTCGCCGATGGCCGCAGCGGTTTCCGCCAATGCCTCCAGGCGGCGGCCGGTCAGCGCGACCTTGGCGCCTGCGTGGGCAAAGGCGATGGCCGTGGCGCGGCCAATGCCGCTGCCTGCGCCCGTGACCCAGACGATTCGTCCTTCCAGCATGATTTGGCTCCCTCGTGGTGTTGGTGGATGTCTGCAAGGCTGCTTATACCAATGGATTCAGGGATTGGACCTGTTGGAAAGCGAGGCTGGGCTCTCCCTCCGAGGCCATTCCAATTGCCTGAAGGAGGCAATTGGAACCTTGAGGCCACTCCGCCCAGACCCGCCAAAGGCCTGAGGCCTTTGAAAACCCGTCCGCTAAGCAAAAGGATTTCAAAGGCTTTGCCTTTGGCGGAGCTTCTGGCTTGGCTTGCTTAACGCTCACCTTCAAGGGCCGCTGCTCGCCTCCCAGGAGTGGAGCTTCGTGACCGGAGAGGGTTTACGGGGGTGACAGGAGGCAATCCAATCCCTGGCTTCTGCGCTCCCGAAAGTCGCTTAGCCTGGCGTTAAGCACATTTCCTGCACAATGGCTCCTGTTTCGCGGGAGTCGCCGGTGGCAGAGAAGAAGGGAAAGGCGAACGGGCGTCCGTCCATCATCATCCGCAGGGAGGAGGTGGTCGAAGGCGGGCATCATGGCGGCGCGTGGAAGGTGGCTTACGCCGACTTCGTGACGGCGATGATGGCCTTCTTCCTGCTGATGTGGTTGCTCAACGCCACGACCTCCGAGCAGCGCCGAGGCCTGGCCGATTATTTCAGCCCCACCAACCTGATGTCCCGCAGCACGTCCGGCTTCGGCGCCCCATTCGGCGGCCACACCATGAACGACGACGGGGCCATGGCGTCCGACCGGGGTTCGGTCAACGTGATGAACGCCGACGCCAAGCCCTCCTACGACGTGGAGGACGATGACAGCGACAAGCCGGCCATGGCAGCCGCGTTCGACAACGGCGCCAAGGATGGCGTCCTGACCCGGCGGCCGCAGCTGCACCACGGCATGGATGCAGCCGATGCAACCCTGGCAGACGGGACACAGGCAAAGGCGCAGGCCGACCAGGTGCGCCAGGAACATGCAGCGTTCGACAAGGCGGCACGGCAAATCCGCGAGGAAGTGGCGAAAGACCCCGGGTTGGCCGACCTTGCCCGCCAGCTGGCCGTGGACATCACGCCAGAGGGCTTGCGCATCCAGATTCTGGATGAGGACAAGCAAGCCATGTTCGCCAACGGCTCCTCGGTGCCGAATGACCGGGCGCGGGCGCTGCTGACCAAGATCGCACCGGTGCTGATGAAGCTGCCGGAGCAGCTCTCGGTGACGGGCCACACGGACGCCTCGCCCTACCACGGCGGGGACCGGTCCAACTGGGAGTTGTCGGCTGACCGGGCCAACGCCACCCGGCGCCTGTTGCAGGAGGCTGGTATACCCGAGACGCGGGTGCAAAGCGTGAGCGGACAGGCAGACCGTGACCTGCTGCTGCCGGCCGACCCGCTGGCCGCCGCCAACCGGCGTATCGCCATCGTGGTGCTCCGCCAGGCGCCGGCCCACAAGGCTGGGAACTGACCCGGCGATGCTGACGATCGGTGGCCTGGTCTTCCTGCTCGCCTGCGTGTTCGGCAGCTACATCATGTCTGGCGGGAGCTTGGCGCCTCTGATTGAAGCGATGCCGTTCGAGCTGCTGACGATCGGCGGGGCGGCAATCGGCACCTTCGTGATGTCCAACTCCATGCACGACGTGAAGCACACGCTGGGTGCATTCAAGAAGGTGCTGAAAGGCGCGGGCTTCCACAAGGCCGACTACATCGAGCTGCTGAGCTTGCTTTACTACTTCACGCGGCTTGCCTCATCGAAGGGCGCAATGGCGTTGGAGGCGCACATCGAGAAGCCTTCGGAAAGCCCCGCATTCCAGAGATACCCCAAGATACTCGCCAACCATCACGCGACCGACTTGATTTGCGACTATCTCCGGATGGTCGGCATGAACGCCGACGACCCGCACCAGATCGAGGACGTGATGGCCCGGGAGCTGAAGAAAACGTTGCACGAGGAGCTGCATCCAAGCCACGCGATGCAGTCCATGGCGGACGCGCTGCCGGCACTGGGAATCGTCGCGGCCGTGCTCGGCGTGATCAAGACCATGTCCCACATCAACGAACCACCAGCGGTTCTGGGCGCCATGATCGGCGGGGCGCTGGTCGGGACGTTCCTGGGCGTGCTGATGGCCTATGGCATGGCTGGGCCGGTGGCAGCGCGCATGAAGGGCGTGGTCGAGGAGGAGGCCAAATACCTGGAGGTGATCCGGGCCGTGCTGGTGACCCATCTGCACGGCAACGCCCCCGCCATAAGCGTGGAGACAGGCCGCAAGATGGCGCCCAACATGCACATGCCAAGTTTCCAGGAAGTCGAGACAGCGGTGCAGGCCGTCCAAATGTGACGGCTTGACGAACCAGCCCCGCTGCGCCACGGGCTATATGATGGCGCAGCGCGACGACTTCCACGCCCAACTGGGGATCGAACTGCTGGAGTGGCGGGACGGGTTCGCCCGCATCGCGCTCGATATCCTGCCCAGGCATCTGAACCGGTCCGACATCCTGCATGGTGGCGTGCTGTTGACCATGCTGGATGAAGCCGGGGCGCTGTGCGGGCTTTGGTCCAGCATGCCGGGACAACACCGGTCCTCGGTGACGGTGGACTTGGATTGCCGGTTCGTGGGGCAGTCGCGGGAGGGGCGCATTTTCGGCACGGCTGAGGTCGTGAGCCATGGCCGGTCGCTTTACTTCACGCGGTCGCAGGTCGTGGACGGCGCGGGCCGGGTGCTCGCCTATGGCAGCAGCAGCCACAAATGGCGCAGTGGCAGCGGGCCGGCTGAAGGTGGATCGGCCAAGTGACGCCCACGCTGCGACCGTATCACGTAAGAGCGTGGCCGAGCGGTTTAACTCGGCTTGTAATTCAACCGGGACGATAGCCACCGGCGCAAGTCCAGTTGCGTGGCCTGATCGGCCAGCAATGCGCCCGTGTTGGCGATGGCAGCCGGCGCGAGAAGTGAACGCACTCCCAGCGCGGTCGCCTGCGCCGCGACGCCGCCCGGCCCCATGGCCTGCGCCGTGGCGCGGCGCCAGAGCGCCACCATGGCCGCCGGGGTCAGCTGGGGAAGCACCAGCGCCATGTCCAAATCAGAGGCCGCTGCCGTCGCAGACCAGGCGTTGCGCAGTCCTTGATGGCCGCCTTGACGGGCAAACAGTTCGTAAGCGGTTGGCACGGCAGGAAAGGCGGGGTCCCGCTGGCGCTGGCCGGACTCGTCCAGGCTGCCGAACGAGAAGAGCGGTTGCATGCCCGATGGGGCAAGCGACTGAGCCAAGTCCGCCACCCCGCGGCCATGCAGGCACACGGCATCCACTTGACCCTGGGCCAGCGCATCGGTCGCTGCCGCCTCGGACAGGCCGAACACCGGAACCCACTCCGCGCCCAGAAGGTCCAGCGCCAGCAAGGCTGGCAGCTCCGGGCCTGCGGCACGGGATGCGGCGACGCGCAATCTGGCTCCGTTGATGGCCTGTCCCATGGGCAGGCGGCTCACGACCAGCCCGGGCGTGACTCCGGCAAGCGCCGGAACCCAGCGCGCCAAATCGAACTGGGCCCGTGGGTCGCCGATCAGCCGGGCCATGGCGGCACTGCCGGGCAACAGCAAGGCCGTCCGGCCGTCCGCCACTGTCAATGCTTCGAATTGGTTGGCCGCCGTCACGCCATCCGGCCCGCCCACGATGTCCTTGTGCACCGGAGCCCCGGGTGAGAGCGCACGGCTGAGCGGCGTTGCCAGCCAATCAGCCCACATGTCGATGGCGCCGCCGCCGGGTCCGGCAACCATCAGCAGAGCGCCATCGGGAAGCGGAGACCCAGTTGCGCCTGCCGCCCCGAGGGCCGTCGCCGCCAGAGAGCCAAACAGTCCCCGGCGCGTGATTTCATGCGTCACCGAGACATCCTCCCCGAATGCCATGGCTCAGTCCTAACGAGGGCGTAAACGATGTCAAATCGGCGACGGCCGAAGCTGTCACGCCTCGTAGGAGACCAGGGCCTCGAACGGCACGCCCAGCTGCCGTCGCCCTGCGAGGAAGGTCAGCTCGATCAGCGCGGCTGCGCCTGGCACGACTGACCCCACCGCTTGCAGCAGGGCGATGCTGGCGGCCAGGGTGCCTCCAGTCGCCAGCAGGTCGTCCACGATGACGACGCGCTGCCCCGGCTGCACCGCGTCGGCCTGGATTTCGAGACGGTCGGCGCCATACTCCAGCGTATAGTCGTGCCCGATGACGGGGCCGGGCAGCTTGCCGGGTTTGCGCAGCATGACGAACCCGCAGCCAAGCTTGAGCGCGAGCGGGGCGGCCAGCAGGAAGCCGCGCGACTCCACGCCTGCCAGCAAGTCCGGTTGCCAAGCCCGTACCAAGTTGGCCATGCGGCCCATGGCGACTTGCCAGGCGTCTGGATGCCGCAACAGGGTGGAGACGTCGTAGAACAGGATGCCCGGTTTCGGGAAATCCGGGATTGCGGCGATGTGGTGCTTCAGGTCCATGGGCTGTCCTGCCTGTTTCCGGCCAGCGGCTATAGCCGCACAAGCCAGCTTAGGCTAACCGGCGGCATGTCCCGACCTTTCGCAGCCGCCTTGATGGGCATCGCGTTCGTCATCGCCTATGTCGTCCTCGCCATTACGCTGCCGGACGTGCTGCCCAGCTACTGGGCGGTGCAGGCGGTGTATTTCCTGGTTGCGGGAGTTGTCTGGGTGTTCCCGGTGCGGTGGCTGATGCTGTGGAGCGTGCATAAGCGCTAGCCCGGCACGTTGAACCACTATCGTTTGGCAGCTAATACCAGCCGCCCGAAGTGTTGACTCACGTTCTGTCTAGGATTCTCCATCGGTGTGATTTCTGGTTCGCTTTGTGCGGGTGCGACTCGCACGGACGCGTTTATGGGCGCGGCGGCAGGGGCTGCTCGGCTACCGAGCTTCGGCGGGAAGCGTCACGTTGCGATGGCGGGCGTCTTGTCTGCCGCCTGCTGGCGATCGCACAGGTGCTCGACGGCGCATCGCGGACGGACGCGGCGCAGGCTAGTGGTCCGATGCCAACGTGCACTTCAGCGCGTTGGCTGAATCGGCCCACCAAATCAAGCTGGTGCTCTGACACATATTGAACCCTCACAATGCGTCAGAGCACTAGCGGCATGGATCGCCAAAGGCTGCGGGACTGGGTTCATCGCCACAACGCGCAAGGCGTCGCGGGCTTGCGGGACGTGCCCCGCAGCGGCCGCCCTGCGGCACTGTCGGCCGAGCAGATGCAGGAGTTGGAGGGCCTGGTCCTAGCTGCGCCGAACCTTGCGCGCGATGGCATGGTGCGCTGGCGTTGCGTCGACCTGCAGGGGCAGATCAAGGCATGGTTCGAGGTCGAGCTGCACGAGCGCACGGTGGGCACGCTGCTGCGTCGGCTTCGGATGACGCGCTTGCAGCCGCGTCCGCATCCGCATCACCCAAAGAAAGACGTTGCTGGGCAGGCGGCATATAAAAAATTTCGCGGCCCTCGTAGCCGCCGCGCTCTCGCCAAGGGCAGCCGCAGGCCCGTCGAGGTCTGGTTCGAGATGCTATAAGGGCGGACACTGCCCTGGCTGACAGCTCAGACTGGCAGGCATCCACAATCAACCCGGGAGCCTGCAGACATGCCGTCCGACAACGCCGTCCACGTCGCCATCGAGCTCAGCTCTTCCACATGGCTCGTCGCCACTCGACTGCCCGGCACCGAAAAGCCGCGGCTGCACCGCATGGAGGGTGGCGACAGCACGGCGTTGCTTGCAGAGTTGCGCCAGCAGGTATCGGTCGTGCCCCTGGGCGTGGTGTAGGAGGTTGCTGACGGAGTTCAGCAGCCCTCGCGGTGATCTTGGGTGGGTTTGTGTTGTCGAGACACAACCTGGACCCGAGGACTGTCACGATGACCGATGACAAGACTGCCCTTTGCGCGCTGCTGGAGAAAGGCTCTGATGCGACATTCCTGCGCGAGATGATCGGCTTTGCCGCCGAACGCCTGATGCAGCTGGAGACCGAGGCTGCCTGCGGGGCAGCACCTGGCGAGCGCAGCGCCGGGCGGAGCAACCAGCGCAATGGCTATC
>CAXTPP010000009.1:0-43231 GCA_964246185.1 uncultured Acetobacteraceae bacterium
AACATATGCCGAACATAAACCACAGGCGAAGGACGGTCGCAAGCCTTGCTTGAGAAACCCTCGAATGCAGCCTTCCTGGCAGATGCCCAGGTGGAGTTCATACCAGCCGCTCCAGGCCCAGGCTTGCTGGAAAGCAAGTCTGGGCCCCTCCCTGCGTGGCCATTCCAATTGCTTGAAGAAGGCAAGTGGAACCTTGAAGCCACTCCGCCCAGACGCGCCAAAGGCCTGATCTGCCAAAAGCCTGGGACCTAATGATGAAGAAACCCGTTGACGACAAGCGTCACCCGCTCGTCCCGGGCGGTGCGCCTTATGCGGCCCGAGCGCTCCAGCTCGGCAAGTCCATGAAGGGCTGCCCAGAATGTCTCGGTCGCAACCTCGACATCGCTGCTTGACGGCGTGACGGCAGCTGCCAGCGCGGCGAAGGCGTCCTTCAATTCCAGCAGCGTGTCAGCTTCCGCAAAGCGCAGGACAGTCGGCATGACGAACATCGCTTCGTAGAGAGCCGGATGCGCGCTGGCGAAGGCGAGATATGCCTTGGCGGCGTTCTGGATCGCGTCTCGACGATCGGCCGATCCATGCGCGGCCTGCCGAAGCGCAATCGCGAGCTCTCGGAAACCCTCAGCCGCGACTGCCGCGACAATCGCGTCCCTGTTCTCGAAGTGGGAGTACAGGACTGGCTGGCTGTATTCGATCTCCTCCGCCAGACGGCGGATCGTGACCGCGCTCCATCCCTCGCCTGCCGCAATCAGCCGTGCCGCTGCAACGATGCGATGCTCGCGTTCGGCGCGCTCCCTGCTTCTCCTCTCTGCGACGCCCACCCTTGATCCCCTCACACCGAATGCGCGGCTGCACTTTCATAACGCAGCTTGAACTTCTAGCAAAGATATATTATGTATCGACGTATCAAGGAGGCGCGAATGCACTGGTTTGCGATCGGAGTGGCGATGCTGGTGGCGTTCGCGATCATCGCGATCGGCGTCATGTACCTTTTCAATCCGAGGGTGGCGACGCAGAGCTTTGGCCTGCCGCTTCCCGAGGCAGGGCCGAACATCGCTTGGTGGCTTCGCCTGAAGGGCGTCCGGGACATCGTTGCGGGGTTGGTCGTGCTGGCCTTCATGGCATGGGGCGGCCCGCGCATGGTCGGCATCGCCTTGCTGACAGAGGCGATCATCCCTGCCGGCGACATGTCGCTCATCCTTGCCGCGAAAGGCTCCATCAGGACCGCCCTCGGCATCCATGGCCTTACGGCGGCGCTGATGATCCTGGCGGCGATCCCCCTGATCATGGGACTGGCCTAAGATGCTGCACGCTTCCTTGATCTGGCTTCTTGTCGCCGCGTTCTTCGGTGCGGGGCTGTTCAATGCAATCGGCACGCCCGCGACGCGGGGCAGCTTCGTCCGCTGGGGTTATCCGGCGTGGTGGTGCCATGTCACCGGTGGGTTGGAGATGGCGAACGCCGTCCTGATCGCCCTTCCTGCCACCCGTGGAGTGGGCCTGATCCTCGGCGCCGTCATTATCGCCGCAGGGGTTTTGACCGTCTTGCGTCACCGTGAGTTTTCCCACCTTGCGCCGCTGGGCCTCTTTGCCGCTTTGCTCGTGCTGGCTGAGATGGCTCCCTGAACGAATTGCAGCTTCCAAGCCGTCCGAATCGGGTCGCCTACGGCGTCGAAGGGTCGCAAGCCGGCCTTCAGTAGGTTGCCCGCCCGCCGCTGATGTCGAACGCGGCGCCGGTGGAGAACGAGCACTCCTCGCTCATCAGCCAGGCGGCCAGCGCCGCGATCTCCTCGACCTGGACGAAGCGGCCCATGGGGATCTTGCCCAGCATGTAGGCGACCTGCGACGACGCCATCTGGTCGAACAGCTCGGTTTGCGCCGCCGCCGGGGTGATGCAGTTCACCAGCACGCCCTTGTCCGCCAGCTCCTTGCCGAGCGACTTGGTGAGCGCGATCAGCCCCGCCTTGGAAGCGCTGTAGTGCGAGGCGTTCGGGTTGCCCTCCTTGCCGGCCACGCTGGCGACGTTGACGACCCGGCCGTAGCCGCGCGCCACCATGCCGGGCAGCACGGCGCTGCACACGAGGTAGGGCGCCACCAGGTTCACCTCGATCACCCTGCGCCACTCGGCGGGCGGCAGCTGCCAGGTCGGCGCGTTGCCGCCGGTGATGCCGGCGTTGTTGACCAAGATGTCTATGCGGCCGTGCGCGGCCTCGGTGGCGGCGGCGGCGGCGTGGACGGAGGCCGGGTCAGTGAGGTCCAGGGTGGCCGTGGTGACGCCGGCGGGCAGCGCCGCGGCGGCCTGTTCCAATCGGGCGGCGTCCACGTCCCACAGCGCCAGGGCGGCGCCGGATGCCGCGGCGCGTTGCGCCACCGCCAGGCCGATGCCGCGCGCGCCGCCCGTCACCACGGCCACGCGGCCGTTCAGGTCGATCTGGTTCATGGCGTTCCTCCCTTCCGCAACCGTCTCGCCGTGCGCGGCGTTGGTTCCAAGGCGCACAGAAGCGCTTTCTGGAGGAAGCTATGCCCGAGTACACCGACCGCATAGACGTTTCAGCGCCGCCCGACGCGGTGTTCCGCTTCGTGTCGGACATCGCGAACCTGCCCAAGTACCTGCCGACCGTGCACCAGGCGCATTCGCAGCCGAACGAGCGGGTCGGCGTGGAAGGCACGGCCAACGGCCACCCGTACAACTCCGACGGCTGGTTCAAGGTCGATCAGGCTGGCCGCACCATGACCTGGGGCTCGGACGGCGAGAACGACTACTCCGGCAAGATGGCGGTGCTGGACGCCGGCGGCGGCTCCAAGGTCGAGTGCTCGCTGCGGTTCACGCCGACGGCCGAGATCAAGGAGGCCATGGACAAGAACCAGGGCGGGCCGAGCGCCGCAATGACGGACGGGCTGCGCACCTCGCTCGCCAGCATCAAGCAAATCTGCGAGGGCACCGGCGGCAAGCAGGCCAGCACTGCCGAGTGATGCCGACGGCTCTTGCAGGGGACTGTCAAGTAAGGCCAGAGGCTCTGCCTCTGGACTCCGCCAAAGGCGGAGCCTTTGGAATCCATCTATTTGATAAAACGGTTTCCAAAGGCCCACGGCCTTTGGCAGGTCTGGGCAGAACCCAGCCTCACTTCCCCGCATGACGGACCGGCTGGCGGCCCTGGTCACCGGCGGCGGGCAGCGGCTGGGCCAGGCCATCGCTCTCGCCCTCGCGGCGGAAGGCTACCCGGTGGCCGTCCACTACCGCCATGGCCGCGACGCCGCCGAGGCCACGGCGGCGACTATCTGCGAGGGCGGCGGCCGGGCCGCGGCCGTGGCGGCGGACCTGTCCGACGAAGCCTCGCTCGCCGGCCTGGCTGGCGCCGCGGCGGCGGCGGTCGGTCCGCTGGGCGTGCTGGTGAACAACGCCAGCATTTTCGAGCGGGACGAGTGGGACACCGCCGATCGGGCGAGCTGGGACCGCCACCTGGAACCCAACCTGCGTGCGCCCTTCGTGCTGATCCAGGCTTTCGCCCGCGCGCTGCCGGATGGGGCGGAGGGCAACGTGGTCAACATGCTGGACCAGCGGGTCTGGTCGCTGACGCCGCATTTCGTGTCGTATACCGTGTCCAAGGCAGGGTTGTGGGCGCTGACGCAGTCCCTGGCGCTGGCCATGGCGCCGCGCATCCGGGTCAACGCGGTCGGCCCCGGCCCCGCCTTGCCGAGCGCGCGGCAATCCGCCGAGCAGTTCGCCCGGCAGTGCGCCGCCACCCCGCTGCAGCGCGGCACCGACCCGGCGGAAGTGGGCCGCGCCGTGCTCGCCATCCTTGCCCTGCGTTCCATGACGGGCCAGATGCTCGCGCTCGACGGCGGCCAGCACCTGCAATGGGGGCCGTCCCGCGACGGAGGGCCAGAGGAATGATCGACAGCCCGCGCCTGGCTAGGCGAGGCCAGCGCCACGTTTTCCTGCGGGACATGAGGCTGGCGGCGTCCATCGGCGTGTATCCCCATGAGCACCAGGCGCCGCAGCGCATCCGGGTCAACATCGACCTGGGCGTGGCGGAGGGGCTGGCTGGTCAGGGTGGCGCAGGGCTGTCCCGACCTGGCGTGGGCCGGGACGAACTGGACCGGGTGGTGGACTACGAGCGCGTGGCGCGGACCGTGCGGGCGGTGGTCGCCGCCGGGCATGTCAGCTTGGTCGAAACACTGGCGGAGCGGCTGGCCGAAGCCTGCTTGGAAGACGATCGTGTGCAGGTCGTGCGGGTGCGCATCGAGAAGCTCGACGTGTTCGACGACATGGCATCGGTGGGGGTAGAAATAGAACGCGAGCGCGGCAGTTGTCCACGCGGCCCCATTGACTCCTAATGGAGTCAGCCATTTAGCCCTATATGCTGAATCTGTGACAGTTGCGATCCACCGAAAGCAACAAAAACAGCACTTTATCGGACTGCTCAATTTGCAGGCAAGGCGGCGAAAGTTACAGGATTTCCCCGGGTTAGGGCCGCGGGCGGCCGATGCCCCACAGACTTGTCCACAGGATCGGTGGATTGTTTACGCCGCCGTGCCCATCGGCTGAGCCGGGCATGACCGAAGCAGCCATCGGCGTCGGCGTGATCGAGCGGACGCTGCTCACCTTGCCGCTCAGCCCCGGCGTGTACCGCATGCTGGACGGCAAGGGCAAGGCGCTCTACGTCGGCAAGGCGAAGCAGCTCAAGAAGCGCGTGTACAGCTACACCCAGCTCGCCCGGCTGTCCGAGCGGCTGCGGCTGATGGTGTCGCAGACGGTCAGCATGGAGATCGTCACCACCCACACCGAGGCCGAGGCGCTGCTGCTGGAGGCCAACCTCATCAAGCGGCTGAAGCCGCGCTACAACATCGTGCTGCGCGACGACAAGAACTATCCGTGGCTGATGCTGACCGAGGACCACGCCTTCCCGCAGGTCGCCAAGTTCCGCGGCGCCCAGGTCAAGGGCCGCAGCTACTGGGGGCCGTTCGCCTCCGCCTGGGCGGTGAACCAGACGGTGGTGGCGATGCAGCGCGTGTTCCTGCTGCGCTCCTGCGCCGACACGGTGTTCCGCAACCGCTCCCGCCCGTGCCTGCTGCACCAGATCAAGCGGTGCAGCGCGCCCTGCGTCGGCCGCATCGACGCCGAGGGTTACGGCAAGCTGGTGGCGCAGGCCAAGGCGTTCCTGCAAGGCCGCGCCGCCGGGGTGCAGGCGGAGCTGGCGGCCGAGATGGAGGCGGCGTCGGCCAGGATGGAGTTCGAGCGCGCCGCCGCCGCGCGGGACCGCATCCGCGCGCTGACCCACGTGCAGGGCACCGGCGTGATCAACCCGGCGAGCCTGGAGGACGCGGACGTGGTGGCCGCCTGGCAGACCGCCGGGCAGACCTGCGTGCAGGTGTTCTTCGTCCGCGGCGGGCGCAACAACGGCAACCGCGCCTTCTACCCGACCCACGCCAAGCACGAGGAGGCGGGCGAGGTGCTGGAAGCCTTCATCGCCCAGTTCTATGACGACAAGCCGCCGCCGCCGCTGCTGCTGACCAGCCACGCGCTGCCGCAGGCCGAGCTGATGGCCGAGGCGCTGAGCCTGAAGGCGCACCGCAAGGTGGAGATCGCCTGTCCGCAGCGCGGCGAGAAGCGCGCCGTGGTGGAGCACGCCGCCACCAACGCCCGCGAGGCGCTGGAGCGCAGGCTGGCGGAGGGCGCAGGCCAGGCCAAGCTGCTGGAGGGGGTGGCCGAGCTGTTCGACCTGGCAGCACCCCCGGAGCGGGTCGAGTGCTACGACAACAGCCACATCGGCGGTTCCAACGCTTATGGGGTGATGGTGGTGTTCGGCGCCGAGGGGCCGAACAAGATGGCCTACCGCAAGTTCGCCATCCGCAGCGCCATCATGCCGGGGGACGACTTCGCCATGATGCGCGAGGTGCTGGAACGCCGCTTCGGCCGCGCCATCCGCGAGCAGGCGGACGGCGAGCGGACCAACTGGCCCGACCTGGTGCTGATCGACGGCGGCGCCGGCCAGCTCAGCGCCGCCCGCGGCATCCTGGCCGACCTCGGCGTGCAGGACGTGAAGCTGGTAGGCATCGCCAAGGGGCCGGACCGCGACGCCGGGCGCGAATGGTTCCACATGGACGGCCGTGCGCCGTTCCAGCTGCCGCCGCGCGACCCGGTGCTGTACTACCTGCAGCGGGTGCGGGACGAGGCGCACCGCTTCGCCATCACCACCCACCGGGCCGGACGCTCCAAGGCGCTGGTGACGAGCGAGCTGGACGACATCGACGGCGTGGGCGCAGCACGCAAGCGGGCGCTGCTCAACCATTTCGGCTCGGCGCGCGGGGTGAAGTCGGCGGGGCTGAACGACCTGGAGGCCGCGCCGGGCATCAACCGGGAGACGGCGCGGCGGGTGTACGAGCATTTCCATCCGGGGGCGGCGATGGCGGGGTGAGCAAGGCTGGGCTTTGCCCAGACCCACCAAAGGCCAGAGGCCTTTGGAAACCGTTTTACATAAATGGATTCAAGGCTCTGCCTTTGGCGGAGTCCAGAGGCAGGGCCTCTGGCCTGGCTCACCTGACGGTCAGCATCGAGCGAACGGTGCGAACCAGCCGAGGCCGTCCGTGGTGCGGCCGCGCGGGCGGTACTCGCAGCCGACGAAGCCTGCGTAACCCAGGCGGTCGAGTTCTGCGAACAGGAACGGCCAGTTCAGCTCCTCGCCGTCCGGCTCGTTGCGCGAAGGGACGCTGGCGACCTGGACGTGGCCGATGATCCCCAGCAGCCGCCGCATCGACGTGGCCAGGTCGCCGTGCATGATCTGGTGGTGGTACAGGTCGAACTGCAGCTTCAGGTTCGGCATGGCAAGGTCGCGGATCAGCCGTTCCGCGGCCCCGAAATCGTTCAGGAAGTAGCCCGGCATGTCGCGGCCGTTGATCGGCTCCAGCACCAGGTCTAGGCCGTGCTCCGCCAGGCGGCCGGCGCAGAATGCGACGGCCTCGCGGTAGGCGGCTGTGGCCGCCGGGTCATCGGCGGGGGCGAGGCCGGCCATCAGGTGCAGGCGGCCCACCCCGGTCGCCTGCGCGTAGTCCAGCGCGCGGGACAGGCCTTGCTGCACCTCGGCGGCGCGTGCGGGCAACGCGGCCAGCCCACGCTCGCCGGCGGCCCAGTCGCCGGGCGGCATGTTGAACAGCGCCACGGCCAGGCGGTTGCGCCGCACCCGCTCGCCGACGGCCTCCGGCGATTCCGCGTACGGGAACAGGAACTCGACGGCCTCGAAGCCGGCGTCCGCCGCGGCGTCGAAGCGGTCTAGGAACGGGTGCTCGTTGAACATCATGGTCAGGTTGGCTGCGAATTTCGGCATCAGCTGGAACTCCCGGGCAGCGACAGGCCTGCGACCTGGGCGTAGAGCCGCGCCACCGAGGCGTCGTCGTCGCGCCCCATGCCGGCGGCGGCGGCCATCAAGTACATCTGCAACGCGGCCCCTGCGACCGGCACGGGGAACTGCGCCTCGCGCGCCATGTCAATCACGATGCCCAGGTCCTTGGTGAAGATGTTTATGGCGCTCTTGGGTGCGTAGTCGCCGTCGAGCACGTGGGGAATGCGGTTCTCGAACATCCACGAGTTGCCCGCCGACTTGGTGATCACCTCGTAGACCTTCGCAAGGTCGAGCCCTTGCCGCGCGGCGAACGCGATGGCCTCGCAGGCGGCGGCGATGTGCACGCCGGCGAGCAGCTGGTTCACCATCTTGAACGCCGCGCCCTGCCCCGCTGCGTCTCCCAGCTCGTACACGGCGCCGGCCATGGCATCCAGCGCCGGGCGGGCGCGGCTGAACGCGGCGGCGCTGCCGGACGCCAGCATCGTCAGCGAGCCGTCGGCCGCGCGCGCCGCCCCGCCGCTCATGGGCGCGTCCAGGTAGTGCCGGCCGGCATCCTCCAGGCGCTTGGCCAGCCGCCGGGCCATGTCGGGCGCCATGGTCGCGGAGGAGATGAACACGGCCCCTTCCGCCATCGCCTCGGCGCAGCCCTGCGGCCCGAACAGCACGGCCTCGGTCTGCGCCGCGTTCACCACGGCCGCGACCACCGCCTCGGCGTCGCGCACGGCGTCGGCCGGGCTTGCCGCGGCGCTGCCGCCCGCCTGCGCCAAGCGGCCGGCAGCGGCTTCCGCCACGTCGAAGCCGGTGACGGCGAAGCCTGCGCGCAGCAGCGATTGCGCCATGCCGAGCCCCATCGAGCCCAGGCCAATGACCGCCGCCCGGCGTGCCTGCTGCGTCATGCTGGAATCCTGGCTGGTGTCGCCTGCGCCGGAATTTTCATCGGAGCCGCCGCCGTGCGAGGATGCCGCACCCTGACGCCGGAGCCGCCCGCATGTCCGAGACGAAGTCGCGCGAGCAGATCTGCGCCTTTTCCCGGTCGCTGTTCGAGCGTGGCCTGACCGCCGGGTCGTCCGGCAACGTCAGCCTGCGCCTGGACGACGGCGGCTGGCTGATGACGCCGACCAACGCCTCGCTCGGCTTCCTCGACCCGGCGCGGCTGTCTCGGCTGGACAGCGGCGGCAACCTGCTGTCGGGCGACGCGCCGAGCAAGGAGATCCCGTTGCACCAGGCGCTGTACGACACCCGCAGGCAGGCCGGCGCGGTCGTGCACCTGCACTCCGCGCACTCGGTCGCGGTGTCCATGCTGCCGGAGGTCGACCCGGCGAACGTGCTGCCGCCGCTGACCGCCTACTACGTCATGCGCGTGGGCGCGACGGCGCTGGTGCCCTACTACCGGCCCGGCGACCCTGCCGTCGCCGGGGCGATTCGCGGCCTGGCCGGGCGCTACTCGGCGGTGCTGCTGGCCAACCACGGCCCGGTGGTGGCGGGCGTCACGCTGGAGGCCGCGATCTACGCCACCGAGGAGCTGGAGGAGACCGCGCGGCTGTACCTGATGCTGCGCGGCCTTAACCCGCGCGGGCTGACGCAGGCGCAGGTGGATGATCTCGTCGCCCATTACGGGATCGAACTGCCAGGGCTTGACTAAGCGGGACGTGACGCCGCCGCGCCCTGAAGCGTGCCCGGTTCGCTGCATCAGCCTTGCTTCACGTACTGGCGCCAGTCGTGCTTCTCCTTGAAGCCCAGCACCTCGCGCGCCTTCTTGTTCGACAGCAGGCTCTGGAACTCGCCGAGCGCGCCGCGGACCGGGACGTTCGGGTAGTAGCGCCGCAGCAGCTCGGCGGTCGGCAGGTCGGACGAGCTGTGGTCGTTGACCGCGTTGAACACCTCGTAGCCGAGGCCGTCTGTCTCGATGCACAGCCGCACGATCTCGCCGAGGTCGCGCGCGTCGATGTAGCTCCAGGCGATCTTCTTGCGGAACTCGGGCCTGGCGAACCAGCCCGGGAACAGCTCGTACTCGTGCGGCTCGATCACGTTGCCGATGCGCAGCGCGTAGATGTCCGAGCCGTTGCGCAGCGAGAAGCCGCGCGCCGTCCGCTCGTTGCAGATCTTGGACAGGGCGTAGCTGTCCATCGGATCGACCGGGTAGTGCTCGTCGAGCGGGAAATACTCCGGCTCGCGCGGCGTGTTGGCGAACACGATGCCGTAGGTGGTTTCGCTGGAGGCGATGACGACCTTGGGGATGCCGAACCTGGTGGCCGCGTCGAGCACGTTGTAGGTGCCCATCACGTTGATGCGGTACACCTCGTTGTCCGGCACCAGCATGACGCGCGGGATGGCGGCGAAGTGGACTACGGCGTCGATCTTCTCCGGGCGCAGGTCGGGGTCGAACTCGTGCAGCCCGGTGTACGAGGAGAACGCGTTGAACAGCTGCCCGGCATCGGTGATGTCGGTGAGCAGCGTGCGCACGTGGGGGTTGTCGAGCGGCTTGGTGTCGATGTTGAGCACGCGGTAGCCCTGCTCGGCGAGGTATTGCACCACGTGGCGGCCGGCCTTGCCGGTGCCGCCGGTGAACAAGATGCGCTTCATGGCCTCGTACTCCCTTGCCGTCCCCGGCGAGTGTCAGAAATGGTAGTCGTCGATGTTGTCCTGGGTGAACACCAGCGGCTCGCTGAACAGGATCACGCCGTCCTTGGCGGTGAAGCTGCCGAGTTCGCCGGCGGTGAAGCTGCCGTTCCTTTGCAGCGTGCCGTTCGCCGCCAGCCGCGACACGTGCATCACCAGCGCGCCCTCCTTCACCTCGTCCCACAGCGGGCTCTCGCGGATGATGCCGGACTTCACGTACTGGCGGATCGAGTCCGGGTCGCTGCAGCCGGTGACGAACACCTTGCCGGCCATGCCGAGCTTCTCGACCGCGGCGGCGGCGCCCACCTCGGCGGCCCCGTCCGGCGCGATGATGCCGGTGACGCCGGGGTTGGCCTGCAGGATGTTGACGCCCGCGGTCAGCGACTGCGACGGGCTGGACTGGCCGTACTGGGTGGTGACGATCTTCATGTCCGGGTACGTGCTGGCCATGTAGGCGGTCAGCGCCTTGATCCACTCGTTCTGGATCGTGGCGTCCGGCGTCGAGGACAGGATCGCGACCTGCGCCTTGGGGCCGGCGAACTTGGCCACCGCCTCCACCAGCGCCTTGCCGTGGGCGGCGTAGTCGGTGTTCTGGATGAAGAAGTCGCGCGCGTCGGGCGCCACGTCGCTGTCGTAGGAGACCACCTTGATGCCTTGCTGCCTGGCCCGGCGCAACGCCGGGGCAAGCTGGGTCGGGTTGTTCGCCGTCGTGGTGATGACGTCGAAGCGCCGCGCGATCAGGCTGTTGAACACATCGACCTGGCCCTGCGCCGAGGCGGTCACCGGCCCGGTGTACAGGAAGTCGATGTTCAGCTGCTTCGCCGCCTGCGCCGCGCCCTGCTCGTTCGCCTTGAACACGGACAGCCCGACGAGCTTCGGCACCATGGCGACCTTGATCGGCTTGCCGGCGTCGCCGTCGGCCGCCTGCGCCGCAAGCACGCCGCCGAGCAGCAGCGGCATCGCCATGATCGCAGCCTTGAGTGAACCCATGCCCATCATCTCCCCTATTTTTCCTGGTACGACGGTTGCGCGCGGACCCTGCCGCGCCCCAGCCGGCCCAGCAGCCGGGCGAACCCGGCGCCGCGGCCCGCGAGCGTGTTCTTGACCGCGATCGCGCCGAGCAGGATCGCGCCGGTCAGCATCGTGGTCAGCATGTCGGAGAACCCGGCGATCAGCATGCCCTGGCGCAGGAAGCCGAGCACCAGCACGGCGATTACCACGCCCGCCATGCCGCCCTCGCCGCCGAAGATGCTGACCCCGCCCAGCACCACGATGGTGATGGTGCTCAGCAGCAGCGCGTCGCCCATGTCGGCCCGCACGGCGCTGTAGTAGGCGGCCAGCACCACGCCGGCGAGGGCCGCCATCACGCCGCTGATCACGTAGGCGGCGACCAGGACGCGCCCGACGCGGATCCCGGAGTAGCGCGCCGCCTCGCTGTTGTAGCCGATCATGACGACCTTGCGGCCGAACTTGCTGCGCGACACGGCCAGGCCGAACAGCGACGCGAGCACGGCGAACAGCACGGCCTGGTATGGCAGCACGCCGCCGAGCGCCCCGGCGCCGAGCGCGTCGAAACCGTCCGGGAAGCCGGAGGGCGGGTTGTCGCCGGCCAGGGCGGTGGCGAGGCTGCCGTAGATGAAGCTGGTGGCGAGGGTCGCGATCAGCGGCTCCATGCGCAGCCGGACGATGATCAGCCCGTTGGCCGCGCCGAGCACGCCGCCCGCTGCGACGCCGATCAGCGCCGCCAGCCAGATCGGCACGCCAAGCCGACTCCACAGCTCCGCCATCACCACCGCAGACAGGCCTGCGACCGCGCCGACCGAGAGGTCGATGCCGCCGGTCAGGATCACCACGGACAGCCCGAGCGCCACCAGGCCGAACGGCAGGAAGTTCTCGCTCAGGGCCAGGAAGCCGTCGAAGTCCGAGTAGAAGCCCGGCACGCCCGCGATCAGCGCCGCCAGCAGCAGCGCAAGCAAGGCGGCAAGCGATTTCGCCCAGCTGTCCATCTCAGGCGGCGACCTGCGATCGGCTGCGGCTGCCGGCGGCGACCGTGAGCAGGATCATCAGCCCTTCGCCGGCCGAGTACCAGATCGGCGGCACGTGCACGAAGACCAGCGCGGTCAGCACGACGCTGAGGAACACGCTGCCGAGCACCGTGCCGGCCATCGAAGCGCGTCCGCCGGCGATCGCGGTGCCGCCGATCAGCGCGACGGCGATGGATTGCAGCTCCATGTGGTCGCCCGTGCCGGTGGTGACCGTGGCCGAGCCGGTGTAGCAGACGAACATCAGCCCCGCGAGCGCGGCCAGCACGCCGGACAGCGCATAGACGCAGATCTGCGTCGCCACCACGGGGATGCCGGCGTTGTAGGCGGCCGCGCCGTTGTTGCCGATCGCCAGCACGGCGCGGCCGAACCGCGTGTGCCCGAGCATGAACCAGGTCAGCAGCAGCACCAGGCCGAGCACCAGCACCGGGATCGGCGCCGGCAGCAGCGGCGTCAGCACGCCGTTGCCGAAGGCCGCGTACGACGGCGGCACGGAATCGACCTGGGCGCCGTCCGACACGATGAAGATCAGGCCGCTGTACAGGCTGTAGGTCCCCAGCGTGGTAATGATGGGCGGGATCGCCAGCCGCGCCACCAGCAGCCCGTTGATCGCGCCGAGCACGAGCCCGATCGCCAGCGCGATGCCGACCGCCCCGGCCAGCGGCAGGCCGGCATCCTGCGCCAGCAGCCCGGTGGCGACCGCGGCCAGCCCCAGCACCGGCGCCACCGAAAGGTCGATGCCGCGCGCCGCGATCACCAGCGTCTGCCCGAGGGCGAGCAGCGACAGCACCACGGAGTTGAGCAGCATGAAGCGCAGGTTCTGCAGCGACACGAAGCCGGGCTGCAGCAAGCCGATCGCCAGGAGGCAGGCGGCCGTCGCCGCCAGCAGGGTAAGCTCGCGCCGCTCGCGCCGGATGGCGGACCGCCTCACGCCGCCATTCCCGCCTGGCTGACATAAGAGCGCGCCACCGCTTCCGGCGTGATCGCGGCGCCGGCCAGTTCGGCGACGATGCGGCCCTCGTACACCGACAGGATGCGGTCGCAGAGCCGCACCAGCTCCTCCATCTCGGACGAGACGACCAGGATCGCCATGCCGGCCCGCGCCAGCTCCTCGATCAGCCCGTAGATCTCGTCCTTGGCGCCGACATCGACGCCGCGGGTCGGCTCGTCGAGGATGGCGACCTTCGGCGAGACGCCCATCCACTTGCCGAACACCACCTTCTGCTGGTTGCCGCCGGAAAGCTGGCGCATCGCCTGGCCGATGCCGGCGCAGCGCACGCGGTACTGCGACACGGCCTCGCCGCTGATCGACGCCTCGTGCCCGGCGTCGATCAGCCCGAAGCGCTGCCGCACCCGGTCGAGCAGCGCGGAGGTGAGGTTCTCGGCGATGCTCATGGGCAGCGCCGCGCCATGCCGCGCCCGGTCCTCCGGCGCGTAGGCCAGGCCTTTGCGGATGACCGCGTGGGTGGGCATCCCGCTCAAATCCTCGCCGTCCAGCGTGACGCGCCCGGCGTCGCGCGCGCGGATGCCGAAAATGGTCTCGGCGATCTCGGTCCGCCCGGCGCCGACCAGCCCGGCCAACCCGAGCACCTCGCCCCGGTGCAGGGTGAAGCTGACATCGGCGAAGCGCGGCGCGTGGCTCAGCCCCTCGACCTGCAGGACGGGACTCGTCGTGGCCGACGACCAGCTGCGGCGGGGGATCACCTGCATCTCGCGCCCGACCATCTGCGACATCAGCGCCACCCGGTCGAACTGCGCGCGCTGCACCGTGCCGACCAGCAGCCCGTCGCGCAGCACGCTCACTTCGTCGCTGATCTCCAGCACCTCGTCCATGCGGTGGCTGATGAAGCCCAGCGTGCAGCCCTCGTCGCGCAGCCGCCGCATGATGCCGAACAGGTGCTGCACCTCGTGCGTGGTCAGCGGCGAGGTGGGCTCGTCGAACAGGATGATACGGCAGCCGTGCAGCAGCGCCTTGGCGCACTCGACCTGCTGCTGCTGCGCGATCGACAGGCGCCGGGCCTGCTGCGCCGTGTCGATGTCCAGGCCGAGCGTGGCCAGCGCCTGCCGGGCCTGCCGGTGCATCGCCGCCCAATCGACCCGGCGCAGCATCCCCTTCGTCGGCAGGCGGCCCACGAACATGGTCTCGGCCACGCTCAGCTCGGGCATCAGCGCCGGCTCCTGCGGCACGAGGGTGATGCCGTGGGCGCGGGCGGCCTGCGGGCTGTCCAGCGTCAAAGGCTCGCCGTCGAGCGTGAGCTTGCCCGCGCTCGGCTCCACCAGGCCGGCCAGGACCTTGAACAGGGTGGACTTGCCCGCCCCGTTCTCGCCCATCAGCGTGTGCACGCGGCCGGGCGCCAGGGCCAGGCTGACGCCGCGCAGCACCGCGACGCTGGCGTAGCTCTTGGCGATCCCGGCGGCTGCATAAAGCTGTCGCGTCAAGCCATCCCCTCCCGAGCGGGCGCTCCTGCCGTGGCGGACGCCCTTTCCGGCAGCGTCACCATGTATCGGCCGCGCGATGGTAGCGCAACCACAAATCCTGCCCTATGCTGCCGGCGCGATGACCACGACGCAGTCACCCGGCCATTCACCGGGCCATTCACCGGGCCATTCACCGGGCCGGCCGCCGGGGCGCAGGCGCGCGCACGATGGCGGCGTGACGCTGAAGCATGTGGCCGAGCGCGCCGGGGTCGCGCCGATCACCGTCTCGCGCGCCCTGAACGCGCCGCGCAGCGTGTCCGCGGCGTTGCGGACGCAGATCGACGCGGCGGTGGCGGAGCTGGGCTACGTGCCGAACCGGTTCGCCGGCGCGCTGGCGTCGGCGGACAGCAGGATCGTCCCGGTGATCGTGCCGTCGCTGTCCAACGCGGTGTTCGTCGAGGTGATCCAGGGCATCCAGCGCGTGCTGGAAGCGGAGCAGTACCAGCTGCTGCTGGGCAACACGCAGTACGACCTGGCCCGCGAGGCGGAGCTGGTGGCGACGCTGCTGGGCTGGTCCCCGCCGGGCCTGATCGTGGCCGGCCTGCGACACGACGAACGGACCCGGCGGCTGCTGCGCGGCTGCGGGCGGCCCGTCGTCGAGATCATGGAATGCGGCGCCGGCGCGATCGACATGAACGTCGGGCTGTCGCACATCAAGGCCGGCGAGGCGATGGGCGTGCACCTCGCCTCGCGCGGCTACCGCCAGATCGGCTTCATCGGCGGCCGGCTGGAGCAGGACTACCGCGCCATGCAGCGGTTCAAGGGGTTCGACCGAGCCTTGTCGCGCGCGGGGCTGCGGCGGCGTCCGCCGTACAGCCATGCCGAACCCTCCAGCCCCCGGCTGGGCGGCGACAAGCTGATCGAGGCCCTGGCGCACAGCCCGGAGCTGGACGCGCTGTTCTTCGCCAACGACGACCTCGCGGTCGGCGCGTTGCTGCGGGCGCAGCGCGACGGCATCGCGGTGCCGGGCCGCATCGCCATCGCCGGGTTCAACGGGCTCGGCATCGGCGCGCTGACCACGCCGGCGCTGACCACGATCGTCTCGCCGCGCGAGCGGATCGGCGAGACCGCGGCACGCAAGCTGCTCGCGCGGATCGAAGGCAAGCCGGCAGGCCCGGCGCGCGTCGACGTCGGCTACCGCCTCGAGGCGCGGGCCAGCACATGACCAAGCAGGGAGACACGCGATGACTGAGACGATCGGCTTCATCGGCCTCGGCCACATGGGCCACGGCATGGCCAAGAACCTGGTCGAGAAAGGCTTTCCGCTCACCGTGCTGGCCCGGCGGAAGCGCGAGCGGGTCGATGACCTGGTCCAGCGCGGCGCCAGGGAGGCCGCCTCGCCGCGGGCGGTGGCGCAGGCGTCGGAGGTCGTCGTGCTCTGCGTGACCGGCAGCGCGCAGGTGGAGGAGATCGCCACCGGCCCGGACGGCCTGGCCGCGGCGGGCAAGCCGCTGCTGGTGATCGACTGCTCGACTTCGGAGCCTGCCATCACGGTCCGCCTGGCCGGCGAGCTGGCGGCGCACGGCATCACCCTGATCGACGCGCCGCTCAGCCGCACGCCGAAGGAGGCATGGGCCGGCACGCTCGACGTGATGGTCGGCGGCGCGCCGGCCGACGTGGCGCGGGCGCGGCCGGTGCTGGGCAGCTTCGCCGGCCGCATCGTCGAAACCGGGCCGACCGGGACCGGGCACATGATGAAGCTGCTGAACAACTTCGTCTCGCTCGGCTATGCGGCGCTGTACGCCGAGGCGCTGATGATGGGCGCGAAAGCCGGCGTGTCCGAGCAGACCTTCCACGGCGTGCTGAACGGCGGCCGGATGGATTGCCCGTTCTTCCAGACGTTCTTCGACTACGTCGTCGGCGGCAACCGCGACGCGCACAAGTTCACGCTCAGCAACGCCCTGAAGGACCTGACGTACCTCACGAACTTCGCCAGCATCAGCGGCGCAGCCAACCCCGTGGGAGCCGCAGTACGCAACAGCTTCGCCCTGGCGACCGGGCTCGGGCACGGCGACGACTATGTGCCGATGCTTACCGACCTGGTGGCTTCGGTCAACGGGGTCAAGCGGTAGATCGGGGCTCTGCCCCGAACCCCGCCAGAGGACGGTCGTCCTCTGGACACCCTTATATAAAAGGGGCGAAGGGGATGAGTATCCCCTTCCGGGTGCAGGGCAGAGCCCTGCTGCCTCGCTTCCGTCCTTGTCAGGAGGGCACCACCAAGGCCTGCGCGGCAGCTTGCAGGATTTGCGTCTCCAGCCATTGTTGGCGCTGCCGGTCCTTGGCCGCCATGTCTTCCAGCGCGGCCAGGAAGCCTTCGTCGCGCATGGCTGACGCAGCTTGGCGCAGGACCATGAGCGAGGATCGGCTCTCGCTCGCCAGGACCAGCAAGGCTTGCAGATCGCGCAGCTGGTTGAAGCCGGTCGAGGCAGCGCGCCGCTTCACCGGCTTGGCCAAGCCGTCCGGGTCGCCTGCCTGCTGCTTGCCGTAGCGTTCGGCGTAGGGACCGAGAGCGGCCGACATGCCGCGCGACCAGCCGGCGAACAAGGCGCACTGGCTGCCCAGTTCCGGCAGATCCGGATGGTTCGAGGCCGCTTGCCCGAACGCCTGCGCCAACTGCCCCTCGTTGGCGCGCAGCAGGCCGATGGCGTCGCCGACATGCCGGCGCGGCGCGGCGGACGCGGCTTTCCGGGCAGCGGCGGTGCCAGCCGCCAGCAGGCCCTGGCGGGTTTTGACGGCTTCCATGCTTTCAGGCGGCGGGATCGGCATCGTCGCCCTTTCCAGTTTGACCGCTGCGGACTTGGCGGTCGGCTGCTTGCTCACCGGGTCCCAGACGAACAGCGTGAGTTCGTTGGCCGCCTGCGCGCGCTCCGGCTCGTCCCAGTAGCCGTAGTGGAACGGGATGAAGACCTGTCCGGCCTCGATGTCGGTGATCCGCGCCGGGGCCTCCAGCGCGCCGCGGCGGGAGGTCACCCGCAGCAGGTCGCCGTCCGCCACCCAGAGCCGCAGCGCGTCGAACAGCGAGACCTCGACGTAGACGCCAGGGTCGGCGGCGTTCAGCTCGGGCGAGCGGGCGGTCTTGGTGCGGCTGTGGAACTGGTGCAGCACCCGCCCGGTGGTCAGCCGGAGCGGATAGGCGTCGTCCGGCTGCTCGGGCGGCGGGCGGTAGGGGGCCGATTTGAGAAACGCGCGGCCCGCCGGGTCGAGCGCGCGGTATTCCTCTGGCGTGACCTGGCCGCCGGTCAGCAGGTCGTGGCCGAACGAGGAGCACACGCCCGGGTCGGTCGGGAACACGTGGTCCTCGTAGAGCCGCACGGTCCCTTCCGGGTGCGCCGCGTTGCACGGCCAGGGAATGCCGGACCCGGCCGCGAGCTTGGCGTAGGACAAGCCTGTGTAGTCGCACGGTCGGCCGCGCGAGCATTCCTTCCAGGCGTCGAACGCCTGCTCCGGCGTGCTCCACTTGACCAGCGGCGCGCCGTCCTGGTCGCAGAAATCCATCCGGCGCGCGTAGTCCAGGAAGATGTCGAAGTCGGCGCGCGCCTCGCCGGGCGGCTCGACCGCCTTGTTGCTGATGTGGACGGTGCGGTCGAAGTTGGTGAACGTGCCGGTCTTCTCGGCCCAGATCGCCGCCGGCAGCACCACGTCGGCAAGGCGGGCGGTCTCGGTCATGAAGGCGTCCTGCACCACCACGAACAACTCGGGCTTTTCCAGGATGGCGCGGATTCTGGGAAGGTCGGGCAGGGAGACGGCCGGGTTGGTGCCCTGGATCCACAGCATCCGCAGCGTGCCGGCCTCGGCGTAGTGGAACATCTCCAGCGCGGGCGTGCCGGACTGCCAGTAGGGCAGCTTTCGCGGCGGCACGTTCCACAGCCGCGCCAGCTCGGCGACATGCGCCGGGTTCTGCCAGTTGCGGAAGCCGCTCGGGTCCTCGTAGACGCCGCACTCGCGGGTGTTCTGCGCGCTCGGCTGGCCGTTCATCTGCAGGACGCCGCAGCCGGGCCGGCCGATCAGGCCGCGCACGAGGTGGATGTTGTTGACCTGGCAGGCCGCCGCCGTCGCCTGGTTGCTTTGATAAACGCCTTGCAGGCAGGTGGAGACGAGCGTGGGCGCCTCGCCGAGCAGCCGGGCCGCCTCGCGCAGCTCCGCCTCGGGCACCCCGGTGACCTGCTGCACGAGCGCGGGCGGGTAGTCCGACACGGTAGCGCGCAGGCCCTCGAAGCCCAGCGTATGCTGGCCGATGAAATCCTGGTCGATGCGGCCATCCTGGATGAGCAGGTTCAGCAGGCCGTTCAGCAGCGCGACGTTGGTGCCGGGGCGGGGCGCCAGCCAGACGTCGGCTTCGGCGGCGGTGGGCGTGCGCCGCGGGTCCACCACCACCAGTCTGGGCGGGTTCGGGCCGCGCCGGCGGTCCAGCACGCGCATCCACATCACCGTGTCGGTGAGCGCCACGTTGTGGCCGACGTGGAAGAGGCAGGCGGTGCTGTCGATGTCCTCGACGCTGCCTGGCTGGCCATCCCCGCCGAAGCTCTCCTTCAGCGCGGCGGCTGCGGTCGCGGTGCACAGCCGGATGTTGCCGTCCATGTGCGGCGTGCCGAGTCCCGCCTTCCCGATCAGCGCCAGGGTGTAGTACTCCTCCAGCATGAGCTGCCCGCTGCTGTAGATGCCGATGGCGCCGCTGGTGAACCGCTGCTGCACCTGCCGGGTCTGCTTGACGATCAGGTCCATCGCCTCGTCCCAGCTTGCCTCGCGCATCGTGCCGCCGTCGCGGACCAGCGGGCGCAACAGGCGGTTCGGGCTGTGGTTGGCGACCCAGCCGTGCAGGCCCTTGGGGCCGAGGCGGCCGCGGTTGCTGCGGTCGGCCGCCCGGCCGCGCACGCCGACCATCCGCCCGTCCTTGACCCCGATGTCGAGCGCGCAGCCGTTGGAGCAGAGCACGCAGGCGGATTGCACCCAGCGTTCCGGCTCCTCCAGGGTCCGCTCGTCGATGCGGGGCGGCCATTGGCCCTCGCCCTGGAACGGGGCGCTGCTGCCCCAGGCGTCGGCGATGCTGTCGCGGGTGGTCGTCACGCGGGGGCCGTCCCAATAAAGCTGCTTTTCCAGCATCGGCCCTCAGCTTGCGGACGCAAAGCAGGAAAGCGCGCCGTTATCGGGCCTGTAACTCTATTTTACGGGCTTCATGCGCCCTGACGCGCCCATTATGGCTGCCCCGCCTCGCCGGCCGGCGTCATGGGTTGAAGCGGTCCAGCACGTAGCGCAGCCCGTGGAGATCGACCGGGTAGCGCTCGGCTTCCAGACCCGGCGAGTAGTGGGACACCGGGCCGGTGAACAGCCAGATGAACGGCTGGCCCGCCAGCGCCGCCAGGTCCCAGAAGAAGAAGTCCGCCAGGCCCGGGTCGATCATGGTCACCCGGCACTCCGCCGGGGCGAACAGCGTGTTGGCCAGCCCGGCGCCCATCGGGCCGGCGATGTGGCTGGCCTGGGCGAACAGCGCCACCTGGTCGGCGAACCCCATCGCGCCGGGATAGACCGTCTCGAAGCCTTGCTGCTCCATGACGGCGCGCGCCTCGGCCGCGTTGCTGAGGCTGCGGGCACCGTCGCCGGGGCGGTCGATGTAGAAGCGGCGGCTGGGCTTCGGCGTGACGCCCAGGCAGGACCGCACCAGGTCCCGCCACGCCAGCAGCGTCTCGGACTTGCGGGTGTTGTGCCGGGAGACCGGGCCGAAATACACCAGGTCCTGCACCTCCGTCAGCCGGCGCCGCGGGTCGAACGCCAGCTCGGCGCGGATGCCGAGCCGGTCCAGCAGCATGGTTATGAGGGGGGCGAAGGCGGCCATGCCCTCCGGCAGCAGCAGGCGCACATCCTGCAGTCCGGAGCGGCCCAGATGGACCAGCTTGGGCAGGATTTCCACGATGGTGTGGCCGTAGTTCTGCGCCCCGGCCTTGGCGACCACCACCGTCGGCCGGCCGCGCGGCTCCAGGCGCGTAACGCCGCCGTCCCGCACGCGCTGCAGCAGCATGGGCAGCGCCGCCTCGGCTCCCGGCCAGTCCACGACGGAGGGGGCGAGCCATGCGCCGTCCGCGGTCAGCACGAACTGGCCCTCGAACACGTGGGCGCGGCCGAGCCGGAGCAGGTACTCCGCCGGGCACGCCGCCTCCCGCTGGCGGACGACGTCGTAGAAATACGCCAGCAGATCGGGGTCCGGGCACCAGCAGCCGGCCAGGGCGGGGGGAGCGCGGCGATAGGTGTGCGCCGGGTGCAGCACGGTCGCGCCGGGAGGGATGGCAAGGTCCATGGCCGATCCTGTGCTGGCTAGTGGTCCGATACCAACGCGCGCTTCAGCGCGTTGGCTGAATCGGCCCACCAAATCAAGCTAGTGCTAACGGGCGAGGGCATCGGGCGCCTCGCGCTCCAGCCAATGGTACAGGCTGTTGCCGTCGGCCTGGAACGGGTCGTCGAAGAACGCCGCCAGGTCCGGGCGGCTGCGGTACAGGCGGCGGGTGGCCTTGGCGACCGGCTCGTCGTTGGAGAACTGGCCATAGGCCCAGTGGCGCTGCGGCACCCCGGGCAGCGAGAGGCGGGCCAGCTCGCGCTTGTACCATTGCCAGACCTCGAAGACCTCGGCGTTGCCGGCGGCGTAGCGCTCCGTCATCACGTCCCCGGCGGCGCCGATCTTGGTGAAGTGGTAGAACTTCAGCGGCGACCCGTTGACCAGGATGTCCCCGCCGCGGAACCGCAGGGTGCGGCGGCTGAGGTTCCAGCTCGCCACGTTGCAGCCCGGGTCGCGCTCGACATGCACGCGCTCGAACAGGCCGGGCACCAGGTCGCAGTATTTCTGGTCGGTGAACAGGCCCGCCGCGATGTCGTCGTAGCAGGCCCGGTGCAGCTGGCTGGCCCACCACGTGGCGAAGGCGCGGCCTACGCCGTCGTTGCGCACGGCCACAAAGCCGAGGTTGTAGATGCCGTACTGCAGCGATGTCCGCTCGTTGTCCAGCACGGCCTGCGCGGCCTCGTTCGGCTCGCACTGGTGCGGGGTCAGCACGACGGAGGCGGTGTCCAGCCGGGCGATGACGGCATCCAGCGGGTGGAACACCGCGATGTCCGGGTCCAGGTAGATCACCTTGTCCCAGCCGGCCTCCAGCAGCTCGACGAGCATCTGGCCCTTCACCGCCGTGCAGGCTTCCACGATGTCGTGCTTGAACATCCAGGCTGCGAAGCGCGGGATGCGCAGGCTGCCGGCCTGCACTACCTGGTCGAACTCGGCCAAGGCAGCCTGAAGCACGGCATCCGCCTCCAGGCCTGGCGGCGGCTCGTCCACCATCACCGCATGGACCGCCCAGTCCGGGTGCGCCTGCCGCAAGGAGCGGACCAGGATGCGGGCACGGGCCAAGTAGCTGTAGGTGAAGCTGGTGTAGCAGCAGGTATCGGGAGCGCCTGTGCTCATGCGTCTGTTTCTTTGGCCGATTTCGTATGTCCATTGGTTGGCGATGGACAATTAAGCATATGGCTATAACCCGTCACCGGCGCTTTCCGCAACGCCCGGCTGGCTTGAACTCTCCCTGCTGCATGGTACGGTGCCGAAGGAGGCGGGGCATGGCGGACGAGGACGGACTGCGCGAAGGCCTTCCCACGCTCGCCACCGCGTTCGGGATCGCGGTGATCCGGCTGAACCGCCCGTCCGTGCACAACCGCCTCGACCTGGAGGACCTGGCCGAACTGGACCGGCTGATGTCCGCCGTGGAGGCTGACCCGGCGGCGCGCGTCCTTCTGCTCACCGCGTCCGGGCGCTCGTTCTCCTCCGGCTTCAACATCGGCAAGCTCGACGGGGCTGACGGCGAGCAGGGCGGCGACGGCGCGTTCGACAGGGTGACGGACCGCATGGAACGGTTCGCGCTGCCGACAATCTGCGCGCTGAACGGCAGCGTCTATGGCGGCTCGACCGACCTGGCGCTGGCCTGCGACTTCCGCATCGGCGTCGAAGGCATGGCGCTGGTCATGCCTGCGGCCCGGCTGGGGCTGCACTACTACGCGGGCGGGCTGCGGCGCTACGTGGCGCGGCTCGGGCTGGGCGCGGCCAAGCGGCTGTTCCTCACAGGCGACAAGGCGGACACGGCCGAGCTGCTGCGCATCGGGTACCTGGACGAGGCGGCGCCGCCGGGTCAGCTCATGCCGCGGGCGATGGAGCTGGCGGCCACGCTGGCGGCCAATGCGCCGATCGCGGTGCGCGGCATGAAGCGCGCGCTGAACGACATCGCCCGCGGCGAGCCTGACCTGGCGATGGTCGCCGCCAACCAGGCCCGCAGCCGCCAGTCGGCCGACCTGGCCGAGGGCCGGGCGGCGTGGCTGGAAAAACGCCCGCCCCGCTTCACGGGCGCATGAAGGAAGGCGGGCGCATGAAGGAAGGCGGGCGCATGAAGGAAAGCAAGTCGATGATCCAATTCTATTATAGCCTGGCGCCGAACCCGATGAAGGTGGCGCTGTGCCTGGAGGAGATGGGTCTGCCATACGAGGCAGTGCCGGTCGATACCCGCAAGGGCGACCAGTTCTCGCCGGAGTTCTGCGCGCTGAACCCGAACGGCAAGGTTCCGGTCATCGTGGATGGTGACGCTACGGTGTTCGACAGCAACGCCATCCTGACCTATCTCGGCGGCAAGACCGGCCAGTTCATGCCAAACCCGGGCGACAGGCGTCAGGGAGAGTTCCTCTCCTGGATGATGTTCGTGGCAACCGGCATCGGCCCCTACTCCGGCCAGTGCGTCCACTTCCGGCACTTCGCGCCGGAGCCGAAGGACTACGCCGTGAAACGCTACCTGTTCGAGGCCAAGCGGCACTGGGGCATCGTGGACGCCCGGCTGGCCGGGCAGGAGTGGATGCTGGGCAGCGCATACACCGTGGTGGACATGGCGGTGTGGGGCTGGGGGCGGATGGTGCCCTTCGTGCTCGGCGACTCGCCCACCGACCCGGCGCCCTGGGCGGCGCTGCCGAACCTGAAGCGGTTCATGGACGCGATCAACGCCCGGCCGGCGGCCGGGCGCGCCGTGGCGATCAAGGACCGCCACGTCTGCAAGACGGAGAGGCACGAGGCAGCGCGCCGGGTCATGTTCCGGCACGTCGCCTGACGGTGGCGGCGGGCCGGGAACGCCCGCCGCCACCGTCAGGCTGCGGCTGCGGCCGAGACCTCCGGCACGAACTGGCCGACGAACTCGGGCAATGCGGCCTTGCCCATGTCGATCGCCGAAGTCCCGCCGGCCAGCAGCACGGTCACGTCCGTCATGCCGATGAAGCCGAGGATCTGCTTGAGGTAGTTGCCGGCGACGTTATAGGCCTCGGTCTGCGACCCGGGGCCGTAAACCCCGCCGGACGCGAGGATGACGGTCACCTTCTTGCCCTTCACCAGGCCCTCGTAGCTCGACGTGAAGGTGACGCCGATCCGGACGACGTGGTCGATGTAGGCCTTCAGGTTCGCCGGGATGGAGAAGTTGTACATCGAGGTGCCGATCACGAGATGGTCGGCGGCGAAGATCTCGGCGATCAGCTCGTTGGAAAGGTTCAGCGCCTCCTTCATCTCCGGCGAGTGCTGGTCAACCGGCGTGTAGGCGCCCGCGATCCACGGCAGGTCAACGAACGGCAGGCGGGTCTTCATCAGGTCCCGCACCACGACCGCGCCGCCGGCATGGCCGGCCTTCCAGTCCTCGATGAACTTGGCGGTCAGCGTGCGGGACACGGAATGGTCGCCGCGCGGGCTGGACTCGATCGCGAGCAAGCTGGGCATGGGAGAACCTCATTCGGTGATGTCAGGGTGGGCGCGAGGCCGTGGCACGCGGCGTCATCGCACAGCGCATGGTATGGCGTTTCGGGGGACCTCGGCAAGCAGCCTCACCCAGCCTCGGACTCTTGGGTGTCAGGCCTGGGTAATATTAATGGCCTGAGGCACTGACCTGCTGGAGAGCAAGGCTGGGCTCTGCCCAGACCCGCCAAAGGCCTGAGGCCTTTGGAAACCGTTTCATTAAGCAAAAGGATTTCAAAGGCTTCGCCTTTGGCGGAGTCCAGAGGCAGAGCCTCTGGCCTTGCTTGCTTGACGGCCACCCTCAAGGGCCGTTGGTATAAATGGCAGGTAGGGCGCGATGTCCCGTGAATGAACTGCCGCCGCTCGCCATACCGGTGCGGGCAGGCAGGCAACCTGCTTACCAGGCCGCTCCGAACAGACGATGGTCCCATGCGAGGATGACCATGTCATCGTACTTCAGCACGTCCGCCGCTGGCCCGAACTGCCTCTCGGCAGCCTCGCGGCACCGTTGCCGGTCTGCACAGCCATCGAAACCCGGCGTAATGGCGAGAAAGGTCCGCTGCTCGTTCGGCCGCTCATCTGCCGCTCCATACCAATCCGGCGACACTTGCGTGAAGAACGCCTGGGCAGCGCCCGTGACGGGATCGAACTGGATGGGACGTAGGACAACGGCGCCTCCGGTGACCCAGGCGACCGCGTTGGCTTCGTTGCCCCAGTAGGTTCCGTAGCCATGGTCCAAGCCGTGCGCCAGCAAGAAGGCCGCGAACCGTGGGATGCCGTTGTCGAAGGGTGGCACGCGGATATCGAACTGCCTGATACTGGCGTCCGCCACTCCGAGATGGGTCGTCCACCAGGCGGAGGGCGTGCTGGCGAGGCCGGCCACAGGCAGCAGGAAACTATACGCGACCGCTGCGGCACGGGCCTTGATCGGCAGTACGGCCCAGGCCCGGCCAATCGTGGCGGCAAACAGCATGATCAGGAAGACGTAGCTCGCCATGAAGTATCGCCCGACCGACAGAGCCTCCGGCAAGTCGAGCAAGAGGAACGCGCCTGCCGTCAGGATGCAGGACGCCAGGCTGGTCGCTGCCAGGAGCGCGAACCCCGGGTCATCACGCATTTGCCGTAGCGCCAACCATGTGGCGGCGCCGATTCCGACCGTGAGCAACGCCAAGTCTGCCGACAGCACAGGCATCCCCGGTATCCAGGCATAGGCGGCATTGGCCTGCGGCACAAAGTTGAACCACATCGCCATGAGGCGTGCCAGCCAAGCCATCCTGTCGGGCCAGCTCGCGACCGAGGCGAACTGGTAGGCGGGAGAAATGATGAAGCCCATCAAGCCGAACAGCTTGGTTTGGGAAACAACCGCCGCGGCCCCTGTTGCGACAGCAAGCCAGGCCGCCGCCCGGCGCTCGGCCACGCCTTGGCGCGGCCTCACCGCCAACCACGTGGCGGCTGCCGCGAGCGGCAGAGTGAGTGCGGCCGTTGTCCAGGGATCGGACAGCCCGGCGGCGGCCAAGCTGCCGGTGACGAGCACCAAGGCGGGCCAGCCTGCCTCCTGCATCCAGGCGGTGGCTGCCCGCAACGCGAGCAGCCCGAGAAACAACGAAGCATTGTGGCTGACCGGATATGTCAAAAAGCCGGACTCGCCGATGCTGGAACGGTTGCTCAGCAAGACGACACATGACGCGGCAGCGGCGGGCACCGTGCCGGCCGTCCTGCGGACCACGAGGAACGCCACGGCTGCGCAGCCAACGAACAGGCCCCAGCCGCACGCAAACGAGACGGCGGGGGTGTCGCCGAAGGTTGCGAAGGCCGCGAACAGCAGCGGCAACGGCCAGATCAACCAACTGTCGGGTTGGTATTGGAAGGTTGTCAGGAAGGCTGGGCCGCCTTGCAGGAACCCGTGCCACAGCACGTAGGGACCGGCTGCGTCGGACTCGGTGCTCCAGGTCGCCATCGCGTAGTGGAAGCTGACCCACAATCCGAGAGCGACAATTGGGAGAAAGCCGATTGCCCGGCTCATTCGATCAGCCTCATTCGGTCAACGCCGGGCCTCGCGTGACGGTCCAATAGAGCGGGTGGCGGCCAGCCCGGATCGCCTTCTGCTCGTACCGGGTGGCAGGCCAGCCTTCCGGACGCTCGGCGGCAGGCGGCGCGGTTGCGAACAGCGTCTGCCCGGCCAGCACGGCGGCGGTCCAGGCCTGGTAGATCGGGTCGTCGGTGGCGATGCGCCACTCGCCGCCGGGCCGCATGGCGCGGGCCACGAGCGCCAGGGTGTTTGGATGCACGAAGCGACGCTTGGCGTGGCGCGCCTTCGGCCATGGGTCCGGGAACATCAGGAACAGGCGGCTGAGCGACCCGGCGGGCAGCTGGCGCAGCAGCAGGCGTGCGTCCTCGTCCCAGACCAGCAGGTTGGGCGGCAGCGGCGCGGTGGCCTCGCCGCCCTCCGGCGCCAAGGCGGACAGGAGGGAGCAGATGCCGTTGGCGTACACCTCGCAGGCGATCAGCCCCGCGTCGGGGTGAACGGCGGCCTGGGCGCGGGCGTGCTCGCCGCCGCCGAACCCCACTTCCAGCCATAGCTCGCGCGGCGGGATGGGAAAGGCGGCGGCGGGGTTCGCCACCTGGTGCGGGGCCAGGCGAAGCCGGGGCAGGCACACGTCCAGCAGCAGTTGCTGCCGCGGCCGCAGCGTGTTGCCGCGGGTGCGGCCGTAAAGCCGCTCCGCGGCGGGCTTGATTATACCTTGCCGCTCCGCGGCGGGCTTGAGCACCTACCTGCCGAAGGCGCTCCGCAGCGCGGGCGCCAGGTCGGTCCTCTCCCAGGTGAAGGTGCCCAGCTCCGGGTCCGGCGTGCGGCCGAAATGGCCGTAGGCGCTGGTGACGGCGTAGATCGGGCGGTTCAGGTGCAGGTGCTCGCGGATGCCGCGCGGGCTGAGGTTGACCAGCTCGCGCAGGGTGCGCTCCAGCTTGCCTTCGTCCACGTCCCGGCCGGTGCCGCCGAGGTCCACGTACACCGAGAGCGGGTGGGACACGCCGATCGCGTAGCTGATCTGGATGGTGCAGCGCTCCGCCAGCCCGGCGGCCACCACGTTCTTGGCCAGGTAGCGGCACATGTAGGCGGCGGAGCGGTCCACCTTGGTCGGGTCCTTGCCGCTGAACGCGCCGCCGCCGTGGGGCGCGGCGCCGCCGTAGGTGTCGACGATGATCTTGCGCCCGGTCAGGCCGCAATCGCCGTCCGGCCCGCCGATGACGAAGTTGCCGGTCGGGTTGATGTAGATCTCGTCCTCCGGCGGCATCCAGCCCGGCGGCAGCGAGGTCTCGATCAGCGGCATGAGCATCCGCTTGATCTCCGGCTGCTCCACCCCCGCCTCGTGCTGGGTGGACACGACCACGCTGGTGGCGCCGACCGGCTTGCCGTCCACGTAGCGCAGCGTCACCTGGCTCTTCGCGTCCGGCAGCAGGCCGGCCACGCTCTTGTCCTTGTTGCGGCGCAGCTCCGAGACGCGGCGCAGGATCAGGTGGGAGTAGAAGATCGGCGCGGGCATCAGCGCCTCGGTCTCGGTGCAGGCGTAGCCGAACATGATGCCCTGGTCGCCGGCGCCCTCGTCCTTGTTGCCGGCGCTGTCCACCCCGGCGGCGATGTCCGTGCTCTGGGCGTGCAGGTGGCATTCCACGGTGGCGTTGCGCCAGGAGAACCCGGCCTGGTCGTAGCCGATGTCGTGGATGGCCAGGCGGACCAGGTGCGCCAGGTAGTCCGGCGTCACCGTGTCCGGCCCGCGCACCTCGCCGGCCAGCACCACGCGGTTGGTGGTGACGAGCGTCTCGCAGGCGACGCGGGCGTACGGGTCGGCGTGCAGGAAGGCGTCGAGCACGGTGTCGCTCAGCCGGTCGGCGACCTTGTCCGGATGGCCTTCGGAGACGGACTCCGACGTGAACAGGTACTCGCCCGAATCCCGCATGGGATAGCTCTCCGCTTCTGCGACCAGACCAAACGGCAGCGCCGGCACCCGCCGTTGCGGAGCGGGGGGTGTGTGGCGGAAAGCGGAAAAGGGGTCAAGCTGCCGGGCGATGGGGTCGCCGTCGCGCTTGCCAAGCGGAGGGGGCTTGTATAGCGGGTTACGGATGGTGACACAGCCGCCGGCAGCTTCATCGGCCGACTTGGCGGACGCGGTGCGCCGGCTCGCCCGGACCAGCGTGCTGGTGGTGGGGGACGCCATGCTGGACCGCTACGTCTATGGCGCGGTCAACCGCGTGTCGCCCGAAGCGCCGATCCCCATCCTGTCCGTGGAGCGGGACGTGGCCATGCCCGGCGGCGCGGGCAACGTGGTGCGAAACCTCACCGCCCTCGGCTCCGCCGTCGCGTTCGTCTCCGTGGTGGGGGACGACCAGGCGGGTTCGGACCTCACCGGGCTGATCGGCGGGCAACCAAACGTGGAGCCGTGGCTGCTGGTGCAGGGCGGCCGCACCACCACCACGAAGACGCGATACATCGCGCAGGGCCAGCAACTGCTGCGCGCCGACCACGAGGTGGCCGCGGCGATCCATCCGAAGCTGGCCGAGCGCCTGGTCCGCATCACTCAGGACGCTTTGGCCGCGACCACCATCACCGTGCTGTCGGACTATGCCAAGGGCGTGCTGTCCGGGGACGTGCCGGCCCGCATCATCGCCGCCGCGCGCACCATCGGCCGCCGGGTGGTGGTCGATCCGAAGGGCCGCGACTATGGCCGCTACGCCGGGGCGGACGTGATCACCCCCAACCGGCGCGAGCTGGCGGAGGCGACCGGCATGGCGGTGGGCACCGAGGCCACGCTGGTGGCCGCCGCCCGCTCGCTGCGGGACGCGCATGGCTTCGGCGCCGTGCTGGTCACCCGGGCGGAGGACGGCATGACGCTGGTGGCGGATGGCGAGCCGCACCACTTCCCGGCGGAGGCGGCCGAGGTGTTCGACGTGTCCGGCGCCGGGGACACGGTGGTGGCCACGCTGGCGGCGGGCATGGCGGCGGGGCTGGACCTGCCGGTGGCGGTGCGGCTGGCCAACATCGCCGCCGGGATCGTGGTGGGCAAGGTCGGCACCGCCGTGGCGCGGGAGAGCGACATCCTGGCCGCGCTCTCCCCCCAGGGCGGCGCGCTGCGCAAGGTGGTCACGCGCGAGCAGGCGGCCGAGCAGCTGGAGCGCTGGCGGCAGCGCGGCTGGCGCACCGGGTTCGCCAACGGCTGCTTCGACCTGCTGCACCCCGGGCACATCCACCTGCTGGAGCAGGCGCGCAGCCGCTGCGACCGGCTGGTGGTGGGGCTGAACTCGGACGCCAGCGTGCGGCGGCTGAAAGGCCCCAGCCGGCCGGTGCAGTCCGAGGCGGCGCGGGCGGCGGTGCTGGGCAGCGTGGCCGCGGTGGACCTGGTCTGCATCTACGACGAGGACACGCCGGACGAGACGCTGCGCGCGCTGCGCCCGGATCTGCTGGTGAAAGGCGCGGACTACACGCTCGGCACCGTGGTGGGGGCGGAGTTCGTGCAGGGCTACGGCGGCGAGGTGATGCTGGCCGAGCTGCTCCCCGGCTTCTCCACCACGGCGACCGTGCAGCGGCTGCGGAGCGTTTGACGCAACGGCCAGGCAACTCCTAAAGCTTGGCGGCCTTTGAAACGAACGGCAGTGCCGAGGATGCCCCATGCCTGACGTCCCCGATTTCATCCTGCGCGACCAGCCGGCCGACCTGCGCCGGGTCGGCTCGCATCCGGACCATTGGTACCCCCTCGCGTGGTCGAAGGAGCTGAAGCCCGGCCAGACCTACGCCGCGAAGTTCGCCGGCCAGCCGGTGGTGCTGGTGCGGCCGGAGAGCGGCCCGGTGTTCGCGCTGGAGGACCGCTGCGCCCACCGGCAGGTGCCGCTGTCCAAGGGGCTGGTTGCCGGGTGCGCGGTGCGCTGCGGCTATCACGGCTGGACCTACGACGCGACCGGCCAGTGCGTCGATGTGCCATACCTGGGCAAGGGCAAGCTGGTGAACGGCGTGCGGTCGTTCCCGTGCCGCGAGCAGGACGGGCTGATCCTGATCTGGCCCGGCGACCCCGCCAACCTCACGCAGCTTGCCCCGCTGGGCGCCGCGGCCGACGCCGCCTACAAGACCCGGCGGTTCGGCAAATCGGTGCGCTGCCACTACTCGTTCATGCACGAGAACCTGATGGACATGAACCATCAGTTCCTGCACCGCCGCCAGATGGGCCAGATCGCGCCGCGCTACCTGGGCCGCCGCGTCGGCGAGGACTGGCTGGAGGTGGACTACACCTTCGCCCGCACCGGCGGGAAGCAGCCGCTCGGCGAGGCCGCCATCCTGGGCAAGCGCCGGGGTGCGGCCAACAACCAGGGCCACAAGGACCTGATGACCATCCGCACCCAGTACCCGTACCAGACGCTGAAGATCTGGACCACGGGCGACGAGCCGGTGATGTCGCTGTGGATCTGCTACACGCCGATCGACGCCGAGCAGCGGCAGAACCGCACGTTCGGGTTGCTTTCCATACGCCGCCCGAAGATCCCCGGCCTGCTGGACGCTGCCTGGCCGGTGCTGGTCTGGTTCACCGAGCGCATCTTCCGCGAGGACCGCGAGATCGTGGAGGCGGAGCAGGCGGCGCACGACGCGCAGGGCGGGGACTGGAACCAGGAGGTCTTTCCGCCGATCCGCGACCTGCGCGCGCTGCTGGCGGCGAACGGGCAGGCGATCACTCCACCCGCAAGGCCGCCCGCCACGACGCGGTGATCGCCGGGTCCTCCAGGGCCGCGAGCCGGGCGGCGGCGGCGGTGGCGAAGCGGTGGGTGAGCGCCCGCCGGCGGGCCGGGGTCAGCGGATGGACCGGTGCGGCGCGGACCACCTCGGCCTCCCGCCCGCTCGCCACGATGACGCCGGTGCTGTCCGGCAGCAGCTCCATCGGGAAGGAATCATCGACCGCGAAGTACAGCGCGTCGCAGAACTCGCGGTAATCCGGCCACTTGTCGTCGGTCAGGAAGTCGCGCGGGCCGGATTTCACCTCGATGCAGACGAAGCCGCCGTCCGGCCGCAGCGCCAGCAGGTCGGCGCGGCGGCTGTTGGGCAGCGGAAACTCGTGCAGCGCGGCCCAGGCGAGCTGATGGCAGAGCGAGGCGGCGGCGCGGCGGACGGCGAGCTGGCGTTCAGGCAGCGTGAGGATCATCGGGGGGTCGTATCACCGCACGAACGGGGAGTGAACCTTGCCGGATGCCTTGCCGACTTGCACCAACAGCCCTTGAGGATGGCCGTCAGGCAAGCCAGGCCAGAGGCTCTGCCTCTGGACTCCGCCAAAAGCGGAGCCTTTGGAATCCTTTTATCTAACGAAACGGTTTCCAAGGGCCTCCGGCCTTTGGCGGGCCTGGGCAGAGCCCAGACTTACTTTCCATCTGGCAAAGCGGTCACTGTTCGATGCCGCCGGCATTACCGGCCTTCGGGTGCTGGCGTGAACGCGTGGAGCCTTTGCAGCGCCGGCAGGTCGGCTTGGGCGTTGTGGGCAGGGAAGCCGAACTCTGCGGCGCCGATGGCCGGGACCGCCAGGTAGGCGATCCGCTTGGCCTCCTTCCGCCCCCGCGCCACGGAGTCCAGGATGAACCCGCAGGTGGTGGACAGGAACGCCAGCCCGATCAGCGCCGTCGCCAGCACGGCCGTCGGCAGGCGCGGCACCAATCCGGTGTGCATGAACTCCGCCACGATCGGCGCGCCCAGCAGCAGCGCGGCCAGCGCCAGCACGATCGCCCCCACAGCGAAGAACTGGAACGGCCGGACCTCCTTCGCCAGCAGCACGATGGTCCATAAGATGCGGACGCCGTCGGCATAGGTGCGCAGCTTGGACGCCGAGCCGGGCGGCCGGTCCTTGTAGGCGGTCCGCAGCTCGCCCACCGGCATCGCCAGCTCCAGCGCGTGCACGGTGAACTCGGTTTCCGTCTCGAACCCGGTCGAGAGCGCCGGGAACGACTTCACGAACCGGCGGGAGAACGCGCGGTAGCCGGAAAGCATGTCGCTGACCCGGTTGCCGAACAGCAGCGTCACGATCCGGGTCAGCACCAGGTTGCCGGTGCGGTGGCCGGTGCGGTAGGCCGCCGCCAAGTCCGTCACGCGGATCGCGGTCACCATGTCGAGCTGGCCGTCCACGAGCAGCCGCAGCAGCTCGGGCGCGGCGGCCGGGTCGTAGGTGTCGTCGCCATCGACCAGGATGTAGGCGTCGGCCTCGATGTCGGCGAACATGCGGCGCACCACGTTGCCCTTGCCCTGCAGCGGCTCGGACCGCACGACGGCACCGGCGCGGCGGGCAGCGGCCAGCGTGCCGTCCGTCGAGTTGTTGTCGTACACGAACACGGCCGCATCCGGCAGCGCCGCGCGGAACCCGGCGACCACCCGGCCGATCGCCACCTCCTCGTTGTGGCACGGCACCAGCACGGCGATGCGCGTCACCGGAACACCACGGCGCGCGACAGGGCGAAGTTGGCGAACATGCCGGCCACGGCCCCGGCGGCGATGGCGATCACCGGGTTGGCGGCGCAGAGGCTGAACGATGCGACCAGCAAGAAATACGTCCCCAGGTTGAGGCACAGCCCCGGCAGGGAGGCCAGCACGAAGCGCACCCATTGTCGATGCACCGGGCCGACGTTGCCCAGGCTGCGGAAGGTCCAAATCCGGTTCAGCCACCAGGTGGTGGTGACCGCCACGGCGTAGGCGGCGACCCCGGCCAGGTAAAGCCCGAGCGGCCGGCGGGTGGCGTAAACCACGGCGGTATCGACCACGAAGCCGGTGACGCCGACCAGCCCGAACTGGGTGAACTGCGCCAGCAACGCCACGTGCCCGGGTGCGATGCGCTGCCGCACGGGCATGGGCAGCGCGTCCATCAGGCGGTCCATCAGGGCTTGCATGGGCGGGTCATACGCCTTCCAGGGTTGGGCCTCCAGCGTTGGCCACGGCGTTGCCGCCGCCCTGACTGGCCGCTAGGCTTGGCGAAGATATGGCGGCAAGGAGACTGAATCATGTTCCGACGCAAGATGCTGGCGGCGGTGGGCGCGCTGGCGCTGGCTGCCTCGTCCGGTGCGGCCCAGGCGCAGATCAAGATCGCCGCCGCCGGGCCGATGACCGGAAAGAACGCAGCCTTCGGCACGCAATTCCGCGACGGCGCGCAGCAGGCAGTGGACGACATCAACAAGGCGGGCGGCGTGCTCGGCCAGCAGCTGCAGCTTAGCATCGGGGACGACGCGTGCGACCCGCGCCAGGCCGTCTCGGTGGCCAACCAGCTTGCCAGCCAGGGCGTGAAGCTGGTGGCAGGGCATTTCTGCTCCGGCAGCTCCATCCCGGCCAGCAAGGTTTACGCGGAGGAGGGCGTGCTCGAAATCTCGCCCGGGTCCACCAACCCGGACTACACCGACAAGGGCAGCTGGGCCACCTTCCGCCTCTGCGGGCGGGACGACCAGCAGGGCCAGGTGGCGGGGGACTACATCGCCGCGCACTTCAAGAACGACAAAATAGCGGTGCTGAACGACAACACCGCCTACGGCAAGGGCCTGGCCGACCAGACCGAGAAGCAGCTTGGCCTCACAGGCGTGAAGCCCGCCCTCGTCACCGCCTATACGCCCGGCGAGAAGGACTACTCCGCCCTGGTCAGCCGCATGAAGGAGGCCGGCATCCAGGTGATCTACCTCGGCGGCTACCATACGGAGGCAGGGCTGATCATTCGCCAGGCCAAGGAGCAGGGCCTGTCCCCGACGCTGATCGGCGGGGACGCGCTGGTCACCAAGGAGTTCTGGCAGATTGCCGGCCCAGCCGGCGAAGACGCGCTGATGACCTTCTCCCCCGACCTCGGCAAGCGCCCCGAGGCCGCTGCCGTGGTCAAGGAGTTCAAGGACAAGGGCATCGATCCGGAGGGCTACACGCTCTACACCTATGCGTCCGTGCAGGTCTGGGCGGAGGCTGCGAAGAAGATCGACAGCACCGACCCCCACAAGGTCGCCGACGCATTGAAGGCCGGGGGGCCATGGCAGAGCATCGTCGGGCCGATCAGCTTCGACAAGAAAGGCGACGTGGAAGGCCCGACATACGTGTTCTATGTCTGGAAGGACGGCAACTACGCTGAGATGTAGTTCCTAAGACGGCTGGAGCCCTCCCCAAATCGGGAGGGCTCCACGGATGGGTCAGCTCTTGTCGAGCGTGTCGCGTGCCGTGTCCTTGACGCCGCCGACCGTGTTCTTGACCGCGCCGGCAGCCTTGTCGGCCTTGCCCTCGGCCTGCAGCTTCTCATCGCCGGTCATCTTGCCGACGCCTTCCTTGACGGCGCCCTTGGCCTTGTCCAGCATTCCCTCAACGCGCTTCTCGTCCATGGTTTCGCTCCAAACGGCACGACGCCGTGCCTGTTCAACGGCCAGCGGCCAGGCTGGTTGCCAGTTCTGTCAGCCCAGCCTCATCCCCCGGCTTCGCCCAGGCCGCGCAGCCACTCGGCGATGGTGCCCAGCAGCGCCCGGCCGGCCGGGATTTCGCCCGCCATCTGCATCACCCCGTGGATCATGCCCGGCAACGCCACGCGCTGCACCGCCACCCCGGCCTCGCGCAGGCGGCCCGCATAGGCCAGGCCCTCGTCGCGCAACGGGTCGCACTCGCACGTCACGACCAAGGCTGGCGGAAGCCGGGAGAGGTCCTTGGCCAGCAACGGCGAGGCGTAAGGGTGCGCCGGGTCCGCCCCGGCCAGATACAGCCGCAGCGAACGGTGCAGCTCCGGCAGCTTGACGATCATGCCGTCGAACTCCGCCATGGAGGGATACGAGCGGTCGATCCGCAAATCCGTGTTGGGATACAGGCATACCTGGCCTGCCAGCGGCGAGTCGCTCCGGTCCCGCGCCATGGCCGCCACCACCGTCGCGAGGCAGCCGCCCGCGCTGTCTCCCCCCACCACCAGCCGCGCCGGGTCCACCCCGTACAGCCCGGCGTGGTCGGCCACGTGGGCCAGGGTGGCGAAGGCGTCCTCCGGCGCCGCGGGGAAGGCGTATTCGGGAGCGCGCCGGTACTCCACCGCGATCACCACCGCGCCGGTGGCGTTGGCGAGCATGCGCAACGCCGGGTCGTGCGTCTCCAGCGACCCGGCGACGAAGCCGCCGCCATGGAACCAGATCAGCGCCGGCAGCACGCCCGGGCCGGGCCGATACACGCGCAGGTCCAGCGGGCCGTCCGGACCCTCGAAGTGGAACTGGGTCTGCTCGAACACCGGCTCGGGCGGGCCGGCCAGCGGGAGCATCTGCAGGATCTGGTCGCGGTACTGCGCCACCCACTCGGAGTCGCCGCGCAAGTGGGCGGGCTGGGACACCGCGCCGGCCGTCTGCGCCATCCGGTCCAGCACGCGTTTCGCGTCAGCATCCATCGCCCGTCACTCCGGCTTGTGCATCCGCGAACGGGCGGCCCCGGGGCAGGGTTGCCTATTTGGACAAACGGCTCCTGGAGTAAGCGTCGAGCAAGGCCAGAGGCTCTGCCTCTGGACTCCGCCAAAGGCGTCCGGCCTTGCGGGTCTGGGCAAAGCCCAGCCTTGCTCATCGGCTTGGCACCTACTCAGCCTGAGCGCTGGCCTCGCTGCGGGTGCCGCCGACGCGGGCGGCCAGGGCGGCGGCCATGAAGTCGTCCAGCGCGCCGTCCAGCACGGCCGCCGGGTTGGTCTTCTCCACGCCGGTGCGCAAATCCTTCACCATCTGGTAGGGCGCCAGCACATAGGATCGTATCTGGTGGCCCCAGCCGATCTCGGTCTTGGCGGCCTCGGTCTGCGCGCTCGCCGCCTCGCGCTTCTGCAGCTCGGCCTCGTACATCCGCGCCCGCAGCATCTCCATCGCGGTCGCCCGGTTGCGGTGCTGGGAGCGGTCGGTCTGGCACGCCACGATGATCCCCGTCGGCACATGGGTGATGCGGATGGCCGACTCGGTCTTGTTCACGTGCTGCCCGCCGGCGCCCGAGGCGCGGAACGTGTCCACCTTCAGGTCGGACGGGTCGATCTCGATCTGGATCGTGTCGTCGACCACCGGATAGACGTAGACGGACGCGAACGAGGTCTGCCGCCTGGCCGCGCTGTCGAACGGGGAAATCCGCACCAGCCGATGCACGCCGCCCTCGGTCTTGAGCCAGCCGTAGGCGTTCGGCCCCGTCACCTGGAACGTCGCGGACTTGATGCCGGCCTGCTCGCCCTCGCTCTGCTCCAGCATCTGCATCTTGTAGCCGCGCGCCTCGGCCCAGCGGGTGTACATGCGGGCCAGCATCTCGGCCCAGTCCTGCGCCTCGGTGCCGCCCGCGCCGCTGTTCACCTCGATGAACGCGTCCCGGCCGTCCGCCTCGCCGGACAGCAGGCTCTCGATCTCGCGGCGCTTGGCCTCCGTGGCGGACCGGCGCAGCGCCGCGACGCCCTCCACCGCCAGCCCGGCGTCGCCCTCGGCCTCCGCCATGCCGATCAGCTCCAGCGTGTCCGCCACCTCCAGCTGCAACGCCTGCACGCCCTCGACCTGGTTGGCCAGCTGGGTGCGCTCGCGCATCAGCGCCTGCGCCTTGGCGGAGTCGTTCCAGAGGTCGGGGTTCTCGGCCTGGTGGTTCAGCTCCGCCAGGCGCTCGATGGCGGCATCCCAGTCAAAGATGCCTCCTCAGCAGCGCGACGGACTGCTTGATCTGTTCGTTCAGGGACTCGGATTCGGCGGACATCGAACACTTTCAGTAAGGCCAGGGCGCTGCCATGGACCCGGCAGAGGATGGTCATCCTCTGCCCTCTTTTTTAGTAGAGTCCGCCTACGCCGCTGTCTACGCCGGTGCCGGTGCCGCCGCTGCTTGCGGTGACGCCGCTTCCGCCGCCGCCTCCGCCGCCGATCGTGGCGTCGCTCTGGCCGGGCGTCTGGCCGGGCTTGAAGGCGTCCGTCACGTTCGCCGCCCAGGTGGCCATCGTCAGCCCTTCCGGCACCTGGAACGGCAGGTTCGGCCGGTCCTTCAGCGCCGCCGCCATGAAGTCGTGCCAGATGGGTGCTGCCACCACCCCGCCCGTCTCCTTCTCGCCAAGGCTGGCCGGGTTGTCGAAGCCGATCCACACCGCGGTTACCAGGTCGGGCGTGAAGCCCACGAACCAGGCGTCGTTGAAGTCCTGCGTGGTGCCGGTCTTGCCGGCGATCCCCAGCCGGCCCAGCCCCTTGCCCGCCTCGTACCCGGTACCGTGCGCCACCACGCCCTGCATCATCGCCACCGTCTGGTAAACGCTCTGCGGGTCGGCCAGCTGGGCGCGCTCGTCGCTCAGCAGCGGCGGGCGCGTCGGGTCGGAACAGCCGGCGCAGGCCAGCCCCGGCGCACGCCACAGCACGTGGCCGTCACGGTCCTGCACCGTGTCCACCAGGGTCGGTGCCACCTCGCGGCCGCTCTCGTCCAGGGATGCGTAGGCGCCCGCCTGCCGGATCACGGTCGTGTCCATGGCGCCCAGCGCGTTGGGCAGGAAATGGCTCATCTGATCGACCACGTGGAAGGCGATCGCGTTGGCCGCCACCGCGTCCATGCCGACCTTCTGCGCCAGCCGGATCGTCGCCAGGTTCAGCGACTTCTCCAGCGCCTGGTGGATGGAGATCGACCCGGCGAACCCCGGCTCGAAGTTGCCCGGCCGCCAGACGCCGGCAGCTCCCTGGTCCAGCGAGAACGGCCCGTCGTACACCCGCTGGCTCGGCGAGATGTTCTGCTGCATCGCCGCCAGGTAGACCATCGGCTTGAACGAGCTGCCCGGCTGCCGCAACGCCTGGGTGGCGCGGTTGAACTGGCTGGCCTCGAAGCTCCAGCCGCCGGACAGCGCCAGCACGCGCCCGGTGGTCGGGTCCAGCGACACCAGCGCGCCCTGCACGCGGGGCACCTGGCGCAGCAGCACGCGGTCGGCCGGCCCCTTGCCGGGTTCCGCCATCACCACGTCGCCGACCTGCACCACGTCCGCCATCCTGCGGGGCGCGCCGCCGACGACGCCATTGTGGCTGGGGCGTGCCCAGCCGGTGTCGCCCAGCAGCATCGTGGAGACGCGGCTGTTCCCCGCCGGGTCCAGCCAGCCCATCCTAGCCTCGCCGGCGCTGACCTCCAGTGCCACCGCCAGCCGCCAGTCCGCCAGCATGCCCGGCGGCCGCGGCAGGGCGGCGAGGGAGCGCGCCCAGCCGGCGTGCAGCGCGCCCGCGAGGTCCAGCCGCGCCACCGGGCCGCGCCAGCCGCCATGCGCGCGGTCGTACGCCAGCAGCCCGCGCCGCAGCACCTGGTCCGCCGTGGCCTGCAACGCCGGGTCGAGGCTGGTGCGGACCACCAGGCCGCCTTCCGTCGTCTGTTCCAGGCCGAAGCGGTCCACCATCTGGCGGCGGACCTCCTCGCCGAACCATTCGGACCCGGCGACCACCTCCGGCCGGTGGAACTGCCCGGTGGCGACCGGGCCGGCCTTGGCGATGCCGGCCTGCTCGGCGGTGATCGCTTTGTCATCGACCATGCGGTCCAGCACCCAGTCCCGCCGGGCGCGGGCAGCCTCGGGGAAGCGGAACGGGTTGTAGTTGTTGGGGGCCTTGGGCAGCGAGGCGAGGAAGGCCGCCTCCGCCAGCGTCACCTGGTCTAGCGACTTGTCGAAGTAGGTCTGCGCCGCCGCGGCCACGCCATAGGATTGCAGGCCGAAGTAGATCTCGTTCAGGTACAGCTCGAGGATGCGCTCCTTCGGCAGCGTCTGCTCCACCCGGATGGCGAGCACCGCCTCCTTCACCTTGCGCGAGAAGGTGCGCTCGTTGGTGCCCAGCAGCATGTTGCGGGCGACCTGCTGGGTGATGGTGGACGCGCCGATCGGGCGGCGGCCGCGGCGCGCCTGCATCAGGTCGGTGAAGGCGGCGCGGGCGATGGCGCCGGGGTCCACGCCCTTGTGGGTCCAGAAGTTCTGGTCCTCGGCGGACACGAAGGCCTGCTGCACCAGCGGCGGGATGGCGGTGGCGGGGACGAAGATGCGCCGCTCCTTCGCCAGCTCGGCGATCAGCCCCGCGTCGCCGGCGTAGATGCGGCTCATCACCGGCGGCTGGTACTGCCGCAGCCCCTCCACCGTCGGCAGGTCGGCGGCCAGGCGCTGGTAGGAGTGGTAGGCGAACGCGCTGGCCAGGATCAGCCCCACCACCGCCAGCGTGACGGCAATGCCGAGCAGCCGGCCGATCACCCGCAAGGGCGAGCGCCGGGGACGCCGCGGGAACTCGGCCGCCTGACGCCGCCGCGGGGCAGGCTCAAGCGGCAGCATCGGCTCACGCACGGTCATCGTCTTCCAGTCCCCATAGCCTAGCCCGCCATGCGGACGCCCGGCCTGTCGAAGCCCGGCCTGTCGAAGCCTGGCCTGTCGAAGCCCGGCCTGTCGAAAAAGGCATCGACGGCGCGCTTCATGGCCGCGGCCACCACGGCGCGATGCTCCGGCCGGCGCAGCGCCGCCTCATCCTGCACGTTCGACATGAATCCCATCTCAACCAGGACGGAGGGGATGTCGGACGCCTTCAGCACCACGAAGCTCGCGTGCCGCGCCGGGTTTTGCAGCATCGGCAGGTCGCGGTCCAGTGCGCCGACCAGGCCGCGCTGCAGCCGGGCGGACCCGGCGTGGGTCTCCTGCCGCACCAGGCTGGCCAGGATGTGCGCCACCTCCGGCGGCTGGCCCCTGAACGCTGCGCCGGCGAAGCGGTCGGCGCTGTTCTCCCGCACGGCCAGGGCGGCGGATTGCGCGTCGGACGCGGTGGACGCCAGGGTGTAGATGCTGGCGCCGCGAACGCCGTGGTCCGCCACCGCGTCCGCGTGCATGGACACGAACAGCGCCGCTCCCCGGCCCTGTGCCCAGGCCACGCGCTCCTCCAGGGGGATGAACACGTCCTGCCCGCGCGTCATCGCCACCCGCACCCGGCGGCCGGCCTCCAGCTGGCGCTGCAGCTCGACGGCGGCGGCGAAGGCCACGTGCTTCTCGTAGGTGCCGGTCACGCCGATGGCGCCGGGGTCCTTGCCGCCGTGCCCCGGGTCCAGCACCACGAGCGGCAGGGCGGCCGGAGCGGCTTCCCGCTTCGGCGCGGCATGGGCCAGGCCGGCCATCAGGGCCGCAGCGCCTGCGCCGGCGAGCGCCCGCCGGGTCAACTTGGCCTCAAGCATGACGTGCCTCCATCGCACATCCTTATCACGCTGGCTGCTTTGCGTGCGATTGGCGCTTGATTATGGCGCGGCCATGTTGCAGGCCGGCCACGGCGGGCCAGGCTTGCAGCGTTGCCGCCTTTGCGTCATGGTCCGAAACGCTGCGGCGGAGTGCCCTCCGTGGGCGCGTTCGGTTGCCGCGATGCAACAGCGCCCACGTCGTGCGGCTCGCGCGCCGGGGCCAGCCCCTCGCTAGGTTGGCGCCGAATCACCCGGCCTCGCGGCATTCCTACGCGGGGCCGACTGCTTAGGATCGCCCCAGGCCGAATGAGCCCCGTCATCTCCGTCCGTCGTTCCTCCCGTCCTTCCGCCATGCGCGGGGGGGCTGGCTGGCCCGACGGCGGACGCGGCAGCCGGCCCAGGCCCCCTGCCCCATCCCTATCCAGACGCCGTCCCGTGCCCTTTGCACCAGGTGGACGCGCGCACCGGAGTTCCCCTGCCAATGACGAAGCGTATGCTCATCGACGCCACCCACGCGGAAGAGACCCGCGTGGTGGTCCTGGACGGTAACCGCCTCGAGGATTTCGACGTCGAGACCGCTGCCAAGAAGCAGCTCAAGGGCAACATCTACCTCGCCAAGGTCGTCCGCGTGGAGCCCAGCCTGCAGGCCGCGTTCGTCGAGTACGGCGGCGGCCGCCACGGCTTCCTGGCGTTCGGGGAGATACATCCCGACTACTACCAGATCCCGGTCGCCGACCGGCAGCGCCTGCTGGAGCTGCAGGAGGCCGACGCCCGCGCCGAGGAAGCGGAGGAGGACGCCGCAGCCGAGGCTGCCGAAGCGTCCGGCGGCGCGCAGGACGACCCGGCGGAGACGGTGCCCACGCAAGAGGCGGGCGGGTCCGTCCTGGACGCGTTCGGCGGCGAGGAGCCTTTGCTGCCGCTGGAGGAGACCGCGCCGGCCAGCCAGGCCGCCGCCATCGCGCAGGATTTCATCAGCGCCCGGGAGGAAGCGGTCGCCGACGAGCCGGCCTCCGGCAACGAGCTGGTGGCGGAGGCCATGCCGCACGGGTTCGAGCCGGCGGTCGCTCCGCAGCCTGCGGAATCCGAGCCGGAGCCGCCCGAAGGCGGTTTCGCCGCGCCTCTGGCCGAAGACGGCCTCGCCGCGCCTATGGACGATACCGGCGACCTGGTCGAGCAAGCCCCGGCCGGAGCCGAGCCGCCGGCCGCCGCCGACGCCGGCACGGCTGCGGAGGAGCACGGCGAGGAGGAGGCCAGCGGCGGCAGCCGCCAGGACTCCCGCCCGCCGGCGCGCTACATGCGCTCCTACAAAATCCAGGAGGTCATCCGCCGCCGGCAGATCCTGCTGATCCAGGTCGTCAAGGAGGAGCGCGGGTCCAAGGGCGCCGCCCTCACCACGTTCATCTCCTTGGCCGGGCGCTTCTCGGTGCTGATGCCCAACTCGCCGCGGGGCGGCGGCATCTCGCGCAAGATCACCTCCGCGGCTGACCGCCGCCGCCTCAAGGAGGTCACCGCCGAGCTGCGCATCCCGCGCGGCATGGGGCTGATCGTGCGCACCGCCGGGGCCAACCGGCCAAAGGCGGAGATCATCCGCGACTGCGAGTACCTGCTGGAGCTGTGGGACAGCGTCCGCGAGACCACGATGGCGAGCGTCGCCCCGGCGCTGATCCACGAGGAGGCCAGCCTCATCAAGCGCGCCATCCGCGACAACTACTCCCGCGACGTGGAGGAGGTGTCGGTGGATGGCGAGGCGGGCTGGCGGGCGGCGCGGGACTTCATGCGGATGCTGATGCCCGCCCACGCCCGCAAGGTGGTGCTGTGGAACGAGCCGCAGCCGCTGTTCGCCAAGCACGGCGTGGAGGCGCAGCTGGACGCCATGCTGCAGCCGAACGTGCAGCTGCGCTCCGGCGGCTACCTGGTCATCAACCAGACCGAGGCGCTGGTCGCCATCGACGTGAACTCCGGCCGTTCGACGCGGGAGCGCGGCATCGAGGAGACGGCGCTCAAGACCAACCTGGAGGCCGCCGACGAGGTGGCGCGCCAGCTGCGGCTGCGGGACCTGGCCGGGCTGATCGTGATCGACTTCATCGACATGGAGAGCCGCCGCAACAACGCCTCCGTCGAGAAGCGCCTCAAGGACGCTCTGCACGGCGACCGCGCCCGCATCCAGCTGGGCAGCATCAGCAGCTTCGGCCTGATGGAGCTGAGCCGCCAGCGGCTGCGCCCGTCGCTCGCCGAAACCAGCTTCACCCCCTGCCCGCACTGCGGCGGCACCGGTCATGTGCGTTCGACGGAGATGGCGGCGCTGGCCGTGCTGCGCGCGGTGGAGGAGGAAGGCGCCAAGCGGCGCTCGGCCGCCATCGTGGTGCACGTGGCCGGCGCGGTGGCGCTGTACGTGCTGAACCACAAGCGGGTGCGGCTGGCGGAGATCGAGGCGCGCTACGGCATGGAGGTGGCCTTCGCCGCCGATGAGAGCCTGATGCCGCCCGACACCCGCATCGAGCGCGTGCGGGCGCAGGCGGCGGACGCGCCCGTGGCCCCCGCCTACGTCCCGATCAGCGCCGCGGTGCCGGAGGAAGACGACCTGGCCATGGAGGAGGCCGACACCGAGCCGGAGTCCGAACCCGAAATGGGGGACGGGGAGGAGCCGGAGGCCCACGCCGCCAGCGTCGCCGGCGAGACGCCCGAGCAGGCCGAGGCCCGGCAGCCCAAGCGCCGCCGTCGCCGCCGGGGGGGCCGCCGCGAGGAAGGCGAGCCAGCCATCGCAGCCCCGGAGGCAGGGGATCTCGCCAGCGCCGAGCAGCCGAATGTCGGCATCGCGGCGGAGGCAACC
>CAXTPP010000010.1:0-4211 GCA_964246185.1 uncultured Acetobacteraceae bacterium
CCATCAGCGGCGAGTGCAGCGCCGGCGTCACGTTCCAGACCACGTAGTAGCCGACGAAGCAGGCCATCAGGAACACCGCGAGCAGGAACACGAACGGCTCGACCGCCGCGCCGATCGGGGCCATAGCGGTGGTGACCGGCTCGGTCATGCCGCGCAGCTGCACGGCGAGCACGGCCGCCTGGTGCGACACGCTGGTCGCCTGGTCGGCCAAATCGCCTGGGTTGAAGGTGGGTGGGTTCATGCGGCGGCTCCGACGGCAGGCTTGTAGCGTTCGTGGACCACCGCGCCGTGCCGGGTGAGCATGGTGCCCTGCACGATGGCGTCGTCGTCCGGCAGCTTGGGCAGCTTGGCGTCCTTGTCCCAGAACGTGGTCAGGAAGGTCAGCAGGTTGCGGGCATACAAGTTGCTGGCGGCGACGGGGATGCGGCCGGGCCAGTTGCGCCAGCCCAGCACCTTCACGCCGTTGGCGGTGTAGGCGATCTCGCCGGGCTTGGTCGCGCCGCAGTTGCCGCCGGCGTCGGCCGCGATGTCGACCACCACGCTGCCGGCCTTCATGCCGGCCACCATCTCGGCGGTGATGATCACGGGCGCCTTGCCGCCGGCCACCAGGGCGGTGCAGATCACCAGGTCGTTCTTGGCCACGGTCACCTTGAGCAGTTCGGCCTGCTTGGCGCGGAAGGCGTCGCTCATGGTGCGGGCGTACGCGCCGGTCTGCCCGGCCGATTCCTCATCCTCCACGCCCACGAAGGCCGCGCCCAGCGAGCGTATCTCCTCCTTGGCGGCCGGGCGCACGTCGGTCGCGCTGACGATGGCGCCCAGCCGGCGGGCGGTGGCGATGGCCTGCAAGCCGGCGACGCCTGCGCCCACCACGAACACCCGGGCGGGCGGCACGGTGCCGGCGGCGGTCATCATCATGGCAAACCCGCGGTCGAACGCGCCGGCCCCCTCGATCACCGCGCGGTAGCCGGCGAGGTTGGCCTGCGACGAAAGCACGTCCATCGACTGCGCCCGGGTGATGCGCGGCAGCAACTCCATGGCGGCCACGTCGATCCCGGCCTCGGCCAGGCCGGGCGCCAGCGCCGGGTCCACCCCGGCGTTGGCGACGCACACCAGCAGCGTGCCGCGGGCGATGTGGCCGCGGGTTGCGGCGTCCGGCAGCTGCACGGCGAACACGACGGCGGCGCCATTCAGCACGGCGGCGGCGTCAGGCGCGACCTCGGCCCCGGCGGCGGCGAAGTCAGCGTCGGCGATCGAGGCGTGCTCGCCTGCCCCGGCCTGCACGGCGACGGTCATGCCGAGCGCCGCGAGCTTCTTGACCGTCTCGGGAGTGGCGGCCACGCGCGTCTCCGCGTCCGCTGTTTCCTTCAACACCGCCAGGCGCATCCGTGCTTCCTTGTTTCATGGCGGACACCGCCCTTTGCAGGCCAAGGATGCGGGACGCCGGACCACCGCGCAAGAGCGGGCGCGACAATTCCTGCTGGCGGCGGATGTCCGGCACGGTTGGACTTCCGCCGTGGCTGGGGTATGGGACGCAAACTGGCAAACATGTGTCGTGGCGATCGGGGCCGAACCAAAGCTCCGGCCTCGAAGGGAGCCGTCGTTGAGAGCTGGCAGCAATGGCTTCAGGGATTGATGTGCTGGAAAGCAAGGCTGGGCTCTGCCCGGACCCGTCAAAGGCCTGAGGCCCTTGAGAACCCTTTCATCAAGCAAAAGGATACCAAAGGCTCGCCTCTGGCGGAGTCCAGAGGCAGCGCCGTTGGCCTTGCCTGCTTGCTGGTCATCCTCAGCGGATGTTTGGCGACCCCGGCAACTCACCCGCCGATTCCTGCGATCCCGGACGAGCAGGTGCCAGTGCCGCCGCCCGCTGCGACGGAGCTGATCTGGCAACCCGGCCATTTCGACTGGGACGGGGCCCATTACACCTGGGTTCGGGGGGAATGGACCAAGCGCAGCGGCCCGAACACGCTATGGCGGGACGGCTTCTGGGACATGGTCCACAAGCAGCCGGTATGGGTGCCCGCAGGCTGGGTGTGACAAGGCGCCGGAGTTGACCGGCTCTCACGGCTGGCTTGCGCGAAAGGTCCGTGTCCCGTCCGCATCGGTCGTGTAGGACCCGATGAACCGGTCGCGCCGCTCGCTCGCGTTCTCCTGTGGTCCGGCAGCCGGGGCGGGCGTGAGATCCGGGGGCGCTGCCGGCGCTGCATCCACGACCGCTGCCGCCCGCGGGGCTTTCCTCGCAGTCGGTCGGGTCCGGGAGGCTTGACGCCTGCTGGCCTCCAGCTCCTCCGAGAGCATCTCCAGCCGGGTCTTGGCATCCCTCGGATCGGACGCCTGAGGAGCGTGGGCCGGTGGAACGACCGCGGCCACAGGGCCTTGCGCGGCTGGCGGCGCGGACAGCAGGCGTGTCGTGTCCGGCAGGACGGGCGACGCGGTTGCGACCGCCGCCGGCGTCGCTCCCTGGCTGCCGCCCACCTCCGGCAGGACAGGGTGCGGCTGCCCGCGAACCGGCGGTTGCTGAACCGGCGGCGCTGGATCGATGCCGCTGGGCGGCCCGCCGAGCTGGGCGGCTGCCTGCTGCACGTCGGCGCCGCGGTGCAGGAGCCAGCCGCCGAGAGCAAGGCACGCGACCAGTGCCAAGCCAAGTCCGGCAGCGACGGCGGCCGGCCGGCGAGGCAACGCTCGAAGCATGGCTGGACGCCGCTCGACCTGCGCCGCGCGCGGCTTGGGCATTGTTGCTGCCGGGCTGGGCGGTTCCGGCATCAATGGGACGCCCGAACCCAGGATGATGGCCGCCTGGGCGGTCAGCCGGGCACGCAAGGGGGCGAACTCGTCGTTGTCGAACGCGGCCAGGAAACCGGGAGCCCCGGCGAAGACGACCTGAAGCCGCGAGCCGAGCCGCATGGCCAGCTGGATGTAGCGCAGCGTGGACCGCGGCAGCGCCTCGGCGCCGCTGACCAGCAGCACGATGCGGTCGCAGCTGTCGTCCAGGGTGGTCAAGCTGCCGAAAGCCTCTTCCAGCACCTGGTCGTCCTGCTGCGTCCGCTCCAGCCGGCCGGTCACCTCCGCCACCAGTTTCGCGATGCTGAGGCCATCGGATGGCGTCGCGCCGACCCGGAACACCCGGCTGTCCTGGATGGCCAGGTTGCGCATCGCCTTGTCGAGCAGGGCGTCAGCAGCCCCTGCCGGCGCCATGATGGCCACGTCCCCGCCTGCGAGCACCTGGTCCATCAAGCGGTCGAAGGCGTCGGACGGGCGCAAGGCTAGGGAGGAGACTGGGATGTTCACGATACCTCGCTGGCTTGCAGGCAGCCCGGAAGCTGACGGACGGTGCGGCAGCTGGCCCGGCCAGGCGCTGCGACTGCCATCCCGCAAGACTGACTAGCGGATTTCGCTGCCGTGATCCTAGCGGAAATCGGCGTGATCCTGGCGGAAACCAACTTCCCGGGGGCAGCGCCTAGCCGTGGCCCGGCACTCCCGCCTCCTTCAGCGCCGCCGCCTGCCGCACCGCCAGCTCGTCCGCGTCGAACCCGGCGGTCATCTCGCGGAACAGCTCCGACCAGTTCAGCTCCGCCTTCAGCCGCAGGAACACGCTGCCCAGGCCTATCGCCGAGCGGTCCATCAGCACGAACTCCCGCGGGGGACGCACGCCGCCGCTCTTCTTCAGCTCCTCGTACACCTTCTCCGCGACCTTGCGCCCGTAATCCGGATCGTCGTGCTGCTGGATCGGGCGCACCCGGTCGTCCAGCAGCGGCTCGTAGATGAACCTGGCCCACTGGTTCATCACCTCCATCTTCTCGCGCGACAGCCCGGTGAAGCCCCACTGCTCGTAGGCGTGGTGCGCGCGGTCCATGTCCTCGGTGCGGATCGCCTCGTACAGGTCGATCACGCCGCGGACGAACTTCGGCGGGAACACGCGGATGCTGCCGTAGTCCAGCAAATTGAGGCCGTTGTCCTCGCGCACCTGGTAGTTGCCGAGGTGCGGGTCGCCATGGATCACGCCGTAGTTGTAGAGCGGGCGATACCATGCGTGGAAGATCGCCGTCGCCACCTGGTTGCGCTCCTCCAGCGGCATGCCCTCGTCCAGCCGGGACTGCAGGCCGCGGCCCCTGAGCCAGGTCATGGTCAGCAGCCGCCCGGTCGAGTGGCTGGGGCCCCGGCGCGGCACCCGCCCGTACGGGTCGGCCTTGAGCCTCAGCCCCTACAGCCGCATC
>CAXTPP010000010.1:4221-42669 GCA_964246185.1 uncultured Acetobacteraceae bacterium
CAGGGCGTTCAGGGACTTGAGAAGCTCCGTCGCCAGGGCCGCCGCCGCCGGGTCTTGGGGCTCGCGCCGGGGCGCGGCACGCTCACGTACGGGTCGCCCTTGAGCATCAGCGCATACAGCCGCATCTGCGCCGCCTCGCGCCGGTAATCCAGCTCCTCCCGCAGCCGCTCGGCCAGCTCCTCGTAGATGTCGTCCGACTGGATGGTGGACTCGAACCGCTTGTAGAGCGACATCGCCAGCCGAAGCTGCCGCAGGTCGGCCTCCATCGCGCTGGCCATGTCCGGGTATTGCAGCTTGCAGGCCACGTCGGTGCCGTCCAGCAGCGTGGCCCGGTGCACCTGGCCCAGGCTGGCGGCGGCGGCGGCCTCCTGGCCGAAGCTCTTGAACCTGGACTGCCAGTCCGCCCCCAGCTCGCCCGACATGCGGCGGCGGACGAAGCTCCAGCCCATCGGCGGCGCGTTGGCCTGCAGCTGCGCCAGTTCAGCGGCGTACTCCTCCGGCAGCGCGTCCGGGATGGTGGACATGAACTGCGCCACTTTCATCAACGGCCCCTTCAGCCCGCCGAGGATCGCCTTCAGGTCCTCCGCATGGGCGGACTGGTTGCCCTTGATGCCGAACACCCGCTGCCCGGCGAAGCGCGCGGCGATGCCGCCCACGGCGCCCGACGTGCGGGCCATGCGGCGGACTTCGCCGAAGATGTTGGGCCGGTCCTCGGACATGCTCAGGCCTCCAATTCGTCGATGAAGCCGGAGATCACGTCCAGCCCGCGCCGCCAGAACGCCGGGTCCGACGCATCCAGCCCGAACGGCGCCAGCAACTCGCGGTGCCGCTTGGTGCCGCCGGCGCGCAGCATGTCCAGGTACTTGGCCTGGAACCCGGCGTGCCCGTCCTGGAACACGCCGTACAGCGCGTTCACCAGGCAGTCCCCGAAGGCATAGGCATACACGTAGAACGGCGAGTGCACGAAGTGCGGCACGTAGGCCCAGAACACGTCGTACTCCGGCGTGAACTCGAACGCGGGGCCGAGGCTCTCGGTCTGCACCTGCCGCCAGATCGCGCCGATCCGTTCCGGCAGCAGCTCGCCCGCGCGCCGCTCGTCGTGCAGCCGGGCCTCGAACTGGTAGAACGCGGTTTGGCGGACGACGGTGTTGAGCATGTCCTCCACCTTGCCGGCCAGCATGATGCGGCGGCGCGCCGGGTCCGTCTCCGCATCCAGCAGGGCGCGGAAGGTCAGCATCTCGCCGAACACGCTGGCGGTCTCGGCCAGGGTGAGCGGCGTGCCGGATTGCAGGTAGCCCTGGTCCGCCGCCAGCACCTGGTGCACGCCATGCCCCAGCTCGTGCGCCAGCGTCATCACGTCGCGTGACCGGCCGTGGTAGTTCAGCAGCAGGTACGGGTGCGCCGAAGGCACCGTCGGATGGGCGAACGCGCCGCCCGACTTGCCGGGGCGCAACCCGGCGTCGATCCACGGCTTGTCGAAGAAGCGGCGGCCGATGTCGGCCAGCTCCGGGCTGAACGCGCCGTACGCCGTCAGCACCCGGTTGCGCGCCTCGTCCCAGGCGATGGCGCGGTCGTCGTCGCCGGGCAGCGGCGCGTTGCGGTCCCAGTGCTGCAGCTTGGGCAGGCCCAGCCACCGCGCCTTCATGGCGTAGTAGCGGTGCGACAGCCGGCCGTAGTCGGCGGACACGGCGGAGACCAGCGCGTCCACCACCTCGTCCTCCACCATGTTGGACCGGTTGCGGCTGCTGCCGGGGCGAGGGTACTGCCGCCAGCAATCGCTGATCGACTTGTCCTTGGCCAGCGTGTTGGTGATCAGCCCGAACAGCTTGACCCGCCCGCCGAACGCCGCCCCGATGGCGTGGCCGGCCTGCTCGCGCACCGCCCGGTCCCGGTCGGACAGCTTGTTCAGCACGTCGCTGACGGTTAGTTCCTCTGCGCCGAACGGCACCCGCATCCCGGCCACCGTTTCGTCGAACAGCCGGCTCCAGGCCTGCGCGCCGGTGACGGACTTCTCGTGCAGCAGCTTCTCCGCCTCGTCCGACAGCTGGTGCGGGCGGAACACTCGCAAGTCCCGCAGGAACGGCTGCCAGCGGGCGAGCGCCGGGTCAGCGAGCTTGGCGTCGAGCACGGCGTCGTCCAGCCGGTTCAGTTCGAGGCTGAAGAAGATCAGGTGGGAGCTGATCGCCGTGACCCGCTCGGAGCAGGACTGCATGAACTGGCCGATGGCGGCGTCCGTGCTGTCGCCGCTGAACTCCAGCTGGGCGAACGACATGACCCGGCCAAGCGCCTCCTCGATCCGCTCGTATTCCGAGAGCGCCGCCGCGAGGGCCGCCCCGCTCGACCTCGCCAGCCGGCCGGCGTAGGCGGCGGCGAACCCGGCGGCGGCGGCCTCGGCCGCATCCAGGTCCGCTGCGATGCGCGGGCTGCCGATCCCGGGATACAGGTCGGACAGGTCCCAAGCTGGCAAAGCCTCGGCAGCCAAAGCCTTGGCGGCCAAAGCCTTGGCGGATGGCGGCATGGCGGCCAGGCCCTCGGGCAGGCGGAGCGGAGCGGGCGGGATCGTTTTGGTCATGTCCCGCATCTAAGGCGTGAAGCGGGTCCGTCAAAGGGATGGCATCGCACCATCCCGGCAAGGCATGATGGCCGCCATGCCCAACGACCATCACGCCGGCCATTCCCACGCGCACGGCCACGCGCACAACCACGCGCACGATCACGCCCCTGGCAGCTTCGGCCGCGCGTTCGCCGTGGGCATGGCGCTGAACGCCGCGCTCGTCGCGTTGCAGGTGGGCGCGGGCGTCTGGGCGCACTCGGCCGCGCTGCTGGCGGACGCGGTGCACAACCTGGGCGACGTGCTGGGCCTCGGCTTCGCCTGGCTGGCCGCCGTGCTGGCGGAGCGCCGGCCCACGGCGCGGCGCACCTACGGCTGGGGCCGGGGCAGCATCCTCGCCGCCCTCGCCAACGCCAGCGTCCTGCTGGTGGGCACGGGCGCCATCGCGGTGGAAGCCGTGCGGCGCCTGTTCCACCCGGGGCCGGTCGCAGGCGGCATCGTGATGGACGTTGCAGCGCTTGGCATCGTAGTGAACGGCGCGGTGGCGCTGATGTTCATGCGCGGCCGCCACCACGACATGAACGTCCGCGGCGCATTCCTGCACATGGCGGCCGACGCCGGCGTGTCGGCCGGCGTGCTGGCGGCCGGCCTGCTGATCACCCTCACCGGCGCGCTCTGGCTAGACCCGGCGGCCAGCCTGGCCATCTCCGCCGTCATCGTCGTGAGCAGCTGGGGCCTGCTGCGCGAAGCCACAAACCTCGCGATGGACGCCGTCCCCACCGGCATCGACCCTGCAGCGGTGCATGGCCGCCTGCTGGCCCTGCCCGGCGTGCTGGAGGTGCATGACCTGCACATCTGGGCGCTCTCCACCACCCGCACCGCCGCAACGGCGCACCTGGTGGCGGCCGACAGCCAGGCTGCCCTGGCGCCGATGGCCTGCAGCCTGCTGCAGAGGGAGTTCGCCATCGCGCACTGCACGTTCCAGCTGGAGACGGCCGAAACCGCAGGCGGTTGCGCACTGCGGCCGGAACACGTGGTGTGAGCCAGCAAGGCTGGGCGCTGCCCAGACCCGCCAAAGGCCGGGGGCCTTCGGAAACCGTCTTGCATATAAATGGATTGCAAAGGCTCTGCCTTTGGCGGAGTCCGGAGGCAGAGCCTCTGGCCTTGCTTGACGCTCACCCTCAGAGACTGCTGGCAAGCCTCGGATCGCGGCGAAGGCGGAATGTTACGATAACGTTATCACGCCGCAGTGAATATTTTGCCGGGTCAGACATTTGCGTGCTTATCTCATGCTATGGCGGCACGGTTCCGGCTTGACCGCCGTGACCCCCCGCTGACAGAGGCATGACCGGAGGCCGTTTTGGCCCAATTCAAGGTTCATAAGAACTTTTACCAAGGTGACGAGACCACCCGCACGACCGGGCCGGACAGCCAGCCGTCAGAGCGTGCGCGGCTTTCGGTCGCGCGCGGAGTCATCTTCGGCGTAGCATTGGGCCTTGCGATCTGGGGTTTTATAGTGTTGATCTCCAATGCCGTTTAGCGCTGGAGCGAGTTATGTCTTGCCTGTTTGACGCAATATTTGCGCTGGACCCGGGCTGATCTAAACTATAGTATTAACGTTGCGTTGATGGCAACTTTGCGAGGCGGACGCAGGACGGCCGCGCCGGATGGCCATCAGGGCGGCCGAGCGCCGATCTCGCCAGCCAGCGTGTGCAGGATTGCCGCGTCGGTCCCGGCATCGAACTTGCGCGCGAAGTAGGCCGGGCTGGCGTGAATCCAGTCCAGGTCGGCCATCGTCAGCACGGTCGGGTGCGGCGCTGGCTCCACCAGGCGGATCGCACGGCCGTAGTGCAGGGCCTGCCGGTCGCGGAACGGGCCGTTCAGCAACAGCGTCTGCGCTACCAGCTCGTCGCTGAGCGGGCTCCAGCGCAGGTAGCGGTCCATGTCCCGCCGCAGCGGCGAGTTGCGCTGCCACTCGCAGAAGGCGCGCGGCAGGACCACCCATTGCGAGCCCTTGTGGTCGAGCTGGAACGTCTTGGGCGGCTGCCGGCTGCCAGGCAGCGGCAGGATCTTCACCGGCGTCTCGATCACGCGGGGGCGGCGGCGGTGCCAGTCGGCCGCCGGCAGGTCGGCGAACGCCTTGGTCTCGACATACACGTCGTCCGGGCGGGCGCGCAGGGCGGCGCGGAACTCGGCCAGCGGCCGGGTCGGGTAGCACTCGCCGCTCAGGTTGACGAAATGGCTCCAGTCCGCCCCGGCGTCGAGCAGGCGGCCGATGGCGTCCAGGCTGATGCGCCCAAGGCTCCAGCCGCCCCAGTTGGTGGGGCGCGGGCGCATGATCTGGATGTTGGGGCGGCCGGCGATCAGCTTGCGCGCGGCGGTCCAGGTGCCGCCGCGCCCTTTGAAGTTGAACAGGCTCTTCAGGTCCACGTGGACCAGATAGAGGTCGTCCGGATCATAGATCGCGTTGAGCAGCCATTCGAACTGCTGCGGCTTCTGGTGCAGCATGATGAACCAGGCGATCGTGCCCGCTTTCATGGCGATGGCTTCATGATGGTGGCCTCACGCCCTGCACCAGCCGCGCCTTGAAGCTGCCGCCGCCGGTGCGGCGGATGTCGTAGTCCGTCGTCTTGCCCGGCCCGGCAAGGTGCACGGCGCCGATGGGGCGGTAGGGCGCGTAGGGCTCGCACAGCGCCTGCTCCGAATCGTTCCACATCGGCTGACCGCGGCTGCAGATCCAGTTGTAGCGCGTCGGCAGCAGGGTCGCCTTCGCCTTCGGGCGCGCGAGCACGCCGCCATAGACGACCTGGTTGAGCGAGAACTGGTCGTGCGGCGTGAACTTGCCGGTGCGCTGCCAGGCGGCCTGGTAGGCGTGCATCCACAGCTCCCACTGGGGGCTGTCGGCCCGCATGGCGAACAGGCCGGCGTTGAGGTGCGGGCGGGACAGCAGCCAGGCCGCGTTGACCGCGCCGTAGCCCAGCAGCATGTGCTTGGCGAACCAGCCGTACAGCCGCCCCTGGAACGCATAGGCGCGCTCGCGCTCGTGGGCGATGGCCAGGCCGGTGTCGAGCGCGCCCTGGCAGAACCCGTCGATCACCCACCAGCCCTGCAACCACACGTCCGAATCGATCCAGAGATAGATGTCTCGGCCCGGGAAGTAGTCGCGCAGGAACGGGCGCGCGATGACGGCGAGGTCGTATGGCCTGAGCTGGCTCATGTCCACGCCGAAATGCGTGGTCGGCACGGCCAGGATCACGCCGTGGTCCGCCAGCCAGGCGCGGTCCTCCGCCGTCTGGCCCACGTCCAGGCAGCCGATCTCGACCCGGCCGCGCTCGGGAAACGCCTCCAGCGACCGGATCAGGCCTTGCAGCACCGGCATGACCTTGCTGTCGCCCGCGGTGATGAGGATGACCCGCGGCGCAGCGGGCGCAGCTGTCAGGGCCGCGCCGGGCGCGGACGGCATCGGATCGGCCACCGGGTCAGGCGCCGGAGAGACGCGGGCGGGCGAAGCGGGCAACGCGCCCGATGACCCGGCGGACGAGCAGCGGCCAGGTGCCCGGGTGCGCCGCGATGATGCCCAGCGCCCGGCCGCGGCTGCCGGTGTCGGCCAGGGTGCGCTGCGCGTCCATGTAGTGGATCATCACCCTGTAGTCCCGCTCCCGCCGCCGCAGCAGCCGGGTCAGTTGGGCCAAATGGGTCAGATGAGCCTGGGCCGCCAGCTTGCCCTGGAAGTGCTGGTTGACCGCGAGCGCGTTGCGGTAGTCGTAGCGCCAGGCGCCGCTGCCGGTCTGCGTCCAGCGCCGCGTGCTCGGGCTGAACGGCAGCGTCCAGGCGTACAGCGGCGCATGCACCAGCCAGCCGCGTCCGCCGGCGGCGAACGCCTCCATGAGGAAGTAGTAGTCCTCGGCGAGCTTGGCCGCAGGATAGTAGGCAAGCCCGGTGCGGCGCAGGAAATCGGCCCGCAGCATGGGCTTGAGGATGCCGAAGTCGAACTTCGCCGCCGAGTTGGAATGGGCGATGAAATCGGCCAGCCCCACCTCGCGCCCCGGCCCGGCAGCGTGGAACGCCTCGTGCAGCACCTGCCCGGTCGCGTCGTCGATGTGCAGCTGGTTGTCCGCCACCAGGTCCGCGCCCTGCGCCTCGCCGGCCGCGACGAGGGTGGCGAGGCGATCCGGCAGGTAGCGGTCGTCGGCATCGAGCACGGCGACCCAGGCGCCGCGGGCGATCCCCATGGCGTGGTTCATGGCCCGCGCCTTGCCGCCGTTCTCCGGCAGCGCCACGACCTGCATGCGCGGGTCCGCGGCGGCCATGCGACGGGCGAGGGCGAGGCTGCCGTCCGTCGAGCCGTCGTCGACGACGAGCAGCTCGAACCCGGCGAGGCTTTGGTCGAGCACGGACTGAACGGCCCGCGCGAGCGTCGCCGCGCTGTTGAAGACCGGGATCACGACCGTGACAGCAGGGGGCGTGACGGCGGGAGGCGTGGTCACCGGCGGCAAATCGAAAAGGACATGGCAAACTCTTTCAGCGCGCCGTGGCTACCAGCTTCGCCCTATCGTGTGAACCTCATTCGTCGAATGAGGAGAAGCTGCCATGATCGTCCTTGTATGCGAATCAAACGTTACGGATGCACTGTACTATTGCAGACATCCATCAACAAGTTTTGTCATCGCGCGCCGCTTTACGGCTGCAAACTAGGCTACAGGGTGCCTGAATGAGCGGTTTACTCTAAAATGGCACGCCACGATGCAGCAGGCGACCACATCCACGCGGTCCCTGCGAAAGGGCCGGTGCTGGACCTGGCCGCGGTCGCCATCCTGCGCCAGCATCAGGCCCTGCCGCCGCAGCAGCGCGAGATGCTGGCCGAGCTTGCCGTGTTCCTGGCGCGAGTCGAAGGCTCGTCCTCCGTCACCGCCGCCCACGTCGCCGCCGCAGCGGACATCGCACAGGGCAACGCCCTCGCCGCCACGGCAGCCGAGGCCGCAGCGGAGGAAGCCGCCGCGGCCAAGGGCAATCCGGGCGCAACACTGAACCCGGCAGCGCCGGGCAGGAGGCTGCGGCAAATTGTGGCGGCCAGCGTAATTGCCTGCGCCTTGGCAGCCGGGCTGGCCACGGCATCGCTGCTCAGGCCGCATGACAGAACCGCCATGCCGCCCAGGGCTGAAACACCCGCGACAGCACCTCCCAAGCCCGCGCTGGCTGCGGAGCCGCCGGCCCCGGCTGCAAAACCCATGCAGCCAGAACCTGCGCCCGCACCCGCGCAGCCTGTTCCAGGCAAACCCGTCGAGTTCGCCCTGCCTGCGGCGGTGCCGCCCCGCGTCTTCGTGGCCTACCCACGCGGCGACGCGGCCGGGCAGCAGCACGCCGCCGGGCTGGTCCAGGCATTGCGCGCCCAAGGCTACGAGGCGGCCGATCCCGAACCGGGCGCGCCGAGGCAGCGGCAACCATGGATCGGCTACTTCTTCGCCGAGGATGCAGGCGCGGCCAGCGCCCTGGCACACATGATCGCCACGATGGACCCGGCGTGGCAGGACGCCGCCCATCCCCAGCTGCCCGCCACGGGCGCCGACCTCCCGCGCCCGGGCAGCATCGTCGTGACGCTCCCAGCCCGCGAGCCTGCGGCGCAGCGGCATGGCTGAGGCCGTGCGTGCAGCGGCGACCCGGTTCGCCTTCGCCTTGCTGATCGGCCTCTGCCACGCCGGGGCCGCGACGGCCAGGCCGCCGGCTGGACCACCGCCTGGGCCACCGTGGGACGGCGCGCTGTGCGAGGCCGCGATCGCCCGCACCGAGAAGTCCGCCCGCACCCCGCCCCAACTGCTGACCGCGATCGGCGTCGTCGAGAGCGGACGCGCCGAGCCGCGCACCGCCCGGGTCACGCCCTGGCCGTGGAGCATCAACGTCGGCGGCCAGGGCCGCATCTTCGAAACCAGGGCGGATGCCGTCGCAGCGGTCCAAGCCTTGCAAGCGGCGGGCACGCAGTCGATTGATGTCGGCTGCATGCAGGTCAACCTGATGTACCATCCCGAAGCCTTCGCCTCGATCGACCAGGCATTCGAACCCGACGCCAACGTGGTGTACGCCGCCGGCTTCCTGGGCCGCCTGTTCGTCCAGGTGGGGGACTGGCGCCGCGCCGCCGCCGCCTACCACTCGCAGACGCCGGGCCTGAGCGAGGACTACGCCCGGCGCGTGATCGCGTCCTGGCCGCTGGCAGCGCGCTACGGCTACTTCCCGACGGACGACGCCGCGCCGCTGCGGCCGGTGGAGGCAGCCGCCGACCCGCTGGCCCGCTTCGCCCCCACCGTCACCCCGGAGTTCCGCCAGCGCCTGGCCCAGGCCGCCAAGGACCGCGCGCACCTGGTCGCCCTCGGCATGCTGCCTGCCGCGCCCGCACACCCGGCCGGCGTGCGGCTCGCGTCGCTGCGGGTGGGCCGGCGTGGATAGCCTGCCCGCCGATGCGGCGCTGCCGGGGGCCGTCCCTGCCGACGCGCTCAAGCGCCGCTCGGTGCATGGGGTCGCCGCCACCCTGTTCGGGCAGGTCCTGCGCTTCGCCCTGCAGTTCGGCGCACAGCTGGCCCTGGCCCGGCTGCTGCCGCCGGCGGAGTTCGGGCTGATCGCGATGATCGGCCCGCTGCTGAACTTCGTCTGGATCTTCAACGAGCTTGGCCTGTCGCAGGCGACGGTGCAGCGCGCCACCATCAGCCAGCAGCAGCTGTCCAACCTGTTCTGGGTCAACGCCGCCGTCAGCACGGCGCTCGCCGGGCTCACCTGCCTGGCCGCCCCGCTCATCGCCTGGTTCTACGGCGAGCCGCGCCTGTTCGCCATCACCCTCTGGCTCTCGGCCCTGCTGGTCGTCGGCGGCCTCGGCGCGCAGCAGATCGCCCTGCTCAACCGCCACATGCGCTTCATCCCGCTCGCCACCATCGACGTCACCTGCACCGCGGTTTCCGTGGCGGTCGGCATCGCCGCTGCCTGGTCCGGATTCGGCTACTGGTCCCTGGTGCTCATGCAGGCGACCAACGGGCTGACGATCCTGGCCATGGCCTGGTCCTGGTCGCGCTGGTGGCCGTCGCTGCCCCGGCGGCATGTCGGCACCATGTCGCTGCTGCGTTTCGGCGGGCACATGACCGGCTTCAACCTCATCGGCTTCGTCGGAGCCAACCTCGACATGGTGCTGATCGGCAAGTTCGGCGACCGCGTGGCGCTCGGCCTGTACGACCGTGCCTTCAAGCTGATCGCCTCGCCCATGGGCGCCATCAGCCTGCCGGTCTCCCGCGTCGCGGACAGCCTTCTGTCCCGGCTGCAGGCGTCGCCCGACCGCTACCGCCGGGCCTTTTTGCTGATGCTGCAGGCGCTGCTGCTGATAACGGTGCCCGTGGTCGCGTTCATCGCGGCCATGGCGGCGACGCTGGTGCCGTTCCTGCTCGGCCCGGCCTGGGCCGCGGCGGCGCCGATCGCGGCGGCCATCGCCATCGCCACCGGGTTCGCCCCGCTCAGCCTGTCCGCCTCCTGGCTGTTCGTGAGCCAGGGCCGCACCGCCGAGCAGCTGCGCTTCGCCACCGCCCGTACCGTCCTCATCGTGACGGCGGTGCTGGTGGGCCTGCCCTGGGGCGCGGTCGGCGTCGCCCGGTCCTACGCGGTGTTCGGCCTGGTCATGCACGGCCTGCCGCTATGGGGCGCCACCAGGCGGGGCCCGGTCCAACGCAACGACGTGGTCCGGGCGGCCGCTCCGTTCGCCGCCGGAGCTGCAGCGGCCTGGCTGGCAGCCTCGGCGGCAGGCGCGGGCCTGGCCGGCACGCTGCCAGCCGCCCTGCGCCTCGCGCTGTGCGGCGCATCGGCCTACCTCGCCTGCACGGCCACGATCGCCTGCTTCCCGGCCGGCCTGCGGCTGCTGCGGGAGCTTTGGGGGCTGGGCTTCGCCCCGCGCGCCATCGCAGCCCGCATCGGCGCGTGAAGGCCGGGCTTTGCCCAGACCCACCAAAGGCCGGGGCCTTTGGAAACTGTTTGATTACATGAATGGATTCCAAAGGCTCCGCCTTGGGCGGAGTCCAGAGGCGGAGCCTTTGGCCTTGCTTGCTCAACGGTCATCAGCATCAGAACCGCCGCTGGAAGACCTTGATCACGTCGCCCGGCGCGATGAAGGAACTTGGCACGATCTTGCCTTCCACCGCCTTGTGCTGGTCGCTGGTGCGTACCACGCCCGCGTAGTTCTGCACGCCGCGGAAGGTGAAGCCGCCGGCGACGGCCACTGTGGTCAGCATGGTCATGCCCGGCTGGTAGGGATACTGGCCGGGCCGGGCCACCTCGCCCAGCACGAAGATCGGCCGGTAGGCCAGCACCTCGACGCTCACTGAAGGGTCGCTCAGCACCTTGCGGGACCGCAGTTCGCTGGCGATCCGCTGGTCGAGCTGCTGCGTCGTGAGGCCGGTCGCAGAGACGCTGCCGAGCAGGGGAAGCGCGATCTGGCCCTGCTCATCGACCCGGAACTCGCCGGTCAGCTGGTCCTCGCCGAAGGTGATGATGCGCACCTGGTCGCCGCTGCCGAGCTTGTAGCGCGGCGCGTCGTACTGGGACAGCAGCGGCAAGTCCCCGCCGGGCGCGCAGCCGGCCAACCACAAGCAGCAGGCCACGGACGCGGCCAGCGGCGCAGCCAGTCGTCGGGGCGCAGCCAGTCGTCGGGGCGCGGCCAGCCGTGGGGGAGCAGCCAGTCGCCGCATGGCGTCGTGCAAGGGGCGTGTCACAGGCGATACCTTTCTCTTTGGTGCGTGGCCGTCAACGCACGGACGGGCGGGAGGCGACGTGGCCGGCATGACCCGGCGCATGAAGGATGGCATCCTCTATCACGAGCCCGGCATGCACGTCATTACGGTCCACGACGCCGCCGGCAGGCACGCCGGAGGCATGGGGCTGGGACGCAGGCGGTTGGGGCGCGGGGGGGCAGCGTCCGCGCGGGCCGGCGCCATCCGCCAACAACGCCAGGCCTGCCCGGTCCATGACGCGGATGCGGCCGCGGCTGATGCGGACCAGCCCTTCCTCCTGCAGCGCCGCCATGGTGACCGTCACCCCGGAACGGCGCACGCCGAGCAGGGCCGACAGCGCCTCGTGCGTGACCGGCAGGTCGTCCCCCTCCACCCGCTCGTGCGCCATCAGCAGCCAGTGCACGCAGCGTTCGCGAAGCGTGCGGCTGGCGTTCCAGGCGGCGGTCTCCATGATCTGGCGGGTGAGCGACTGGACGAACCGCATCGCGGCGTCCCGCACGGCCGGGCTGTCGTCCATGCAGCGGCGAAGCTGGGCGACGGCGATCCGCAACGCCCCGCCCGGCAGCTGCATGACGACTCCGGCATAGGGCGGAGAGGCGCCGTCGAGCAGCGCCAGCCCGCCGACCATGCCCTCGCGCCCGATCATGGCCACCTGCACGGCGGGTTTGCCGTCGTCGGTCTGCGCCATCAGCGCCGCGATGCCGTCCTCGATGAAGAAGATGTGCTCAGCCGCCTGGCCGCGCTCGATCAGGACCTGGCCACGCACCAGCCGCACCGGCACCAAGTGCCGGCGCAGCTGTTCCAGATCCGCTGCCGGCAGCCCCGAGAGCAGCCGGTTGGCTATGGTGGGAGAGAATACCATCCTCATACTGCCTCAAAACCCCAAAGGCGGCACGGCGCAGGCGGGCGTTGCCAAGGTCACTGCAAAAGTCATTGCAGCCGGTCGCGGTGCAGGATCGCTGCCATCCCGGCCTGTTCCTCGGCATCGTCCTTCACCGGCGTCAGCAGGCCGGCGATCGCCGCCTCCGGCGCCAGGGCCACGTCGTACGCATACGTCTCAGCAGCGATGGAACGGCCGGACCACCACCTGAGACCGAGGCTCGGAACGTACAGGGATTGGGTTCCTACGGCGTTAAAACCCGGCGGCGGCGCGTTCATCTGCATCCAGCCGGCCACCAGCAGCTTTTCCTGCGGCGGGACGCCGAGCGCCCGCAGGCAGGGCTCGCCGAGGGCGCGCCACGTCACCGGCTCATGCTGGGTCGGCAACATTGGAATGTGAGGGCGCAGATGGAGCATCCGTTCAGGGCCGCGCTCGAATAGTTCGCCGATCTCGTGGCAGGAAGATGGCAACGTATCCGCGCTCGCTGCCTGCGGGACGGGGATGAACCCATGCCCGCGCAGGATGAGGTCGACCATGCGGTCCGGCGTCCAATACGTGGACACCACAATGCCCGGGTTGCCGGATGGCGATGCGGCGCTGGCCGCCGCCGCCGCTTCCAGGGCGGAGGCGATCGCGCCCTCCCCGTCCTGCAGCGTGCGGTCCCACCACATCCCGAGCACCGGCGACCAGAAGCGTCCGACGGACGGCCGCGGCATGTCGTGGTCGGTCGACAGGAAAGCCAGCGCGTGCGGCGGGACCAGCACCGGAGGCACGAAGCAGAGCAGCAGGGCGATGGCGAAAGCCCCTGCCCCCAGCCGGCGTCGCGCCGGGCGCGCCCGCCGGATCGCACGCGCGCCCTCGACCATCAGCACGCCGAGGAAGGGCGACAGCGGCAGCAGGTAGCGCACCTCGGTCAGCATGCGGCCGTAGGCAAGCCCGTAGAGGGCCGGGACGGCGAGGCAGAGCACGATCTCGCGCCATTGCCGCTGCGCCACCACGGCCCATGCGCCTGCGGCCAGGAGGATGTCGCCTGGCAGCGATATGCCTTTCAGGAACGGGTAGGCCACGCGGCGGAGCGGGTCTGTGCGGTCCCAGGCCGCGGTGGCGCGCCGGGTCAGCCCGATCACGTCGAGGATGTCGAAGCCGAGCGACGCGTAGACGAGGATGGGAACGGCGACCGCGATCGGGATGGCCACCGCGGCGTGGCGAAGCCGCTGCGGCCAGGTGGGCTGCCCGAACCAGAGCAGGGCGACGAACGCCGGGGCGAGCAGGACCGCGTCGGTGCGGCAAGCGACGGCCAAGCCCCACAGGGCTGCCGCCGCAGCCGTCGCGGCCAGCTTCGGGCGGGACCAGGCCAGGGCCAGCGCTGCGCTGGACAAGCCCGCGGACAGCACGTTGTCGTTGAAGAACCAGGCGGATTCAAAGAGGCCCGGCAGCAGCAGGGCCGGAACGCAGGCCAGCGCCGGGCGGACGCCGTAGCGCCGCACCAGGATCGCTGCATTCGCGGCCAGCAGCGCGAGCAGCATGGCCAGCATGATGAGCCGGAACGCGGCGGCGCCGGACAGGCCGAGCCAGATCAGCCCGGCCAGCACCGCCGATACGCCGAGCCGCGTCGAGAAGAAGAAGTCGTTGTCAAGCCGGTAGAGCGGGTCGATGCCGTCATGCCGGCCTTGGAGCAGCGCCTGCGCGTCCATGACGAGCGTGGCCTGGAAGCCTTCGGTGTAGGCCCCGTTCAGGGCGGGAAGCACGAACCACGCCGTGGTGGCCAGGACGATCGCGGCGAGCAGGACGCCGCGCAGGTCGGTTCGCCGCCGTTCGCTGGTCCGGGTGGATGTCAGGGCCATGCCGATCCGGTACGTGAAAAGCGTGGGGCGGGCGACGGGGTGGCACGTTCCAGACCGTCGGCCCTACTCATCATAGCCACCCGGGTCCCGCAAGGCCGAAACATGCAATCTTGTCATAAATTGCTAAAATGTCTAATTAAACCGCATTGTTGTACTAAAAGACACAGTTTTGCGTAGGGTATACCGCAAGCCGCTCACAATTTGACGATTTGATACGCTAACGGTTGCCAGGCGCTTGCGCAAATCGCTAGCAAGATGCGACTGGTTCGGGCTATGGTGCACTGCGGCATGATAGCGGGATGCTGACAGCTATAACAAAAAATTATCCTAAAATGGGTGAACGTCTGTCGTCCTGGTCTGAGGCTAACAACGACATGCGGGAATCATGATGTCCGTCGTAACGCCGCTCAAGCCACGGTATGGCCGAGATCTCGACAGTTCCACGCCGCCAAGCCCTCGCGGGGCCATATCGGCTTCGGCGGTGTTCGCCTGGCCGCTCGCCCGTTCCATCCGGGCGCCGCGGCTGGCTTGCGCCGTTGCCTTGGTGCTGACCGACCTGGGCGCCTTCACCCTGTCCGCCTACCTTGCGGCGCTCGTTGCGACGGCGATGGCAGGACAGCCCGGCGCGTGGCTGCCGCGCGCGGCCGAGGGCGACGCCGCCCAGTGGCAGGCCATGCTGCTGACCCTTGGCGTGCCGCTTGCCGGCGTGGCGCTGGCGTTCGCCCGGGCCGGCCATTACTGGCGCCGGGTGCCGTTCTGGAGCGAGCTGCGCGACATCCTGGCCTACAGCATGGCCGCCCTGCTGTGCGGCGGCTTCCTACAGTATTCGATGCAGCGCCACGATTCTCGGCTGCTGCTCGGGCTGGCCTGGACACTGTTCCCGTTCACCGCCGTGCTGTCGCGGACCGTCATCCGCAACATGCTGGACCGTGCCGGCCTTTGGCAGCTCCGCGTCGTGGTCGTCGGCCAGCCCGACATGGCGAAGCAGGCGGAGCGGGCGCTGCTCTCCGAACCCCGGCTCGGCTACCAGATCGCCGGAGTCGTGTGCCCGACCGAGCTTGGCTCGCGGGCTGGCTCCAGCCACGAGGCCGGCCAGTGGCGCCTCGTGCTGCGCCGCCACGCCGCCGACCTCCTGGTGCTCAGCCTGGACACCAGCGACCCGGGCGCCCGCACGCTCACCCAGTCGCTGGTGCGCGAGCGCGTGCCGTTCGCCGCCATGCCGCGGCTTGACGGGTTGCCCGTGCTGGGCTTCGAGCAGACCAGCTTCTTCAGCCACGACACGATCATGTTCTCGTATCGCAACAACCTTGCCCGGCCGGTGTCGCGCGCGGCCAAGCTGGTGTTCGATCTTTGCGTCGCATCGGCGCTCCTGCTGGCGGCAGCGCCTGTCCTGCTCGCGATCGCCGCCATGGTGAAGCTTGACGGCGGCCCGGCGCTGTTCGCGCACAAGCGGGTCGGCGCTGGCGGGCGTGAGTTCCCGTGCCTCAAGTTCCGCTCCATGGTGGTGGACTCGGACGCGGTGCTGCGCCGCCTGCTCGAGAGCGACCCCGCCGCCGCCGCCGAGTGGGCCGACACGCGCAAGCTGCGGCGGGACCCGCGCGTGACTTGGATCGGCAAGCTGCTTCGCACCACCAGCCTCGACGAGCTGCCGCAGCTGCTCAACGTGCTGCGGCTGGAGATGAGCTTGGTCGGCCCGCGCCCCATCGTGCGGTCCGAGGTTGTCCGTTACGCCGAGGACATCGCCTTCTACTGCGAGGCGCGTCCCGGCCTCACCGGCCTATGGCAAGTGAGCGGGCGATCGGATACAAGCTACGAGCATCGGGTCCAGCTCGATACCTGGTATGTGAAGAACTGGACGCTCTGGCATGACCTGGCGATCCTCGCCAAGACGGTGCCGGCAGTCTTGAAACGTCAGGGTGCAGCTTGATGAGCTGGTTTCGCCGCCCGCCGCCTGCGCCGATCGTCATCCACGCTCCGCCTCCTGCTCCGCCGCGGGTCAGGGTTGCAGCCCCGGGCGAGGCGTTCACGCCGACGCAGCCCAAAACCGGGCGTCACCGGCTGATCGGCCGCGAGCGCGAGCTGGAGCGCATCCTGCAAACCTTGCAGGAGGACCGCGCCCACGTCGTGCTCTATTCGGAACGAGGCCGCGGCAAGACCTCGCTCGCCAACCGGGTGGTCGAGGCGCTGCGCCGTTCCGGCACGATCGTGGCCCGCCATACTTGCGAGGCCGGTACGACCTTCGACGACCTCATGCGCGGGCTCATGCGGGACCTGCCGCAATCGCTGCTGGCGGCCCGGGCCGTGCCGGGGCTGCCGCGGGACCAGGGCGACGAGGGTTGCTCGCCCGCGCTGCCGCCGGGTCCGCTTCGCCCGCTGGACATCGTCACCCTGCCGCAACGGCTGGACTGCAGGTTCCTCGTCTGCGTGGTGGACGAGTTCGACCGCGTGGAGGACCCTGGCACGCGGACCCGCCTGGCGGACCTCATCAAGCAGCTGTCGGATCGCGGGGCGCCCCTGCAGTTCCTGATCGTGGGCGTCTCGGACAACCTCGACCAGATCCTCGGCCAGCATCCCTCCATCCAGCGCGCCGTGCTCGGCGTGCACCTGCCGCTGTTCAGCGACCGCGACGTGGCGATGCTGATCGCGCGCGGCGAGGCAGATGCGGGGATCGCCTTCCCGGCCTCCGTCGTGGCGCGGATCACCGTGCTGGCGCGGGGAATGCCTTATATGGCGCAGCTGCTCGGCCTTCGCCTGGCTCAGGCGGCCAAGGGGCGGGGCGACGCGACGGTCCTAGAGGCGGATTTCCAAGAGGCCGTCAGCCGGCTGATCGAGGATGCCGGGCCGCGCGTCATCTCGCTTTACGGCGCCTTGACCTCGCATGGGCGCGACTCGGAGATGGTGCTGGCCCTGCGCCGCATCGCGAGCGCGCCGCAGGACCCGTGGGGCCGGCTCGCCGTGGTGCAGGCGGCGGATGGCGGCGTCACGGTCGGCGGCCGGCAGCTTTCCGCGCCGTGCTGGGAGCGGCTGAAGGCGGTCCACCTGCTGCAGCCCGCCATGCAAGGGTCGGACCTGTTCGTGTTCGCCGAGCGCGGCTTGATGCACCATGCGCTGCTGCTCGCCGCACGGGACGCCGTCGGGTCGGACACGCAGCCGAGCGTCCTGGTGGACCTGCCGGCGGAGCCGCGGCAGGCTGCTGCGCGGCCGAGGCTGGCCTCGCTGTCGCGTAGCTGAGCTGCACCAACCGGAGACGCGCCATGGACACCTACGTGTCTTCCCACCCTGTCGGCATGGACGGCCCCGCGCAGTCGGACACGACTGTCATGCTCAGCCAGCTCACGCAGCTGCTTCGCCGCTTCCTCTGGCTGATCGCGCTGTGCGCCGTCTTGGCCGCGGCAGCCGCGTTCATCTACTCGCACACCCTGCCCAAGGTCTTCACCGCCAGCTCGCTCATGGCGGTGGAAGGCGACCACTTCGCGATCCCCGAGCTCAGCGGCGCGTTGCGGGACGACAACTCGCCCGATCCGATGCCCATGATCCACACCGAGGTGCAGGCGCTCTCGTCCCGGGCCTTCATCTCGCAGGTGGCAGGCCAGCTGCACCTGGACGCCAACCCCGAGTTCAACCCGGCGCTTCGCCCGATCACGCTGCAGCAGCGCATGAAGGACGCGGTCGGCGGGCTGCTGTCGCCGTTCCTGCCGGTGCCGCCGCCGTTGCCGCCGGGCGTCTCCCTGCCGCCCTCGGATGAGCCGGTGGTGGGTAGCGTGACGCACGCCCTGTCGATCTTCCAGGACAACCGCAGCCTGGTCATCGCGATTTCGTTCACCTCCGAGGACCCGCAGCTCGCGGCGCGGTTCGTCAACACGCTGGTCGACACCTACGTGGCGTCACGCGCGCGCCACCGCGGCGACGCGAACGCGGACGCCAGCGCCGCCATCGCGGAGCGGGTCGTGCAGGCGCGTGCCGACCTGGATGCGGTCGAGCAGCAGATACGCGACCTTCGCAGCAAAGGCGACGTGGTCGGCGTGCGGGCCGGCAGCGTCGGGCAGCAGCAGGTCGAGGAGCTGACCACGGCGGCGGCGCGCGCCACCCTGGAACGGTCGCAGCTGGAAGTGAGCTACGAGCGGGCAGCCGCGGCGGCCAAGCAGGGCTCGTCGGATGCGCTCGCCTCGGTGCTGCAGGCGCCGACCATCTCGCAGCTGCGCAACCAGGTGGCGCAGTCCTCCCAGCATTTGGCGGAGCTGTCGTCGCACTACGGCCCCAATTATCCGGGCATGCGCGCGGCAGCCGCCCAGCTCGCATCGGCGCAGTCCCAGCTCAGCAGCGAGACGGCTCGGATCGTGGCCTCGCTCGGCGCCCAGCTTCGCGTCGCGCGGGACCAAGAGGCGGACGTGAAGCAGCAGCTGGAAGCGGCCCGTCACGGCGCCGTGACCGCCGAGAACGCCCGCGCCGGACTGGAGCAGCTGCAGCAGGAGGCATCGACCCGCCGCGGGCTCTATCAAACCCTGCTGGAGCGGTCGCAGCAAACGGTGGCCCAGCCGGTGACGAGCAAGACGCCGGATGTCCGCGTGCTGAGCCCGGCGGTGCCGCCCGCTTCCCCCTCGGGGCCGAACATGCGGCTGGCCGCATTGATGGGCGGCTCCGGGGGCGGGCTGTTCGGCTGCCTGCTGGCGCTCACGCAGCTGAAGGGCGCGCGGCGGATCGAGAGCGCGGAAGACCTGACGCAGGTGACCGGGCTGGTCGTCGCGGCCACGCTGCCGCGCCAGATGGTCCGCAACGGCCAGGGCCTGCTCGCCTCCGGCCCGCCATCCGCTGCCGGGGACGCCGACACGCAGGCGATGCGCGCGCTGCATGCCAGGCTGCGCTTCACCGGTCGTACCGGCGTGCCGCGCTGCATCCTGTTCTTGCCGGAGGCGGCCGTGCCGGCGTCCGCGTCGCTGTCCGGGCCGCTTGCCGCCTGCTTCGCCCGCGCCGTGGCCAACTCGGGTGAGCGGGTGCTGCTGATCGAGGCCGACCTGCATACGCCGCCGCTGGCTGCCACCCTGGGCGCGCGGCCTCCTCGGGGCACGGTGTCGGGGCAAACCGGCCTGCTTGCCGTGCTCGGCGGCGCGGATTGGCGGGACGCGGTGACGCCGGACGCCTATCCAGGCCTTGACCTGCTGCTCGCCACCGGGCGCACGGGCGCGCACGAGGCCCTGAACGGCGTGCATTTCCAGAACCTGCTGGTCGAGACCCGCGCCGAGTACGACCTCGTCGTCGTCAACGCCCCCTCGGCTGCGACGGCCGACGCCGTGCCGCTGGTGCAACGGGCCGACTCGGCGGTCCTTGTCATCGACGGACGGGTTGACCGTGCTGTGGCGCGGGACGCAGCCGCACGGCTCACCGCCGCGGCACGCACGCCGCTGGTCGCCGTGCTGATGCAGCGGGCGTGAGCTACGCCCTCTGGAGCGGGACGTTGCTGGCGACCGCGGGAAGCGGGCTGGCGCTGCTCGCCCTGCATCCGTTCACGACATACCCGCTCAGCCTGGGTCTGCTGGCGAAACGGCGTCCGCAGCCGCTCCGGCCGACCGGCCAGATCGCGGGCAGCGTGGCCCTGTGCGTCTGCGCCTACAACGAGGAGCAGGTGATCCGCGCCAAGGTGGACAACATGCTGGCGATGCGCGCGGCAGTGCCCGGCCTGCAGATCCTGGTCTACGTCGATGGCGCCTCGGACCGCACCGCCGACATCCTGCGCGGCTACGGGGACCAGATAGACCTCGTCGCCTCGGCGGCGCGCCACGGCAAGACGCACGGCATGAACACGCTGGTGAGCCGGACCAGCGCCGACCTGCTGGTGTTCAGCGATGCCAACGTCATGTTCGCCGCCGACGCGGTCCCGCGCCTGCTCGCCCCGTTCGCTGACCCGGCGGTCGGCGCAGTGTGCGGCCACCTGCTCTACACCGGGCCGGACGGCAACGCGACGGCCGAGACCGGCTCGCTCTACTGGCGGCTGGAAGAGCGCATCAAGGCGCTGGAGAGCGCCACCGGGTCGGTGATGGGGGCGGACGGCTCCATCTTCGCGATCCGCCGCGCTCTGCACCGGCCGCCGCCGGCGGACCTGATCGACGACATGTACGTCTCGCTGGCGATCCTCTGCGAGGGCAGCCGCATCGTGCGGGCGGACGACGCGCACGCCTTCGAGGAGAGTGTGTCGCGCCCGGGCGAGGAGTTCCGCCGCAAGGTGCGCATCGCCTGCCAGGCGTTCAACGTGCACCGTGCGCTGTGGCCGCGCCTGCGCGCCATGCCGCTGCTGGACCGTTACAAGTACGTCTCCCACAAGCTGCTGCGCTGGGTCGCGATCTACCTGCTCGCGTTCGGCGGCGTGGCGATCCTGGCCGGCCTCGCGCTGGCTGGGGCAGGCTGGGCTGCGGTGGGCCTGCTGGCCGTCGCCACGCTGTTGCTCGGGGCCAGCCTGGCCGCACGCAAAGGCAAGCTGGCCACCATCCGGGACGTGCTGAGCGCCTTCGTCGCCACCGGCATCGGCGTCGGCCGCTCGGTTCGCGGCGACCGGTTCCAGACCTGGAACCCACCCGCCTCGGCGCGCGGCCCGGCCCGTCCCGTCCCGCGGGACTTCGCGGTGGTCTTGGAGAAGCAAGGTTAGCCAAGCCATGCAGGTCGCCCTGATCGACCCCTCGCTGTTCACCCTGTTCTATGACCGGGAGCTGGCGGCTGGGTTGGAGCAAGCCGGCCACCACGTCACGCTCTACGGCCGCCGGCCCGGTGCGGACGATGGCGACGCGTCCGGCGTCCGGCTGGTGAAGGCGTTCTATCGGCTGGCCGGCAGCGCGCCGGTCGCCGCCCTGCCCGGAAAGCTGCGGCTTGCCGTGAAAGGTTTGGACCATGCCTGGTCCATGGCCCGGCTGACGGCGCTGCTCCGCCGGGCAAAGCCGGACGTGATCCATTTCCAGTGGCTGCCGCTGCCGATGGTGGACCGCCGCATGTTGCCGCCGTTGCGCCGCATCGCCCCGCTGGTGCTGACCGTGCACGACACCAACGCGTTCAACGGCGACCCGTCCTCGAGGCTGCAGGCCCGCGGTTTTCCCGAAAGCCTGGCGGGCTTCGACCGGCTCATCGTGCACACCCAACAGGGCGAGGCCAGGTTGCGGGCGCAAGGCGTGCCAGCCGGGCGGATCGTGATCGTGCCGCAGGGGACCACCGGGCCGGCCCGAAGCAACGCGCCGGACCCCATGACGGGGGAGATCACCTTCGTGCTGTTCGGCAAGATCAAGCCCTACAAGGGCGCCGACATCCTGATCAAGGCGTTCGCGGCGCTGCCGGAACAGCTGCAGGCCCAGGCGCGGCTGCGCATCGTGGGCAAGCCTTACATGGATCTCGGCCCCCTGCATGCGATGGTGCAGGAGCATGGGCTTGCGGCGCGGGCGGCCATCGAGCCGGGCTTCATCGCCGACGACGCGGTGGCCTCGGTGCTGGCGCCGGGCTGCGTCGCGGTGTTCCCATACCGCGAGATCGAGAGCAGCGCCGTGCTGCACCAGGCCCTAGCGTTCGGCCGTCCGGTGGTGGCCTCACGGATCGGCGAGTTCCGTGAACTGCTGGACGACGGCGCAACCGGGATTCTGACGCCATGCGAGGATGTTGCCGCGTTCACGGCGGCGCTTGCACGCATGATCGAGGACCGCGCCTTCGCTGCATCCTGCAGCTTGCACGCACGCCAGGTCTCAGGCGAGACGCTGCGCTGGGATGCGGTCGCCCTGCGCACGGCCGCGGTTTATGAGGCGCTTGGACGGGAGGCACGGTCATATCCGACGGCCGTAGCTGAGGCGCCAATGTCAGCAGCGAAATAACACCAATAGCTTCGGGTACTAACTTGTCGCAAAGCAAGGCTGGGCTTTGCCCAGACCCACCAAAGGCCTGAGGCCTTTGGAAACCATTTTACATAAAAAGATTCCAAAGGTTCGCCTTTGGCGGAGTCCAGAGGCAGAGCCTCTGGCCTGACTTGCTTGACGGTCACCCTCAAGCGCCCACAGGATCATGCTAACGGCTCGCCGCCTTCACCGCGCCGCGGCAGCCGAGCGAGAGGTCCGATTTGTAGGGCCGCAGGCAGATCAGCTGGTTCTGCGGCGAGGACGCGCCGCTCAGGTTCGGGCAGAACCGAACCACGTCGTCGGCACAGCTTGCCATGACCCGGCGCCTCAGCGACTCAGGCGTCGGGGCGGGCGGCGCGCCTTCCAGCATCTGAGCGGATGCGGGCTGGATCGAACCGAGGCCCAGCATGCACGTCATGACAGCCAAGCCGAGCATGTTGCGGGTCAACCCTGCCGCATTTGAACGCCTGTCGCATCCGGCAAGGGTGTCGTGTAAGAAGCCAGGCATCGCTGGATGATCCTTCCTGAAGAGTGTAGGTTGTGCCTGATCTTGTACGATGTTTGCAAATTAGCGGCGTAGCGGCCCGGCGCTGGACCGGCTCCGACCGGCAACAGGGCACGAGATTCTGGCGGGCGGGCGTGGTGGCCGTCGTGCTTGCCGCCGGGTCAGCCTTTCCGGTGCGGGCGCAGGTGGCGCAGCTGCCGCTGTTCGATCAGTATCTGCAAGTCAGCGGCGCAGGCGGCACGGGGTTCGATCCTGGGGTCACCGTGACGTCGCGCTCACGGCCCGAATACGACAGCAGCGGCGTGCAGGTGGGAACCTTCGTCATCCGGCCGAACCTCGTCGAGAGCGTTGGCTACGACAACAACGTGCTCGGCACGCCCCGGCCGCAGGGCAGCGCCGTGATCGAGACCAATGCCTCGCTGACCGCGGCCAGCGACTACTCGCTAGGCAACATCCAGGCGTCGCTCGACGTGGACAGCCTGCAGTATCCCAGCCAGCAGCTGCAATCCTTCACCAACTTCACGGCGCAGCTCAATGCCGGCTACCAGGTCGGCAACGATTACGCAACTTTCAACTACACGCACCTGACCTTGTCGGAGCTGCCGGGCGGCTTGGATGTTCCGTTGCTGCAGCAGCCGCTGCAGTTCAACATCGATATCCTCGATCTAGGCTACCGCATCAACTTCGGACGCACCTTCCTGACGCCCCTGCTTGACATTGCATCGTTCAACTTCGGCACGAGCCTCGTTGCGGGCACGAACTACAACCAAAGCTACCGGAACCGCATCGTCACGACCCCGAGCCTGACCGCGGGCTACGAGCTGTCCACGCGGCGCGACGTCATCGTCGTCATACGGGACTCGCAGGCGATCTACCTCAACCCGGTGGGCGGCCAGCCGCACCGCGACTACAACGACGTGGCTGTGCTTGGCGGCCTGGACTACGACACCGGCCTGATCCGATACCGCGTGCTGGCCGGCTACGAGTTCCGGCAGTTCCAAAGCCCGCAGTTCAAGCCGCTTCAAGCTCCCATCGTCGAGGCGTCGGCGATCTGGACGCCGACTGGATTGACCACGGTGACCGGGACGGCCTCCCGCCGCATCCAGGACTCGGCTGACGAGACCACGACCGGTTACACCTTGACCTTTGGGCAGCTGCAGGTTGACCACGAATACATGCCCAACCTGCTGCTGCGGGCGAATGTCGGCGCCTTCGTGACCCAGTACAGCGGCAGCGGCAGCCAATCGTTCTACACGGTCGGGACCGGTTTATCCTACCTGCTGAACCGCAACATGCAGGCCGGGTTCAGCTATGACTTCACCGCCCGCACCTCCGGCTCGAACCTGGTCTTCGGGGTTCCAATAGGAGCCGCCGTGCCGATAGGGCAGAACATCAACTCCAACTACGCCGACAACCGCATCGTGCTGCAATTGCAGATTCGGCTGTAGCAGGCGAATGGCCTTCCTATATTCGCTTCCACCAAAAGCAAGGCCGGGCGCTGCCCGGACCCGCCAAATGGCAGGGCCTTTGGAAACCATTTAGTTACATAAGCGGAGTCCAAAGGCTCCGCCTTTGGCGGAGTCCAGAGGCAGAGCCTCTGGCCTTGCTTGCTTAAGGGTCACCCTCAAGCGCCAAGGGTGTCGATCGCTGGTTGACCGAGATGATTTCGCAGCCGTTCAATTTCGATGGCGGCCAAAACTCCGGAAGCGTTTGGGTGCTTTGCATCGTAGTCGGTGTGGTAATGGACGGCTAGATGCTGACCATGACCGCAAGCGCTCTTCGAATGACTAAAACTATAGGGCGATCGTATGTCAGGACTTGATTTGCCCGAAGTAGCCTCGTCCGGCGTTGCGGCCAGGCGCGCCAGCGATGAAATCCCGTCCGCCAGCAGCTTGCTTGGCCTGCTGTCATGGTGCACCCGGCCGTCCAGCGTGACCACGTTGCTGATCGCGGTGCTGGTGTCCGCGCTGATCCCGCTCATCATGGCTTTGGCCCCTGATGTCGCCATCAACTACACCCATCATGACATGTTCATCCCGATGGACGCGGCTTGGCGGACCTTGCAGGGCCAGTGGCCGCACACCGATTTCTACACCCCCCTCGGCCTGGTCTATTTCTGGCTGCACGGCGCGGCTGCCTGGCTTTGGGGGATGGATGGCAGGGTCATCATCCGAGCCAACCTCCTCGCGCTGCCGTTCGTGCTGCTTCCCGCGTTGATCCTCGCATGGCGGCGGCTGGACGCGCTGCTCACCATCCTGCTGGCCTTGATCCTGACCATGCTGGTGACTGCGCCGACGTTCCTGGATGGGCCGCTGCGGATCATCGCAGAACTGGCGGACTACAACCGGATCGGCGCCGCCATCTGCGCCGTGGTCTGCATCTGGGCCTTGTGTCCGAGGCGCTCGGCCGCGCGCTGGGCGGTTTTCGTCGAGCCTGCGATGCTCGGCATGCTCATGCTGATCCTGCTTTACCTCAAGGTCACCTTCTTCGCCCTGGCCGTCGTCATCGTGGCCGTGGGATGCCTGGTTGACGGGCGTTTCTGGCGCGAGGCCGCCGGGGCCGCGGCCGTCGCCATCGCCGGCGTGGTCGTGCTCGAGATCATCCATCCCGGCCTGATGCTCTCCTACCTGGCTGACATCCGGCGGGCGGGCGCTGCCAACACGCAGCTGATGCGGCCATACTACACGCTGGAAGCGATCGTCGTTAACCTCGAGTTCTGCGCCATCATCGGGCTGCTCGCCGCCATCCTGTTCGTGGTCGACCGGCGGCAAAGGCGGGCGGTCGCCGGGTTCCTTGTCGTGACGGCCAGTTGCGTCGCGGTCGCCACGCAAAACTTCGGCGCGCTCTCCGTGCCGCTGATCGTGCTGGTCATGCTTCTGGCGCAACGGCTTGCCGCGTGCTTCGACGCCGCCTCGATGATCCGGCCGCTGGTGCAGGCGGTCTGCCTCACCCTCGTCGTCATGGCCACGGCGCCGTTCCTGCTCACGCAGGCCGAGGGCACCATCTACCAGGCGCGGATGGCGCCATGGAAGGGCGTGGTCCTGAGCCAGGACGCCGCCTCGCCGCTGCACGATGTCGTATGGTTTCCGAACATCATGGAAAAGGAATTCATACCGCCGACCTACACGATGCAGGAGGCGAGCACCTGGGACAATCCCACGCTCCCGGCCCTCACGGTTGCCGCCATCCTGACCGATGGCATCGGTCTTTTGCAGCAGGATGGCCTGACCCACCGCCGGATCGCCGACCTGTCGTTCAGCAACCCGTTCCCGGTGGCGTTGAAGGCGCCCTCGCCGCGCGGCGTGGCGCTGTGGTGGGACAAGGACCGAACATTCGCCCTAGGCAAGCTCACAGCCGACATGGTGCTGGGCGATGCCGATGTCGTCATGGTGCCGAAGCTGTGGTGGTATCACTACATCACGACTGATTTGTACGATGTCGCGTCCGACAAGCTCCAGGCAGACTTTGTTCCGCACGAAAGCCGCTACTGGACCGCATGGGTCAAGAAGGCTGCGCCTGGCTGACGGCAACGGCGTCAGGCACTGATCTGTTGGAGAGCAAGGCTGGGCTCTCCCTGCGTGGCCATTCCGGTTGCCTGAAGGAGGCGATCGGAACCTTGAGGCCATTCCGCCCAGACCCGCAAAAGCCCTGCCTTTGGCGAAGTCCAGAGGCAGAGCCTCTGGCCTATCCGACCATCACGCGGCCACCGGTTCCGCCGAGAGCCGCCGGATGTGATCGACCGTGCTGGCCAGCCCCTGCGGCATCGGCGTCTTCGCGGTCCAGCCCAGCACCTGCTCCGCGTGGAACGTGCTGCCGAGCGAGAACTTGTCCACCTCCGCCACCAGCTTCTCGACCTTCAGCGGCTTCGTGCCGGTGAACAGCTCGCCGTACTTTTCCCAGAACATCCCGGCCGGCCGGTACACCGGCCGCAGGGAGGAATGCAGCAGCCCGGCGATGGCGTCGTACAGCTCGGCCACCGACCAGGACTGGCCGGACGCGACGTTGAAGGTCTCGCCCGGCGCCGCTGGATGGTCCATGCAGGCGACGTTCATCGCCACCACGTCATCGACGTACACGTAGTCCCGCCGCTGCTCCCCCGTGGAGTGCAGCAGCGGCGCGCGGCCGGCGAGCAGCTCGCGGATCACGTAGCCCACGAACGGCGGCGACTTACGGCGGATGTCCTGCTGCGGCCCATAGACGTTGTAGTAGCGCGTCACGACCGCCTCGACGCCGTAGTCCAGCCAGAACGAGCGGCACAGCTGCTCGGTCTGCTGCTTGGACACCGAGTAGATCAGCGACGGCGTGATCGCGTCGTCCTCGCGGCAGGGGAAGTGCTTGCTGTTCTCGTACACGGCCGACGTGCTGGCCACGACCACGCGGCGGACGTTGCACAGCCGGGCCGCTTCCAGCACCTGCGCCGTGCCCGCCACGTTGACGCCGATCGCCTCGGCCGGCGTGCTCTGGCAGACCGGCAGCGCGGAGATCGCCGCCAGGTGGAACACGGTGTCCGCGCCGTCGAACACGCGGCCGATGCCGGGGTCGCGGATGTCCATCTCGTGGAAGCTGCCGAACCCGGCGCCATCGACGGTGAGGTTCTCGCGGTAGCCGTGGCTGAGGTTGTCCAGCAGGTGCACGTCGTGGCCGGCGCGGTGCAGGTGCAGGCCGAGCTGCGAGCCGATGAACCCGGCGGCCCCGGTGATGACGACTTTCCTAGGCATAGGCTGCTCCCGCCGAATGGATGACATCGAAGGAATATTGCCCGGCGGGCGGCGGCGTGGCGGCCAGCCGCATGATCTCTTTCGGCGACGCGGTGAGCCTGATGATCCGGACCGCCTGCTCGACCGCCTTCGCGTTGGACACCTGGTCCTCCTCGCGCCAGGTGATCGGGATGAACCGGTAGGTCGAACGGCTGAACACCCCGTACAGGAACATCGAGTTGGGGAAGATCAGCGTGTTGTCGAAGTTGCGGTAGAAGCCGGAAGCGAGGTAGCGCGTGCTGTACATGTTCAGCCCGGAGCCTTGGTCGGCGATCCAGCGCCGGGTCAGCACGCTGCAGATGGCGTTCAGCCCGTAGTTGCCGAGCGTGCGGTAGAGCGAGTAGCCCTGCAGCTTGGACCCGCGCATGAACCGCGCCCCGAGCAGGCTGTCATGCTGGTGGTGCAGGCCTGCCGTGACCGGTTGCACGATGTCCGCGATGTCGGCCTGGTCATCCCCGTGCAGCACGATGACGTGGCTGAAGCCCTGCGCCACCGCATAGTCGAACGCCACCTTGTGCGAGCCGCCAAGGTTGTAGTTCTCGCGGTTGCGCACGACCTTCCAGTCGGTGAGGCCATGGCTCTTGCAGGCCTCGCTGGCGGCCTCGACGGTGCCGTCGCGCGAGATGTTGTCCACGACGAGCACCTCGGCGCAGAAGCCCGGCGGCAGCTTGGCCGCCCGGGCGATCACCCGGCCGACCTGGCTCTCGCAGTTGTAGCACGGGATGAAGATCAGGATTCGGTCGGTGATGCTGCTCATTCCATTCCACTGCGCAACGTGCCATTACTCCTCATGCTGCATAGCACCAAATCGTCTGCGACAGCAGGGGTAACGATCATACCGACGAACAGATGCTGAAAGCCCGCCCAGGATACAAAGGCTGTCACGGCCTACACTGTACGATAGCGCGCTTCTCGTTGCATCGCGTGGGACTATGCAATCAAAAGCCGGGTAGCCAGGCGCAATTGCGTTCCATGCGCCACCCTGCCCGGATAGTTGGGCCGACATCGAAGGACGCAGCATGACCATGGCGCAACCGCGCACGAACCAGAGGCTGGTGCGCCAGGGCCTGCTGTTCGTGGCGATCTCGGGGCTTGGCTGGCTGATCGACGTGACCGTGTTCATGACCCTGTCCGGGCCGGCCGACTGGACGCCGGTGGCGGCGAACTTCGCCAGCGGCAGCTGCGGCTCGCTGTTCGTGTTCATCGTCTCGGCCACCGGCATCTTCCAGCGCAACGAGGGGGGGATGGCGCAGAAGACCCTCGTGCTGCTGACGTTCAACCTGGTCGTCATCTACGCAAGCTCGTTCCTGCTCGGCCTCATCGTGACGGGCCTGCAGGCGGCGGCGCAGGACCATGGCTGGGTGGTGCAACCGGCCGCCATCCGCCTGCTCGCCAAGGTCATCGTCACCCCGGCGACGCTGCTGCTGAACTTCCTGGTGGTGCGCTTCCTGGTCGAGCGGTTCGTCGGCGTGCGCCGGCAGGCCGCCTCAACCCCTGGCGAGCGGGTGGTCTGATGCCGGCGGTCAACCTCGTCATGCCGATGGCGGGCCATGGCAGCCGGTTCAGCAAGGCCGGGTTCACGCTGCCGAAGCCGCTGCTGCCGCTGCTCGGCCAGCCGGCGTTCTGGTGGGCGGCCGAGTCGGTGCGCCGCCAGTTCGCCATCCAGTCCATGACCTTCGTGGTGTTGCAGGAGCACATCGACCGACACGGCATCGACCGCGAGGTGCTGGCCCGCTACCCGGACGCGGCCCTGGTCGTGCTGCCGGAGCCGACGCCGGGCGCCCTGGTCACCGCCGTCGCAGGCTGCCGCGGCGTGGGCGAGGGCTGGCTCGTCGTCAACGACTGCGACCATGCGTTCGAGGCTGATGGCCTCGCCGCCAAGGTGCTGCCGGCGCCGGAGCGGCAGACCGGCTTCCTCTGCCATTTCCGCACCCGCGACCCGGCCTATTCCTACGCCGAGTACGACGAGGCCGGCCGCCTGCTCCGCACGGCGGAGAAGCGCGTGATCTCCGACCTCGCCATCGCCGGCGCCTACGGCTTCCGCGACCGCGCCAGCTTCCTCAGCCACGCGGACCTGTACCTGCAGGACTGCCCGTACGACGAGCCGTTCATGAGCGGGGTCTACAACACCGTCGTCGCGGGCGGCGGCGAGGTGCGCGGCGGCGTGCTGGACCGCCACGTCTCGTTCGGCACCCCGGCGGAGTACGCCCTGGCCGAGGCCGCGCTGGCGCCCCTGCGATCTTGGCTTGGGCAGTCCTGGACTCGATGATTCCTCAGCCGGTAGGGGCATGATGTCATACGCCACTCAGTCGATCCTGCTGTTCGCCGCGGCCATCGCCCTGCTGCTGGTGGGGCACGTGGTGCGGCTCGCCCGCTGGTCCATCCTGATGCGCCAGGCCGGGCATCCGCGCCTGGGCGAGGGCTTCATGGCGCTCACCCTCAGCTACTGCATCAACGCCGTGGTGCCGCTGCGCCTGGGCGAGATCGCGCGCGGCGTCTATTACGGCCGCCGCACCGGCACGGACGTGGCCTTCGTGCTCGCCTCCATCATCGTCGAGCGCACGCTGGACCTGGTGGTGGTCTGGGCGCTGACCATGGTGCTGGTGGCGACCCACCGGTTCGGCTCGATCTCCATCCTGGCCGAAACCCTGCTCACGCTCGGGCTGGCCGCCGTGGTCATGCTCGCCGCCCTGGCCACCAGCCGCTCGGCGCGGTTCCGCCGGGTCGCCTGGCTGGGCGTGTCGGTGTTCAACCCGGCCATCCGGGTCACGCTGCTGGACACGCTGTGGTCCGTGCTGGAGGTGTTCCGCGAAGGCCGGGCGCGCTGGCTGCTGATCGCGGTGCAGAGCACCGTCATGTGGGCGTTCTACCTGAGCGCGTTCGCCGTGCTGGCCGCCTCGCTCGGGATCGGGCTGGACGAGGTGTTCCGCGCCACCGTGGCCTCGCCGCTGCTGCCGATGATCGTGCCGCTGCTGCGCCAGGGCGGCACCGCCGGGCTTGGCCTGGTCGCGTTCAGCTTCCTGCCGTTCCTGCTGTTCCTCGCCTACGTCGGCGCCAAGCAGCAGCTCGGCGTCAGCGCCTGGAGTGCCGTCTCCTGGATGCAGGACCCGCGCTTCTACGCCGACCCGGCGCCCCGCTCCAAGTCGCGCTTCCGCGACCGGCAGGACTACGGCGACTTCCTCACCCGCCGCTTCAACGGCACCAACGACCTGGTGTCCGACTTCGAGGGCAACGCGATCCGCGACATCGTGGTGCAGCGCATGCTGCGCGGCGGGTCGGACGCGCTCACCGTCATGGTGCAGCTGCACGACAAGCTGCTGATCCGCAAGTACGCCTCCGGCCCGGCGGCCGACAAGCTGGAAGCGCAGTGCGCCTGGCTGGAGCGGCACTCCAACATCCTGCCCACCGTGCGCATCGCCGAGCGGACCCGCATGGAGCAGCGCTTCCTGTACGACATGGAGTACTCCCGCACCTCGCGGGACTTCTTCGACATGGTGCACATGTCCGACATCGAGACGTCGTGGCGGACGCTGTCGGACGTGATGGGCGCCATGTCGTCGTTCCACACGCAGACCAGCGCCGGCGTGGCAGGGCCTGAGTGCACCGCCAAGTACGCGCAGGAGAAGGTCACCAACAACCTGCGCGCCATCAAGGCGGCGGCGCCCGAGTTCTTCGCCTACGACACGGTGCGCGTGAACGGCGTCGCCTGCGACACCGACCTGCTCGACCGGTTCGCCGCCGGGAACTTCATGGTGGACCGGCTGCAGCGGCGCGAGGTGGCCACCATCCACGGCGACCTCACCATCGAGAACATCCTGTCCGACCCCTCGCGCCCGGCCGGCTGGTTCCTGATCGACCCCAACGGCGGCAACGTCTTCGAATCGCCGCTGCTCGACTTCGCCAAGCTGATGCAGTCGCTGCACCTGGGCTACGAATCGCTCAACCGCGACCTGTCCTGCTCCTTCACCGGCGGCGCGCTGAGCTTCCCCAACACCCGCTCGGCCCAGTACGCGACCCTGTACGACCGGATGACCGAGTGGCTGCGCGAGCATTTCGGCGAGGACGGCCTGCGCGAGATCCGGCTGCACGAGATCGTCCACTATTTCCGGCTGACGCCGTACAAGTTCCGCAAGAGCGCCGAAGTGGGGCTGGTGTTCCTCGGCTGCCTCTGCCTGCTGGTGAAGCAGTACGTGGACGAGTACGAGCCTTGCTGAAGGCGGTGCTGGTCGATCTGGACGGCACGCTGGTCGAAAGCGCTGCGGCGAACGCGGCGGCCTACGCCGGGGCCTTGGGCGAATGGGGCATCGTGGTCGATCCCGTGGCCCTCGCCCCGCGCATCGACGGCCGCAGCTGGCGGGACTTCCTGCCCGGCCTGATCGCCGGCCGCGCCGACGTGCCCGCCGCCGAGGTCGCGGCCCGCAAGCGCGTGCTGTATCCCGGCTTCTCGCACCTGCTGCGGCTCAACCAGGCGCTGGTCGACCTGCTGCGCCTGCTGCAGGGGCGGGTGGCGCTCGCCCTGGTCACCACCGCCTCGTCGCAGGCGGTCGAGGGCATCGTCGGCCTGTACGGCCTGGGCGACCTGTTCGACCTGGTGATCTGCGGCGACCACGTGGACCGCGCCAAGCCGCATCCGGAGGCCTACGTGCTTGCGGCGCAACGCCTGGGCGTCTCGCCGGGGGAATGCCTGGTGATCGAGGATTCCGAGGTGGGCATCGCCGCCGCCCGCGCCTTCGGCGGCGGCCTGCTGCGCTGGCTGCCCGCCTGAGCCAGCCTTGATGGCCCGGGCTGTCATCCCCCACGTGGACGACCTCGGCGCCAGCCATGGCGCAAACCAAGCGTTCCTGGACCTGGCGGCGCGCGGCTTGGTGACCTGCGGCTCGGTGATGGCGCCAGGCCCATGGTTCCGCGAAATCGTTGAGGCGGCGGCGGCTGACCCGGCGCTCGACCTCGGCATCCACCTGACCCTGACCAGCGAGTGGGAATCCTGCCGCTGGTCCCCGCTCTCCACCGTCAGCCGCGCGTCGGGCCTGATCGACGGCGACGGCTATTTCTGGCGCGACCTCGCCAGCCTGCGCCGCCATTTGGTTCCGGAAGCCGCCGAAGCCGAGATGCGCGCCCAGATCGATCGTGCGCTGGCTGCCGGCCTGCGCCCCACCCATTTGGACGCCCACATGGCCGCCGCGATGCTGCCCGAGCTGCTGGACGCGCATGTGCGGCTGGGCCGCGAGCATGGGCTGTTCCCCATCCTGCCCCGCTCGATCACCTGGGCGCCCGACCTGGCTGCCTACGCCGCCGCCCTGGCCCGGCTGGACGCGGAGGACGCCCCGGTGGTGGACCATTGCCGCGGCACCCTGCCCGTGCCGGCGGACGAGCTGGAGGCGGGATGGCGGCATCTGGTGGCCGAGCTGCCGCCGGGCCTCACCCACCTGGCGCTGCACTGCACCGCCCCGGGGGAGTTTGCGAGCATGGCGCCGGGCCATGCCGGATGGCGGTTCGCGGAGTATGCGCTGCTGGGCAGCGGGATGCTGCGCGAGTTGTGCGCGGAGGCGGACGTGGCCGTCACCGGCGCCCGGGCGATGCAACAGCGATGGCTTGAGCAGGGTGGCTGAATCCTACCTCAGTTGATCTGATTGCAAACCGTCGAACTCCCTGGACAGCACGCCCATCATGATGTCGTCGTGCCAGTCGCCCGCCACGAAGGCCGCTTCCCGCTCGCGTCCTTCCTCCGAGAACCCGCAGGCCCGGTAGCAGCGGATTGCCCGCTCGTTGTAGGGGTGACGCGCAAGCCGACGCGGTGCAGGCCGAGAGCGCCGAACGCATGGCGCAGCATCAACCGGATGGCTTCGCGCCCCAGGCCCATGCCGAGCTTGGCCGGGTCTGAAATGCCTATGGCCAGGGTAGCGCGCTGGTCATGCTTGTCGGCCGCATTCAGGCCGATCGTGCCGAGAAAGCGGCCATCATGCTCGATCGCCCAGGCAGAAGCATGCTCCGCAAGCTAGTTCAGCGAGTCCTTCACCTCTGTTTCCGTCAACTTGGGCAGCGTGGCCGGGTCACGGCCATACATGCGGACGATCTCGGGCGACCGGCCCAGTGCGAGCCGGTCCGCCACGTCCCCGGGTTTGGGCCGGCGAAGCGTCAGGGACGGTCCGGTCAAAATTGGCAACGGGGTCATGCAGGCCGGCTCCTTCCGTGACCGGCCTGTCTGCCCACAGACCGACTGCGCTTCGACTGTCACGGGCGAGCTTCGCCAGCCGCTTGCAGGGCATGGCGCACCCAATCCAGATCCTCAGCCAGCGTCCGCCCGCAGGAACGGGCCTCAGGCGGCGTGCCGCAGCGGAACGCGAGGAAGCTGATCGCGCAAGCCGCATTGAGGAGCCGGATGCGCCCACGGTCGAGTTGGAGTCCTACAGCGGGCTCATAAACTTCCAGAGCAGCATCGAGCATGTCCTCTCCGTTGGTGTCGAAGACGAGATACCGGAAATCATGATGCCGGTCGGCCCAAGCTGCGCTTTCATAGTCGAACACCCCACGCACGGCTGACGTCTGCGGATCGACTGCGATGTTGTGCAGGCCGAGATCGCCATGCACGAGCACCTTGCTGGCAAACCCTGAGCCCTCCAAATCATCGCTGCGCCGCAGGACCCGGCCGATTCTGAGCCGCAAACTAGCGTCTGTTGCAATGCCTGGCAGCCTGTCCTCGATCCATTCCCGCGGCTAGGCCAGGCCAGATGGTCAGGCAGCCACCCTGCCGCATCTTCAGGGCGCACGCGCGCATGCTGCTCGGCCAGGATGCCGCCCAGTGAACGGCCGATGCGCCGGGCAAGCGACCGGTCGTTCTGGGCCTGCTGGAACAGTTCCCATGGGTCGCAAACGCCCGGAACCAGGGCGCGAACCTCCCAGCCTGCTTCGGCAACGAACAGCACGCGCGGAACTTGGAACGAGCAGCGCGCCTGCAAGAGCCGCAGGACGCGTCGCTCGGTCGCCAGCCGTTGCAACCCGACCGCATTCATGGGGAACCACGCCATCCGCTCCCCAGACAGCGAAACGGCCCAGCAATCCTCACGCGCCTCGATCTGCGCCCCTTGCGATGCCAAGTGAAATCCAGCCGCCGCCAGATCGGATCGGACTTGCTTGGCATCCATCATCGTCTCCGCGCTGGCCTGCTTTCAGCCTAACCGCTACCTTGGGCGGCATCATCCCAGAGGTGCCCGCCATGTCCAGCCTCTACGACTTCACCGTCGCCGACCCGTCCGGAACGCCCCAACCGTTGGCCGAATACCGCGGCAAGGTGGTGCTGGTGGTCAACACCGCGTCCAAATGCGGCTTCACCCCGCAATACGAGGGGCTGGAGGCGTTGTGGCGGCAGCACCGGGACGCCGGGCTGGTGGTGCTCGGCTTCCCCTGCAACCAGTTCGCCGGGCAGGAGCCAGGCTCGGCCGCGGAGATCGCCAATTTCTGCAGCACCAAGTACGACGTGACCTTCCCGGTCATGGCCAAGGTGGACGTGAACGGCGCCGGCGCCGCGCCGCTGTTCCAGTGGCTCAAGCGCGAGAAGCCCGGCTTGCTCGGCACCGGCATGGTCAAGTGGAACTTCACCAAGTTCCTCGTCGGCCGGAACGGCATGGTGGCCGGCCGCTTCCCGCCCGCTGCCAAGCCGGCGGCGCTGGCAGGCGAGGTCGAGACAGCACTCGCCCAAGCTGCGTGACCTAGATGGACCTCGCCGGGCACGGCAAAGGCAACGAACCCGGCGACCAGCACCATCGGCTGCAGGCGGCGCGGCGGGAGATGGCCGGCGAACCCGGCAGCAAGGCGCTCGGCACGCTGGCGGTGCTGGCCGTGCTCTACACGCTGTACTTCGCCGCCGCCATCCTGCTGCCGTTCGTGTTCGCCATCGTGCTGTACCTGCTGCTGTCCCCGCTGATGCGCCTGCTGCACCGCCGGCTGCGCCTGCCCAAGGTGCTGGCGGCGCTGCTGCTGATCGTGGCGCTGACGCTGGTGGTGGGCGGCATCGGCGCAGCCATCTCGGTGCCCGCCAGCGACTGGGTGGCGCGCGCGCCACAGAGCCTGCCCAAGCTGCAGCAGAAGCTCGGCTTCCTGCGCGGCCCGTTCCTCTACGCCCAGCACGGCTACGAGCAGCTGACCGGCATGATGGGCGGCAAAGCCCCGGAAGGGGGCAACATGCCGGGGATGTCCAGCCTAGCCTCGCTCAGCGGCTCGGTGCTGAGCGGCACCAGGACGATGGTCGGCGACGCCTTCACCATCCTGCTGCTGCTGTTCTTCTTCCTGTCCTCCGGCGACACGCTGCTGCGCCGGCTGGTCGAGGTGCTGCCCACCTGGGAGGACAAGAAGCGCGCGGTGGCCATCGCCTCCGAGATCGAGAGCAACGTCGCCGGCTACCTCGCCACCATCACGGTGATGAACCTGCTGGTCGGCACGCTGAACGGCGTGCAGCTCTGGCTGCTCGGCATGCCGGACCCGCTGCTGTTCGGCACGCTGGCGTTCCTGCTGAACTACATACCCATCCTGGGGCCGCTCACCGGCGTGGGCGTGTTCTTCTTCGTCGGCCTGTTCACGTTCGACAACCCGCTGTTCGCCTTCGTGCCCGCAGGCGTCTACCTGGGCCTGCACCTGGCGGAGGGCGAGACGATCACCCCCCTGCTGCTGGCCCGGCGGCTGACGCTGAACCCGGTGCTGGTCATCGTGTCGCTGTTCTTCTGGGACTGGCTGTGGGGCGTGCCGGGCGCGCTGCTCTCCGTGCCGCTGCTGGCGGTGGCCAAGATCGTCTGCGACCGGCTGCCCGGCCTGGCCGCGATCGGCCACATGCTGGGCGCGGACAAGCCCCACGCAGACGCCGGCTAGCAGGACTCTGCCCTGCACCCGCAATGGGACAGTCGTCCCCTTGACCCCTCAATATCAGGTGTCCAGAGGACGACCATCCTCTGGTGGGGTTCGGGGCAAAGCCCCGACCTGACTAACGGTTCATCAATACCGGCAAGTCCGCGTTCTCCAGCACGTAGCGCGTGACGCCCCCCAGGATCAGCTGGCGCAGGCGGGAGTGCGAGTACGCCCCCATGGTCAGCAGGTCGGCGTCGAACTCGTGGGCGGCGGCCAGCATCCCGGCGCCGACCTCGCGGTCCAGCGGGCGGAACGTCGCCATCTCCGCCGAAACCCCGTGCAGCGCCAGGTAGCCGGCCATTTCCGGCGCGGCCGGCCCGATGCGCTGGTACTCGGCGGCCGAGAGCAGCCGCACCGCCGCCGCCTGACGCAGCCACGGCATCGCCGCCTGCACCGCGGCCGAGCCCTCGCCGGTGCCGTTCCAGGCGACCGCGACCCGGGCGCCGAGCGTCCTGGGCGGCAGGTGCGGGGCGATCAGCACCGGGCGTCCGCTGTCGAACAGCACGGCATGCAGCGCGTCGAACGAGGACACGTCCTCCCCCGCCTCCGGATGCGGCACGATCGTGAGGTCCGCCAGCCGCGCCTGCTGGGCTACCACATCCTCCTCCCGCCCCGTGACCACGGCGAACCCGGCGGTGGCATGGTCGGCCCTGTCGGTCGGCCGCTCGAACCGGATGCCCTCGGCCTCGACCGCGCGCTCGAACATGGCGCGCACCGCGGCGGAGCGGTTTTCGCCCTCCCTCTCGGTCGCCTGCATCATCTCCTGGATCATGGCGCCGGACAGCCCCTCGCCCGCCAGCGGCGCCACGTCCCGGCTGTCGGCGCGGACGTGCAGCGCCAGGATGTGCGCATTGAACTGCCGCGCCACGATCACCGCCGTGGCGATCACCGCCTCCCCCGCCGCCGTGCCGATCAGCGGAAGCAGCAGCTTGCGGATGGGCATGGCGATCCTCGCTCTTGGTTGGGTTGGTTCCCTGCGCCCAAGACAAGCAGAGCGGGCCGGCGCTGCGCAAGCGTCGGATGAAATCTACATACGGCCCACAGCCCCCGGATGATGCACGCGGCATGGATGGGAGTGAGGGTCATGTTTAAGCGCCATGTTCTCAGAGTGTCGCAAACTTACACTCCTTATGGCAACCTTGAAGCTGCGTATCATAACTAATTCGGTGACAGGTAAAGTGGCTGATCCAAGATTGCGAGGTTACCTTTTCAAAAATAGCTTAACTCGACATAGCTCGGTCTCCGATTTGATTGGCCCGTTCCATAGGCTACGCTCCAAGACGCAGACTGAGGATGACGATCGAAAGATCGTTGAAAGCGGAATACTGCTCGGCGACATACCAAGAGGAGGCAAGTGCCCGACAGTGCAAGCCTATTCCGGGCTGTTGCCGGACAACGCGCAGGGAATTTAGTTCGTGACGGCCACGGTTCCTCATCAGCCTGGCCTTCCTCAAGGGTTTGGCGCAAGCTGGTATCATGATGATACAGCGTTCACAGGTTTGGTGAACTTTGAAGGCCGCAGCATGGCGGCCATAACCGTTATCGTGGTAAAATGGCAGGCATGACCGTAAACCAGGTGCCTTTTGCAGACGTTTTCGACGGCTCGGTCAGCTTTGCACCTAAAGCGATCATAAACATGCCATTGGAAGACATCGTCCATCGGAGAAAGCTGACCGTCGAGGCGGGCGAGGACGGCTTGGATGCGTTTATGGCGGTCCCGATGGTTCTCGAAACAGGCGATGGTTCACAGCTAAGATTTGCCCTCTGGCGGCACCAAGGCAATCCCGAGAACACGTTCGCCATTCACTTTGGACTTGCGAAACTTGATGTTCCAGGGTTGCTTGACGCGGTTCTTCTACAGTTGGACATACCGGCAGATGCCGTGATCTGGCGTGCGCCCGAAGCGACACCAACTCTCATTGAAAAGAACACGACCCTCACGGCGATGATCAACAGCATGACGATCGAGATGACGGAAAACGCCAAGTGGGCCGTTGTCTCCAAACCCGCGCGCGTCGTCGAGGAAGTCACCTTGCATAGAGAAGCTATCGAACGGGTCGAGACTGTCCACGGCATTGTTCGGAAGGAGGAGGTCGATACCGAGCAAGCTCATGATAATGCCCCAAGCTCCTCCACCTTGCTGCCCAAGTCATGAACACTTCTGTTTAACTCAGGTGCTTGTAACTGTCCTAACTTGAACGTCGTGAACAATCTATCTAAATTTTTCTAACTGACAGATTGATACCAATGATTTTTTCTGAAGAGATTGCGTAGGCAGTCTGGACGTTTGGAACTTAGAACCTGTCTCTGAATGGCATTGCAAGAAAATTGCCGCGCGATTTCTTTCTTTGGTGATGGGGTGGACGCCCCCCGACGGCATCTACGTGCCAAGGTGGAAGTGTTG
>CAXTPP010000011.1:0-40628 GCA_964246185.1 uncultured Acetobacteraceae bacterium
GGGCGGTGGTGTCAGCCAGGCATTCCCTGCTCCTCAAACGCCTCCCGTGCCGCCATGACCGCCCCCCGGTGCTCCTCCGCCCACAGCCAAACCCCGCAGAACGCTGCCCCGAGGCTCACCCCCATCTCCGTCAGCTCGTATTCCACCCGCGGCGGGACCACCGGAAACACCGTGCGGACCACCAGCCCGTCCGCCTCCATCTGGCGCAGCGTCTTGGTCAGCATTTTCTGGCTCACCCCGCCGACCAGCTCGCCCAGCCGGGTGAACCGCAGCCGGCCGTGCTGCTCCAGCGTTTCCAGCACGACCATAGTCCACTTGTCCGCCACCCGGCCGATGATCTCGCGGACCAAGGCATCCAGCGCCGGGTCGCGCTCGTCCGGAAAAGGCGGCCGGGTCTGCCTCGCCTGGCTCATGCTTCACTCTCTTTCTAGTAAGTATAGCACGTTCGGGTGCCTACTTCCCGGCCGTCCATGCAACGCTTACCTGCTGGCGTCGAGGAGAAACACCATGCGAATGACCGGCAACACCATCCTGATCACCGGCGGCGGCTCCGGCATCGGCCGCGGACTGGCGGAGGCGTTCCATGCCCGCGGCAACCAGGTCGTCATCGCCGGCCGCCGCCAGGCGCTGCTGGACGAGGTGGCCGCCGCGAACCCGGGGATGCGGACCGCCCTGCTCGACATCGGCGACGCTGCCGCCATCCGCCCCTTCGCCGACCAGCTCATGCGCGACGCCCCGGCGCTGAACGCGGTGATCCACAACGCCGGCATCATGCTGACGGAGTCGGTGCGCAACGGCGACGTGGCCGATGCGGAGGCGACGGTGGCCACCAACCTGCTGGGGCCGATCCGGCTCAACGCGGCGCTGCTGCCGTCCCTGCTGGGGCAACCCCGGGCGGCGGTCATGACCGTCACGTCCGGGCTGGCCTTCGTGCCGCTGGCCCTGAACCCGACCTACTGCGCGACCAAGGCGGCGATCCACTCCTACACGCAATCGCTGCGCTACCAGCTGAAGGACACGGCCGTGCAGGTGATCGAGCTGGCGCCGCCCTACGTGCAGACCGGGCTGACCGGGGAGCGGCAGGCGAGCGACCCGACCGCCATGCCGCTGCGGGAGTTCATCGCCGAGGTGATGGCGCTGCTCGAGGCCAACCCCGATGCGGCCGAGATCTGCGTCGAACGGGTGAAGCGGCAGCGCCTGGCCGAGTCGAGCGGCGGCTACGACAGCTTCTTCACAACGTTCAATGACATGATGGTCGCGGCGCGAGGCGGCGTGTGAGCGGAGGGACTTATATCAACGGCCTTTGAGTTGACCGTTAGGTAAGCAAGGCCAGAGGCTCTGCCTCTGGACTCCGCCAAAGGCAGAGCCTTTGGCGGGTCTGGGCAGCGCCCAGCCTCGCTTTCCCAATAAGGCCCTAATATCAGCCCTCCGCCGCCTTCGCCTCGTGCTTGGCCGCCCGAGCGGCTTCCTCGCCGGCCAGCTCCGCCTCGCGCCCGGCGACTTCCTCGGCGTGGTGGCGGTAGAGGTCCACCGCATCCAGCGCGTGGCGGTTGGCGAGCGTGTCCGCTTCCGCCGCCGAGGTGGCCAGGCTCTGCGCCTTGCCGAAGTTGCCGGACTGGCACTGCTTGGCCGCGTCCCGGTGCATCTTGGCCGCCACCTCCAGGTGGTGCGCCGCGTCCTCGTGGTGCTTGGCCGCCCCGGCCTTGATGTCGTCCATGGCTTGTTCCCTTTCCGGATGCCGCATCCCCTACCCAGCGCGGCCCCGGGTGGCAAGGCTGCCTTGCCCCCTCGCCATCCCCCCTGGCCACGACGCCGCGCCCTGGCCTATAGCCGCCTCCCATCCAGGACTCCGCCGCCCCTTGGACGATCCGCTCGCCCCCCTGCTCGCTCCCGTGTCGGATCTGCGCGGCGTCGGCCCGGCCACGGCGGAGAAGCTCGCCCGGCTGACCGGCGGCGGCCGGGTGAGGGACCTGCTGTTCCACCTGCCGGACAGCTTCATCGACCGCCGCGCCCGCGCCACCCTGCGCGACACGCTGCCGGGCGCGGTGGTGACCTGGGCGGTGGACGTGGTGGGGCACGAGCCGGCGGCGCGCGCCAGCCACCCGCACCGCATCCGGGTGACCGACGGCACCGCCTTCGCCGAGCTGGCGATCTGGGAGAAGCAACGGCTCGCCGCCCTGCTGCACACGGCCCCCAACGCCAGGCTGCTGGTCAACGGCCGGGTGGACGCGTTCGGCAGCCGGCTGTCCATGAAGGACCCGGCCTACGCCGTGCCGCCACAGGACGCGGCGCTGATCCCGCCGGTGGACCCGGTGTGGCCGATGACCGCCAAGCTGTCCGTCCGCGAGCTGCGCACCGCCATGCGCGCCGTCGCCGGCCGGGTGCCGGAGCTGCCGGAGTGGCACGACGCGCCGCTGCTGAAGCGCGAGGGCTGGCCCAGCTTCCGCGACGCCCTGCTCGGCCTGCAAGCCCCGCGCGAGCCGCCCTCGCCGCTGCTGCGCGCCCGGCTGGGCTACGACGAGATGCTGGCGCACCAGCTCGCCATGGCCTGGATGAAGGCGCGCGAGAAGCACCGTCCCGGGCGCAGCCTGTTCGCCACCGCAAGGCTGCGCCGCGAGGCGCTGCAGCGGTTCGGCTTCGCGCCCACGCCCAGCCAGGTCCGCGCGCTGGGCGAGATCGACGCCGACATGGCCGCACCCCGCCGGATGCTGCGGCTGCTGCAGGGTGACGTGGGCTCCGGCAAGACGCTGGTGGCGCTGCTGGCCATGCTGGGCGCGGTGGAGGCGGGGGCGCAGGCGGCGCTGATGGCGCCCACCGAGGTGCTGGCCAAGCAGCATCTCCGCACCCTGGCGAAGCTGGCGCCCTGCCCGGTCGGGCTGCTGACCGGGTCGGTGAAGGGGGCGGAGCGGCGCAACCTTCTGTTGGCCCTGGGCAACGGGCGGCTGCCGATCGTGGTCGGCACCCACGCGCTGTTCCAGGAGCACGTGGAGTTCCGCGACCTCGGGCTGGCGGTGATCGACGAGCAGCACCGCTTCGGCGTGGAGCAGCGGCTGATGCTGGGCGGCAAGGGCGCGCGCACCGACCTGCTGGTGATGACCGCGACCCCGATCCCGCGCACGCTGCTGCTCACCCAGTGGGGCGAGATGGACGTGAGCCGGCTGACCGAGAAGCCCGCCGGGCGGCAGCCGATCCGCACCACCCTGCACTCGCTGGCCACGCTGGAGGTCGTGACGGAGGGCATCGGCCGCGCCCTGGACCGCGGCGAGCAGGTCTACTGGGTGTGCCCCATGGTGTCCGAGAGCCTGCTGACCGACCTGGCCGCGGCGGAGGAGCGGTTTGCCGACCTGCGCGCCCGCTTCGGCGACCGGGTGGGCCTGGCGCACGGCCAGCAGGAGCCGGGGCTGCGGGACGCGGCGCTGGCGGCGTTCAGCGCCGGGCAGACCCGGCTGCTGGTGGCGACCACCGTGATCGAGGTCGGCGTCGACGTGCCCGGCGCCAGCGTGATGGTGATCGAGCACGCCGACCGGTTCGGGTTGGCGCAGCTGCACCAGCTGCGCGGCCGGGTCGGGCGCGGGGCGGCGCAGAGCTACTGCCTGCTGCTGCACGAGGACGGGCTGACCGACACCGGCCGCCGGCGGATGACGCTGCTGCGGGACACGGAGGACGGCTTCGTGATCGCGGACGAGGACTTTCGTTTGCGCGGTGGGGGGGATTTGCTGGGCAAGCGGCAATCCGGGCTGCCAGGGTTCCGCCTGTCGGACCCGGAGGCGCAGGATGGGATGCTGCGGATGGCCAACCAGGACGCGGCGGTGCTGCTGGACCGGGACCCGAAGCTGGAAAGCCCGCGCGGCCGGGCGGCGCGGCTGCTGCTGCGGCTGTTCGACCGGCGGGCGGCGCTGGAAACGTTGGGGGCGGGGTAGCGCCGTTTTGACCTACCGGAAGGCAAGGCTGGGCTTTGCCCAGACCCACCAAAGGCCGGAGGCCTTTGGAAACCGTTTGATTATACAAAAGGACTCCAAAGGCTCTGCCTTTGGCGGAGTCCAGAGGCAGAGCCTCTGGCCTTGCCTACCTAACGGTCACCCTGACGAACGCTGCGATGCCGAGGGCGTCGCGTCGCTGCGCAGCACCATGATCAGCCCGTTCATCTCCTGCACCGCCTGCCCGTGCTGGTTGCGGGTGGTGGTGCGCAGGAGCACCAGGCCGCGGTCCGGCTTGGAGCGGGACGGGCGCAGCTCCATCACCTCGCTGACGGCGTGCAGCTCGTCGCCCGGATAGACCGGGTTGGACCAGGTTATGTCGTTCATCCGCACGCCTAGGCCGCGCCCGCTGGTGCCCTGCATGGCGCTGTCCAGCATGAGCCGCATGGTGAGCGCGGCGGTGTGCCAGCCGCTCGCCACCAGCGTGCCGAACAGGGTGCCCGCCGCCGCCGCTTCGTCCATGTGCTGCGGCTGGGTGTCGAACTGGGCGGCGAACGCCTTGATGGCGGCGGCGTCGATCGTGCGGGGCGCCGAGGTGAACACCTGCCCGACCGCGAACTGCTCGAACCCGGTCACCGTCATCGCTGCCCTCCTGGCTGATCTGGCCGCAGCCTAGCGCGTTCGCCGGCCGCCGCCCATTATGCTTCCTGCGCTTGAGGAAAGCCCACGCTTGAGGAGAATCTGGCCTTGCCAATCGCTTTGAACCGGGAACGCATCAGCGAAGGCCGGCCGCACCCGCTCGGCGCCACATGGGACGGGCTGGGCGTGAACTTCGCCCTGTTCTCCGCCCACGCCGAGAAGGTTGAGCTGTGCCTGTTCGACGAGACCGGGACGCGGGAGCGCGAGCGGATCGAGCTGCCGGAGTACACGGACGAGGTGTTCCACGGCTACCTGCGGGACGCCCGGCCGGGCACGGTCTACGCCTACCGAGTCCATGGCCCCTACGCGCCGGAGGCCGGCCACCGGTTCAACCCGCACAAGCTGCTGCTGGACCCGTACGCCAAGGCGCACGTGGGCCGGCTCGACTGGGACCCGGCCTGCTACGGCTACACCGTCGGCGACGAGAGCGCGGACCTGTCCTTCGACACCCGGGACAGCGCGCCGTTCATGCCGAAGTGCCGGGTGATCGACCCGGCGTTCACCTGGGGCCGCGACACGCCCGTGATGGTGCCGTGGGAGCGCACCGTCCTGTACGAGGCGCACGTCCGCGGCTTCACCAAGCTGCACCCGCAGGTGCCGGAGGCGCAGCGCGGCACCTTCGCCGGCCTCGCCAGCCCCGAGGTGCTGGAGTACATCCGCGCCCTCGGCGTCACCTCCGTCGAGCTGCTGCCGGTGCAGACCTTCGTGGACGAGCCGCGCCTGCAGCAGCACGGCCTCAGCAACTACTGGGGCTACAACTCCATCGGCTTCTTCGCGCCCGACCCGCGCTACGCCTACAGCCCGGATTTCGCGTTCTCCGAGTTCAAGCAGATGGTGGCGCGCTTCCACGACGCCGAGCTCGAGGTGATCCTGGACGTGGTGTACAACCACACCGCCGAGGGCAACGAGCGCGGCGCGACCCTGTCGTTCCGCGGCATCGACAACCTCAGCTATTACCGGCTGCACAAGGAGCCGCGGTTCTACATCAACGACACCGGCACCGGGAACACCGTCAACATCAGCCACCCCCGGGTGCTGCAGATGGTGACGGACAGCCTGCGCTACTGGGTGAGCGAGATGCACGTGGACGGCTTCCGCTTCGACCTGGCCACCGTGCTGGCGCGCGAGGCGCACGGCTTCGACGAGGGCGGCGGCTTTCTCGACGCCTGCCGGCAGGACCCGGTGCTCTCGGGCGTGAAGCTGATCGCGGAACCGTGGGACGTGGGGCCGGGCGGCTACCAAGTGGGCCAGTTCCCGCCGGGCTGGGCCGAGTGGAACGACAAGTACCGCGACACGGCGCGGGCGTTCTGGAAGGCGGAGGCGCCCGCCTCGGCCATGGCGGCGCGGCTGTCCGCCTCGGCCGGGGAGTTCAACCGGCGCGGGCGGCGGCCCTGGGCCTCGGTGAACTTCGTCACTGCCCATGACGGGTTCACCCTGAACGACGCCGTGAGCTACAACGACAAGCACAACGCGGCGAACGGCGAGGACAACCAGGACGGCACCAGCAACAACATCAGCTGGAACTGCGGCGTCGAAGGCCCGACGGACGACCAGGCGATCAACGACGTGCGCGAGCGCCAAATCCGCAACCTGCTGGCGACGCTGCTGCTGAGCCAGGGCACGCCGATGCTGCTGGCCGGCGACGAGTTCGGCCGCACCCAGGGCGGCAACAACAACGCCTACTGCCAGGACAACGAGGTCGGCTGGCTGGAATGGCAGGTGGGCGAGCGCGGCCAGCGCCTGATCAGCTTCGTGCAGGAGCTGACCGCGCTGCGCCACCGCTACCCCATCCTGCGCCGCGGCCGCTACCTGACCGGCGAGCTGGACCCGGAGTCCAACGTGCGCGACGTGACCTGGCTGACCGCGCTCGGCACGCCGATGGCGGGGCCTGACTGGGCGGACGGCAACCTGCGCTGCTTCGGCATGCTGCTGGACGGCCGGGCGCGCGCCACGGGGGTGCGCCGGGTGTCGAACGACTCCTCCATGCTGATCGTGCTCAACGCGCACCATGCCGGCGTGGGCTTCATCCTGCCGGCGGTGGCGGGCGGCACGGCCTGGCGGCTGGTGTTCGACACCAACGCGCCGAACCACGAGGAGGAGGTTCCCGTCGGCTGCGAGTACGTGGTGACCGGCCGCTCGGTGCTGCTGTTCGAGCGCGTGCTGGACGTGCGCGAGGCAGAGGCGCGCGAGCCGGAACGCCGCCGCCCGCGCCGCCGCCGGGTCAGCGAGCCGCCCGCGATGGGGGAGTGAGTCTGCGGCAGTTCTTCTGTGACGACAGGGTTTTTAACCCTACCGTGACACATGGCCGCCAAATGGCTATGCTTGTTGTAGGCGTGCCGTGACACGGTGAAATTCTCCAAGCCGTAGGACCGTTCCCGCGGAATGGGCTCGCGATGAGGGGTTCTATGGAGGTCTCTCCGGCACGCCGTTCCATTCCAGCAATTCGTCAGCTGTGCCGTGAAGCACCGGCCCGCGTTTCATCAGGCGATGGATGTCTTAGGCCCGACGTGGTAAGTGCTGGTGAGGTAATTTTCCTCCCCATCGCCAGTCGCCTTGACCACGACCAACACGGACTTGCCGATACGTTTGAACAGCATCACGGACCGGCCGGTGCCGACTACATGACCGGCTTACTGGCCGTCAATCTCTTTTACGATCCGATCAGCGTGGTAAACCTTGTCCAGCGCGGTCCGGATCGCGGGCGCTGTCACTGCAATGGCTCGGGCCTGTGCATCGTCGTATCCGAACGTGCCTCCTTCTCCTGCGTCGTTAACGGCAAAGATCAGCCCAACCAGCTTGCCATCCCGGTCCACCAGCGGTGAGCCGGAGTTGCCACCGACGATGTCCGCAGTCATCGCCATGTCCAGTGGCGTCGTTAGTTCCAGGGCGTCCTTTGCGTCCAGCCAGGTCTTAGGCAGCCGGAATGGATCGTGGCCGGTGTTTTGGTCGAATGCCTCGCCTACCGTAGTCATCGCCGGCATAGCTGCCCCGCCCAGGGTGTAGCCTTGCACCACGCCGTAAGAGAGACGCGGCGTAAATGTCGCATCCGGCGATGCAGCCTCGCCGAGAACCGCGTATCGTGCCTGGTCGATCAACGCCGCGTTGGCCGTGATCACCGACTCCACGTTGTCGTCGTTATCAAGACGAACCGTACGCGCCATCGGCTCCCACTTGTCGCGTACATAGGCGATAATCGGGTCAGTGGACGCCGAGATTGCTGCCGCGCCACCATCAAACAGTAACTTGCGCTGCTCCAAATCGGTGAGCTTGGTGCCGTTAACCAGCCGCTTGGCCAAGTCGTCGGACGACTCGTGACCGAGTAGTCCGGCTGTCGCCGGGTCTGCACTGCCTAAATGCGCCTGCAGTCGTGAGAACAGCCACGCTAGACATCTCATATCGATTTCGGGGTAGATCGGTGCCGGCGACAATACCTCTGCACGCAATTGCGGCAGGGCGGCGTCTGTGTACTCCGGTAGGCGCTGGCCATCCGGCTTAGCCGCCTCCGACGCATGCCGCACCAATATCAGAGCATCGTGCATCAACAAGGAGAAACGAGGTTCGCGTTCCAGTACGCTCAAGCGCTCGGCAAGGCCACGCTCATGGATGACGGCCTGTGCGATTGCGTCCCACGCACCGCCGTACTGGGCTGACAACGCTGGGTCGGCAGCTAGGCGGGCACGCAACGCACCCTCTTCTCGGCCAACTTTTGCAAGTAGCGTAGTATTGGATAAAGCGCGATGCTGTAGTGTCCAACGATAGGCGCTCGCCTCGGAGATAAAAACGAAGAAGTTGGCCTGCCGCGCCAGTTCGGGGTTTTCGCGCGATACCTCCAGCATGGTGCCATACAGCTCAGAGAAGTCTGCCATGGCGGCTGGCAGGGTCACGTCACGCTGAAATTCGAGCTGCGCTACAGTGTCTAGGCGCTCCGTATCACCCGGATTTCCGGAAACGAATACCAGATCGTTCGATGAAGCCGGCTTGGCGGTGAACGAAAAATAGTTGGCGCTCGTATCGAGCGGCGTGTCCTTGTCGTAAATGCGGAAAAGGCTCATGTCCAAGGCGTGTAGCGGCCAATCTGTGGTGTTCGTCCCACCGAAGCTGGCCGCCGCTTCCTCGGGTACGAAGACCAATCGCACGTCCTGATATCGCCGATATTTATATAAGTCGTACACGCCGCCATGGAACAGCGTCACCACCTCGCAGCGCACGTCGTCCCCAGTGGTGGCGGCCTTCTCTACCTCGGCGATAGCGGCAGCTTCAGCCTCATGGAAGGCCGGCCCGTTGCGGCCATTCGTCGCCGCCTTGATCTGGTCTGTAACGTGAGTAATCGACTCCAGCTGGTCCACCTCCAGGTTTGGGCAGCGCTTCTCATCCGTGGCAGTGGCGGCGTAGAAGCCATCGGCCATGAGGTCATGATTCGCGGATGCCAGACCTGCCGCACAGTCCCGCGCGCAATGATGGTTCGACAGCACCAATCCAACAGGCGAAATAAAGCTGCCTGAGCAGCCCGACGTAAGCCGCACCGAAGATTTGCGAATATGGTCTGCCCAATCTGGCCGGGGCATGAACTGATGGTCGCGGGACAGCTGCTCCAATGGCAGCTTGTCGAACGTCCACATGCCCGGGTCGGCCAGGGCAGGCGCGGCGATCGTAATACCGGCGCCAAAGGCCAAGGCAACGTGGAACGGGACCATGGGAATACTCCAGGCGTGATGCGCAGAAGACCCTAGCGGCGACCCGCTGCAACGAAAAGGACTGGCGCGCGGTTGTTCGGCGTCAATCAATGTATAGAAACCAGCACTGGACCGCCACGTTCGGCACGGGACATGCTGCTTCCCACCCTGCTTGCCGAAGTCAACGCGCTCGTGCCGGCTATGCAGGCAAGGGCGGCAGCGCTGGACGCCGAAGCCGCCTTCCCCAGCGAGGACATGGCGGCCCTGCGCGAGGCCGGCGTTTTGCAAGCGATCCTCCCGATCGACGCAGGCGGCGCAGGGCTGGGGACGGAGCCGGCAGGCGCGGGGGGCTTGCTCGCCCTGCTTGGCCTGCTCGGCCGCGGCAACCTGGCGCTCGGCCGCCTAGTGGAGGCGCACGTCAACGCACTGCGGCTCGTCGTCCGGTTCGCGGACGACGCGACCCGGCGGCACGCGGCGCAGGACGCGCGGGATGGCCACCTGTTCGGCCTCTGGGTCACCGATCCGCCTGGGGACGGCCTGCGCCTGTCACCCAGCGGCACGCTGCACGGCGGCAAGCAGTTCTGCTCCGGCGCGGGGCACGTAACCCGAGCCGTCGTGACGGCGGAGGACGCGGCCGGTCAAATTCGCCTCGCCTACACCGCGCTGGGTGAAAACGTTACGGCCAGCCCCTTGCCGGGTGGGCTGGCCGGGATGCGCGCCGCCGCCACCGGGCAGGTCCGCTTCCGCCACGCCGCCGCCACCCCGTTTGGCGAACCCGGCGACTACCTGCGCGAACCCGACTTCTCCTGCGGCGCGTGGCGCACCTCCGCCGTCACGCTGGGCGGGTTGCAGGCGCTGGCGGAGGACCTGCGCCGCCAGCTGGCGGCCCGCGGCCGGCAGGACGACCCGCACCAGCAGGCCCGCGTCGGCGAGACCCTGATCGCCGTCGAGACCGCCCGGCTCTGGATGGCCGCCGCCGCCGCCCAGGCCGAAAGCGCCGGGGCCGGGGCCGAGGCCGTCGCCTATGTCGGGCTGGCGCGGCTGGCGGTGGAGCGGGCCTGCCTGGACACCATGGAACTCACCCAGCGCTCGCTCGGCGTCGCGGCCCTGCTGCGCTCCAACCCGGTCGAGCGCCTGTGCCGGGACCTGGCCACCTACCTGCGCCAGCCCGCCGCCGACATGGTGCTGACTGAGGCCGCCGCCGCCGCCATGCGCGCGTGACGACGCTCGCCGCCCTGCTGGCCACCGCCTTCCCGTGCGTGCCGGTGCGGGCCATCACCGGCGGCTGCGCGCTGGTCCTGGCGCCGCACCCGGACGACGAAAGCCTGGGCTGCGGCGGCCTGATCGCGGAAAGCTGCGCCCGCGGCGAGCCGCCGGTGGTGGCGGTGCTGACCGACGGCGCCGGGTCGCACCCCCGGTCACACAGCCACCCGGCCGCCGCGCTGCGGGCCGTGCGGGAAGCGGAGACGCTGGCGGCGGCGCAGTGCCTGGGCCTGCCGCCGGGCCGGGTGGTGTTCCTGCGCCATCCGGACACGCGCGCGCCCACGGCCGGGCCGGAGTTCGGCGCCGCGGTGGACCAAGTGGCGGCCCTGCTCGCCCGCCCCGGCGCGCGCGCGCGGCTGGCGAGCTGGCGGATGGACCCGCATTGCGACCACGAGGCGGCCTCGTTGATCGCGGCGGCTGCGGCGGGCCGGGCAGGGGTGCCGCACTGGGCTTATCCGGTGTGGGGCCGCACCTTGCCGCCGGACACGGCCGTCCCGCCGGCCCGCGCGGTCCGGCTCGAGATGGCGGGGCACCGGGACGCCAAGCGCCGGGCCATCCTGTGCCACCGGTCGCAGTGGGCCGGGCTGATCGCGGACGACCCGGCGGGCTTCCAGATGCGGCCGGACTTCCTGGCCCTGTTCGACACCGCCCACGAACTCTATCTGGAGGCGTCATGAGCCGCCGCACGGCATCTATCGAGCCAGCGTATTTCGACGCGCTCTACGCCGCCGATCCCGACCCATGGCGCTTCGCCACCAGCGACTACGAGCGAGACAAGTACGCCGCCACTCTGGCCGCGCTGCCGCCAGGCCAGTTCGCCGCCGGGTTGGAGGTAGGCTGCTCCATCGGCGTCCTCACCCGCCAGCTGGCCGCGCGCTGCGGCGCGCTGCTGTCCCTGGACGTGGCGGAGGCCGCCCTTGCCGAGGCCCGTGCGCGCTGCCCCGGCGTCGTGTTCGAGCGCCGCGCGGTGCCGGGCGAGTGGCCGCCGGGGCGCTTCGAACTGATCGTGTTCTCGGAGGTGTTGTACTACTTGGACCAGGCCGGCATCCAGGACACCGCGGGGCGGGCGATGGCGGCGCTGAACCCTGGCGGCAGCATCCTCGCGGTGCACTACCTGGGCGAGACGGACTATCCGAGCACCGGGGACGAGGCGGCGGAGTGGCTGGTCGCCGCCTCCGGCCTCAGTCCAGCCCTTCAGGTTCGAGGGCCTGGCTATCGCATCGACCGTCTCGACCGACCTGGCGCAATCGCGCGAGGATAGCCTCGGCCTCGGCTGTCTGCGCCGCCAGCTGCGACACCGGGACCAGCCGGCGGCGCAGGGCGGGCGACGCCGCTTCCACCGCCTCCCACGCCGCCCCGAAAGCCGCCGTGCGCAACAGCGGCCGCAAGTCATGCGGCGGCAGCCGCAGCTGAGCGGCCAAGTCCGCGGCGCTGGCCATGGGATCGTGATGGAGCCGCCGCAACGCTCCGCGGCGCCAGGCCCGGCGCGCGCAATCTGCCGCAGGTTCCAGCCGGTCGTCCAGGTAGGGGTCGGGCCGGGCCATGCGCCGGCGGATCGTGTCCGCCATGCCGCCGGGCGCGCGCCCCACCATCCGGCCGGACACGGTCACATGGACCTCCGGCGCGTGCCGGATGCGGGCGTCGATCCGGCGCAGCGCCGCAACCAAGGCCCGGTCCTCGCCGGACGGCACTGCCGGCACGCCGCCGCATCGCGCGTAGGCCTGCGCCGTCACCGCGAGGCTGGCGCCCGAGTGCTGCGTGTGCCGCGGCAGCGGATCGTGCGGGTCGGGGTCGAGCTGGGCGTGGATCTCGTCGCACAGGGCGTCGTACGCGCATTCCCGCGCGTCGTCCTCGTGCAGCTGGTTGGGAATCTGGCCCCACTCGATCGGGTGCAGCTCTACCCAGCCAGCCACTACGTCTGCGCCCGCGCGCAGGGCAGCGAGGTTGGCGGCCAGCCAATCCGGGTCCACCAGGCCGTCCGCGTCGGTGGTCAGCAGCACGCTGTCCGGCCCGGCCAGGGACGTGGCCGCCTGCATGGCCAGGCGGCGCGCCATGCCAGCGTTGGCCTGGCCCGGCGGCAGCGTGCGCTCGATGACGTGCAGGCGGGTGCGGGGGTGCAGCCGGACCGACCGCGCCAGCTCCGCGGTGTGGTCCGTGCTGTTGTTGACGAAGAGCAGGATGTGGTCGAGCCGGGCGCCGCACTGGGCGTCCAGCGCCTCCAGGCAGGCGCCGATCCGGTCGGCCTCGTCACGGGCGGGTATGGCAGCGATGGCCGGCGCGGGTCGGTTCACGCCCGGATGACGCATTGCCGGATTGTTAGTTGCGCCACTTCAGGCCACAAAATCGAAAGGCCCCGGCATGTGCCGAGGCCTTTCCATTGCCGGACGGTCTCGCCGTCAGACGGGAGGCGCTTACGCCCTGCGCATCGGCAGGACGGGCATCCAGGTCACGGCGGCGGACTGAGCGATCGGACAATGAGACACTGGATCACCTCCTTTCAGTAAGTTTCGGGAGATGACGACATGGGCCATCGCGCCGGGTCCCGCAAGGGGCGGCCCGCACTCCTGGCCGATGGACGGCGCCATCGGGGCGCGCGAGAATGCGGCGGCAACCCTCGGTGTTTTCCCCCATGCTGTTCGACTTCGACTCGCTCTCCGCCAAAGACCGCTACAAGATGATGGTATCGACCATCGTGCCCCGGCCGATCGCCTGGGTGGTGACGCAGTCCGCCGCGGGGATGGTGAACGCCGCGCCCTACTCGTTCTTCAACGCCGTCAGCAACGATCCGCCGTTGCTGACCGTCAGCATGGGCGGGCGCTCCCCCGGCGAGCACAAGGACAGCGCGGCCAACATCCGCGAAGGCGGCCAGTTCGTGGTCAACCTGGTGAGCGAGGCGATGTCGGCCGCCATGGTGGTGACCGCCATCGAGTTCGATCCGGGGAGGAGCGAGGTGGCGGAGGCGGGGCTGCAAACCGTGCCGTCCATGCGGGTCGCGCCGCCGCGCATCGCCGGCAGCCCGGTCGCCTTCGAGTGCGAGCGCTATCAGGTCATCGACCTGCCGAACAACAGCCTGGTGCTCGGCCGCATCCTGTGCATGCACGTGGCGGACGCGGCGGTGCTGGACGCGGCACGCTGCTACGTTGACACGCCCAAGCTGGACCTGGTCGGCCGCATGCATGGCGGCGGCTGGTATGCCCGCACGCACGACCTGTTCGAGACGCCGCGCATCACGGTGGCCGAATGGGAGCGCGCCCATGCTGCTGAAGCGGAAGCTACTGGAACGGCAGATAGCGCAAGCTGAACATGACGATGTTGTTGTCGACGGAAGCATTGCCCGAACCACCAGGGGCTGTCACGCCGTTGAAGATCGTCTTGACGGTGTAGGAATATTGGATGCCTGACTGCACCGTGCCGAAATTGCCCTGAAGGAACCGCCACCAGGCGCCGATCGTGCCTTGGGTGATCCCAGACGTATTGCCGGTGCAGACGGCGGTACTCAGCTCGATGTCGCATCCGGCGTTGGAATAGGCTGGGTTGCCGTAGCCGTAGGCCTTGCCGTTGAGGTTGAAGGACCGTCGGCCGAGTTGCTCCGTGCCGCCGTAAGCGTAGAGGTCGAATTCCGGCTTCGGGTGGCCGGTGAAGCCGACGAGCGCCTGCACCTCGGGCAACAAATCGGGCGCGCCGTTCGGCCCGATGGTCGAGTCGGGCAACTGCCCCGAGCCGTAGCGGCTGATGCCGTAGCCCGCCAAGGCGCTGGCTTGAAAGCTCAGCTTGTCGCCGATGAGCGGCAGGATGGCACCCCCGCCGACGCCGCCGCCGCCACGGGTGTTGTTGTGACCGTCGCCGAGGAAAGCCACTCGGTCCGTGGCGAACTTCGCTATGCCATACAGCTCATAATGGCCATAGCCCGGGTCGGCTGCGGCTTTCAGGATCACATCGGGCGCGACGTCTATGCTGTAGCTGGCGTTGGGATCGAGCTGAGCGACGCCCGGGTTGTTGAAGTTGACCGTGCCACGGTTGCCTGTGCCGTTGAGGGGGCTTACCGAATAAACGGTTTGCGGGCTCTCGAACGATGCAGCCAGCCAATACTTGCTGCCGAAATCCTTCGCGATGCGGAATTGCGGCTGCCGCGCCCAGGTGAAGCCGGGAACGTACTGCGCGTCGATCGTGTAGGGCACGTCCTCCTGGTGCGGCGTGACACCCGTCTTGTGCAGCGTGGCAAGGCTCCAGCTCTGGCCTGCCAGGGCGTGGAAGCCGAGATAGTCGTTGTCGTAGGTGGCGTAGTAAAGGCGCAGGCGCATGTTGTAGCTGTTGCTCTCGTTGGTGTTGGCGGTCGGGGCGGCTCCCAGGAAGTCCAATTCGGTGTAGGCCTCGACATGTTCGGCCGGGCCGACGTCGCCATGCGCCAGCAGCGAGAAACGGCTCTGCTGCGCGGTCAGGCGGAACTCGTTTTCATGGTTGGCCGCGGCCTGCGGGAACGGGATGGCGTTGAAGTTGGTGCCGATGCTGGTAGTTTCGTTGCGGGACCTGAACAGGCCCTCCGCCGCAATGAAACCACCGAGTTGAAGCGTCAGGCCGCCGACGTGGAAAGTGCCGTTAGGCCCGGTGACGCCCGCATTCTGGGCGCCGGCGCTCGAGTTGACGCCGCCGATGTTGATGGACGTCCAATCCGTCTTCGGCGAGGAGTAATCCGGATTCGCCGGACCGACCCCGACGCCATAATCAAACGGGGTCGGCCTGCCGGTTCCAGCTTTGAACCCGGCGGGCATCGGCAGGTCGGCGACCGCCGCCTGCGTCTGTTCCGCGGTGGCGCGCGCCTTGGCGGCATCGGCCTGGGCGGCGCGGACCGCGGCATCCTTGGCCGCCATGTCGCGGCGGACATGGGCCAGCTCGGCGTTCAAGGCACGGATCTGCGCCTGGATGTTGTCGATCTGAGCCGCCGACTGCGCCAGGGCCGGGGTCGCGCCAAGCAGCGCGGTTGCGGCCAACAGCGCCGCGCGCAAGGTAAGAGGCCGCATCGGTCAGGTTCCATCGTTCGTGCGGCGCTTCGTTAACCCGGCGGCAGTTGAAACTGCGTGGCACTCCCATGACGCCGTAGTGACAGCGCCGCACTGTGGCCAAGAGGCGACAGCACTGGCGAAGCCGGCCCGCCGCCCCTAACATTCCTCGCCATGGACGCCCTCGCCCCAGCCGGCTTCAGCGACGAGCCCAGCATAGCCGAGCTGCTGGCGGACCGGCCCATGCTGCGGATGCACGCGATGGACGGGCTGCTGATGGACGGAGCGCCGCTCCTCGCCATCGCCGCCGCGGTCGGCACGCCCTGCTGGGTGATGTCGGCCGGCGTGCTGCGGGCGCGGCTGGCGCGGCTGCGCGCGGCGATGGACCCGGCGGGCATCCGCGTCCACTACGCGGTCAAGGCGAACGACCATCTCGCCGTGCTGCGGCTGATGGCCGCCGGCGGGGCCGGCGCGGACGTGGTAAGCGGCGGCGAGCTACGGCGCGCCCTGGCCGCCGGGATCGCGCCGGGGCGGATCGTGTTCTCCGGCGTCGGCAAGCAGCCGGCCGAGCTGTCGATGGCGGCACAGGCGGGCATCGCCCAGGTGAACGTGGAGAGTGCGGCCGAGCTGGACATGCTGTCCGTCGCCGCGTCCGCCGCCGGGTGCACCGTGCCGGTCGCCTTGCGGGTGAACCCGGACGTGGACGCGGGCACCCACGCCAAGATCGCCACCGGCCGGGCAGGCGACAAGTTCGGCGTGGCGCTGGCCGACGTGCCGGCGCTGTACGCCCGCGCCGCCGGGCTGCCCGGGGTGCGGCCGGTCGGGCTGGCGCTGCACATCGGCAGCCAGGTTGCCGCCATGACACCCTACCGCACGGCCTACCTGCGGCTGGCGGGGCTGGTGCGGGACTTGCGCGCGGACGGGCACGAGGTGGCGCGGATGGACTGCGGCGGGGGCCTCGGCATCCGCTACCGCGACGAGGCGGAGGGCTCTCCCGCCGCGCTGGCCGCCGTCATCGCCTCGGCGTTCGGCGGCATGGGACTGGAGCTGATGATCGAGCCGGGGCGCTGGCTGGCGGGGCCGGCGGGCGTGCTGCTGGCCTCCGTCGTGCTGGCCAAGGCGGCTGGCCGGCGCTTCACCGTGCTCGACGCCGCGATGAACGACCTCGTGCGGCCGGCCCTGTACGATGCCTGGCACGGCATCGTCCCGCTGGACCCGGCGGATGCCGCGGCGCCCACCGTGCCGACGGACATCGTGGGGCCGGTCTGCGAGAGCGGGGACATCTTTGCGCGGCAACGCCCGCTGCCGCTGCTGCGAGCGGGCGCACGGTTGGCGATCCTGGACGCCGGCGCTTATGGTTCCGTCATGAGTTCCACCTACAACGCGCGCCCGCTGGCCGCCCAGGTGATGATCGACGGCGGACGCTGGGCCGTCACACGCCCGCGGCAGCCAGTGGAATCCCTATGGGCGGACGAGAGGGTGCCGGCATGGCTGTGAAGCAGTTGCAGGCGCGGCTGGCCGGCCGCCGGGCACAGGCGCGGCGCGTGCTCTGGTTCGAACGGTCGTGGCCGGCGCTGTGGCCCGCCTTCGCGCTGATCGGGGTCTGGGTGGTCGCGGCCCTGTTCGATCTCCCTGCGCTGCTGCCGCCGGTCGGACGCCTCGTGTTGCTGGCTGCCGCCGTGGCGGGCCTGGGCTGGCTGCTGTGGCGGGGGCTGCGTCCGCTGCGCCGCCCGACCGACGCGGAGGTGGACCGCCGGCTGGAGCGCGCCTCCGGGCTGCGCCACCGCCCGCTGACGGTGCTGGACGACCGGCCAGCTGCGACGGACGCCGCCGGGTTCGCATTGTGGCAGGCGCATCAGGACCGTGCGACGGCGCAGGTGGCGCGGCTGCGGGCCGGCTGGCCGCACCCGGGCATTCCCCAGATGGATGTGCGCGCCACCCGGGCGGCGCTGGCGGTGCTGCTGGTGGCAGGTCTCGTGGTGGCGGGGCCGGACGCGCCGGGCCGGCTGCTGCGCTCCGTCTGGCCCGGGTTGCCCGTGGGAACGCCGGTCGCGGAGCCGCAGCTGCAAGCCTGGCTGACGCCGCCGTCCTACACCGGGATGGCGCCGGTGTTCCTGCACCCAGACACTCCCGTGGCGAGCATTCCCAGCGGCTCCCACCTGACCGTGAGCCTGACAGGCGGGTCGAGCGCGCCCAGCATGGAGTTCGCGGGCATCGCCCTGCCGTTCGCGGCGCTGGATGCGGCGAGCTGGCAAGGCGAAGGCGACATCAGGGGCGAGGGTGACCTGGTCATCCAGCGCAGGGGGCGCGAGTTGGGGCGCTGGTCGCTGGCCGCCATCCCGGACGCTCCGCCCACGGTCGCCTGGGCCGCGCCGCCGGGCGCCCAGCGCGGGCAGCAGCGGCTGCAGACGCGCCTGCCCTGGACCGTGACGGACGATTACGGCGTGGCCTCGCTGCAGGCCGAGCTGCGGCTGAAGGACCGTCCGGGCGCGCCCCCGCTGCTAGTGGCGATCCCGCTGCCGGGCGGCGCTCCGAAGCAGGCGCACGGGGCGTCCTCGCAGGACCTTACCGCCAATCCCTGGGCCGGGCTGCCCGTGATGGCGACCCTGGTGGCGAAGGACGCGCCGGGCCAGCGCGCGGCCAGCGCCGAGGCGGAGTTCACCCTGCCGGAGCGGGCGTTCAAGAACGCGCTGGCCCGCACGGTGATCGACATCCGCAAGCGGCTGAGCGTGACGCCGGAGGAGCACGGCCAGGCTGCGTCCGACCTGGACGCGCTGGCGCACGCGCCGGAGGCGTTCGACAACAACACCGGAACCTATCTCGCGCTGAGCAGCACGGCGGGCATCCTGGCGCGCAGCGGGGACACCGCCGACATCGCGGAGGCGCAGGGCCGGCTGTGGGCGCTGGCGCTCCAGCTGGAGAACGACGCGGTGGCCCGCACCGCGCAAGCCGTGCAGACGGCGCGGGAGGCCCTGAAGCAGAGCCTGAAGAAGGGCGACAAGACCGACATGGACCGCAAGGCGGAGGCGCTGCGCCGCGAGATCCAGCGCCATTTGCAGGCCTTGGCGGAGAAGGCCAAGCGGGACGGCACGCTCATGCCGTTCGATCCGGCGGCGCGCACCCTGAACCAGCAGGACTTCGACAAGCTGACCCAGGAGATGAAGGACGCCGCCAAGGCCGGCCGCACCGACGAGGCGCAGCAGAAGATGCAGCAGCTGGAGCAGATGCTGGAGCAGCTTAAGCAGGCGGAGGCCAACCCGAGCGGCGACCGCCAGCAGGCGCAGCAGCAGCGCAAGCGCGGCCAGCAGCAGATGGGCGCTGCGGAGGACATGGTGCAGCGCGAAGGCACGATGAAGCAGCGCGCCGCCGGGCGCGACGGCCAACCTCCGCCGGCCGACGACCCGGCCGGGCGCGGCACAGACGCCAAGCAGCAGCGCGCGCTGCGCCGGGCGCTGGGCGATATGATGCAGAACTTCGGCGACCTGACCGGCAAGGTGCCCGACGCGCTGGGCCAGGCGGACATCGCCATGGACCAGGCCGGCCAGGCGCTGGCCGCGCGGCAGGACAAGCAGGCGGGCGCGGCCCAGCAGCGCGCGATCGAGGCCTTGCAGAAAGGCCAGCAGCAGATGAGCCAGCAGATGTCCCAGTCGCTCGGAGTGTCGGTGCAGCCCGGTGAGGGCGAGGGCCAGGGCGACGGCCCGGGCGACCAGATGGCGCAGGACGACGGCCAGGGCGACGACCAGGGGCAAGGAAAGGGCAGCCGCGACGCCGAGGCAGGCGACGGCCAGCCAGGCGACCAGGAGGCGGATGCGGAGCGCGACCCGCTGGGCCGCCCGACCAAGGACGGCACGTCCGGCCGGGCCGACGGCGGCGGCGTGCATGTGCCGGACCAGATGGAGCAAGCGCGCACCCGGGAAATCCAGGCCGAGCTGCGCCGCCGCGAGGGCGAGCGGACCCGGCCGCAGGGAGAGCTGGACTACATCGACCGGTTGCTGAAGTCTTACTGAGCCTTGTTGGAGCGATCACATGGATGACCTGCTTGCGAGGCGGCGCGATCTGCTGCTTGCGCCGCTTCTAGCCTCGCTGCCAACCGCCACGGTCTCGCCTGCCGCAGCGGCCGGGGTGGACCCGAGCATGACGATCATTCGGTTACCCGATCAGATACCGTGGGCGCAAATCTACAACTTCCCGCCAAGTGCTGCGGAACAGGCGCCGATGCAGGGAAAGCCGGCTGATCCGGGGCAGTATTTCGTCCTGATCCGCTGGCATCCCGGGTTCATGAGCGCGCCGCACTGGTACGAGACCGACCGGCTCTGTGTCGTGCTCTCCGGAACATGGTGGGTGGCCAGCGGCGAGGATTTCGCGCCTGAGAGCACGGTCGCCGCGCCTGCCGGCAGCTTCGTCCGGCGCGTCGCGAGGACGCCGCACTATGACGGTGTGAAGAAGGGCGAGAAAGAACCCGCGGTTATCGCGATCTCAGGGATTGGGCCAATCACTTACCACCTTAGTGACCTAAGTAAGCCAGGCTGGCGCGAGGTTTAATCCTGAACGCGGTAGAATAAGGCTGTATTTACACGCTTCTACAGTTCAGGCCAGTGTAGTGAAATCGCTTGACGTGGCATCCTCCAGTATTCTCCTACTGGCGAGGGAAAAAGCTTAGAACGACTGCGATCTAGTGCCTTCGACTCAGGATGAATGTGGAAATGATACTTATCTTATGACAATGCCTATATGGATCAGCGAGGTGCAAGCGTTTGGTGTTTCAGTTATTGCTGTTGGAGCAGCGTTTATTGCGTGGCAGCAGTATCATATTGCAAGAAGAAAGCTGAGGCTGACCTCTTCGAAAAAAGATACCGTGTATATAACAGCCTGCTAAACGCAATTATCGACGCATTAAATCAAAATGACTCCAAAATCTCCAATGAGGGCACGAGAGAGATGAGCCTTTATCTCAGAGAGGCAAGATTTCTCTTTGACGCTAAAACTTTTAGGGGATTATCCCCTTGACGCAGGTAAGCCAACTGGGTAGGTTGAGGGCATCGAAAGGGTGCTTTCCATGTCCAGCAAGCTCACCGTCAAGCAGTTTTTCGCCAAGTATCCGACGGATGACGCCTGCCTAGACCATGTGATGGGGGTTCGCTTCGGTTTCCGTCATGTCTGCCAAGCGTGCGGCAAGGAAGCAAGCTTTCACCGGATCGCAGCGCGCAAGGCTTATAGCTGCGCGCAGTGCGGCGATCATGTTTACCCGTGCGCCGGGACCATCTTCCAAGACAGCCGCACCAGCCTGCAATCTTGGTTCTATGCCATCTACCTGTTCGTTGCCACGCGGCATGGCGTTAGCGGCAAAGAGCTAGAGCGTTCGCTTGGCGTCACCTACAAAACTGCTTGGCGCATGGGCCAGCAAATCAGGAAGCTCATGGCCGCCGGCGAGGGTTTCGGCCTGCTACAGGGCCACGTCGAGATGGACGAAGCTTACGTAGGCGGCCACCGGCCCGGCAAGCGCGGGCGGGGTGCGGCTGGCAAGACAATCGTTGTCGGCATCAAAGAGCGCGGTGGCGACATTCGCGCCAAGTCCGTTCCCGACGCCAAGAAGGAGACGCTGCGCGGCATGGTAAAGGCCAACGTTGAACCCGGCGCGGTGGTCTCTACGGACGAGTTTGTCGCGTACGGTTTACTGACGCCCGATGGCTACCAACACGGCGCGGTTAAGCATGGTGCCAAGGAGTGGACGCATTACGATTACCGCCAGGGCGTCACGCATCACACGAACAGCGTGGAAAGCTTTTGGAAGCTGTTTAAGGCTTCGATCCGTTCGACGCACATCCACGTTTCGCAGAAGTATATGGACCGTTACCTTGCCGAGTTCGCGTTTCGGTCAAACCATCGGCAGATGGAAAATGCGATGTTTGACCTGCTGATTGCCCACCTTTGATGACGGTGGCAAGCGCGCGGTCTAAGTCGGCGTGGGAAGGAGAGCCGACGGCACGCGCTTCCTCTTGAGCGATAAAATCATTCAATCGTCCCTCCTTGAGCGCCCTGCTGAGGCTTAGGAAATCTGCCACTGATGATAATTCCTTTGAGCATTGGTTCGGGATGCGCGGGAGGCTTGCGGGGCAGAGAACAAACTTGACTTACCATCGGAGTGCGAGTGGACTCTGGGAACCAACGTTCAAACCCCAAGACCGGCACTGCCCGTCCTGCCCAGCTCTTTCCTTTGCCTTCGTCAGTCGAGTGTAAGACAATGTCCTGAATACCTAAGGCGTCCCGGGCATATAGGCAGGAAACCATGATGATAGCGTCCGGTGTGGCGATTGAACGCTGAGCGGGTGGATTAGGATCGCCAGGGTTTGTAGAGCGTGCGCTCCGCAATTCGCCGGTCTGAATCAGGATGTTTGGGTTGGGTTCAATCGGTATGAAATTGGCCCCGAGGTCTGAGAAGAACTCTTTGATGCTCCCGAAAGGGTCGGACTTGAAAAACTCCTGTCTGATTTCAGCGAATGTTATCGTTGAAAAGTAGATGTTCCACTTTCCATTTTTGGCTTCCTCAACGTAGCGCGATATATCCTCAAAATGCTCGGCACTTTGGTCGCCGATTAGATAGCGTATGAAAATGCAGGAATCCCAAAACAGGTGATTCGAACTCATGCACCATGCTCCCATGACGCAATCTCAAACGGACGGAAAGACCCCTTCCAACGAGAAAAATCCCCTGGCTGGGGTACTGGCTCAATAGAACTGACTTCAACGCGGATAGGAAGGGGTGAGCTTCCAATATAGATGGCTCGACCATAGATTCTGACACGCTTTTCTAGCGAAGGACCAAGCGTTTCAATATCTTCTCGGCGGCAAACGCAATCGATCTCCTTAGCGCCGGCAGTGAGCGTCAGTTTGATTTGAGGAAGCGCACCGCGTACATCAATATACTCAAGCTTACCATCGAAGGAACCTATTGCGACGCCGTCAAACCACGGCTCGTCTCTTGTTTTCTTAGCGGTATTCGCCCGTTTTCTCAAGAAATCGTCCACTCGGACGACGTTTGGGCTCGCTGTCCGAATTTCGGCAAATCCAAAGTTAGATTCCACTCCGCTTGTAAGAAGTGTCACTTTTCGGACTACGGAATTAAAATGTTCGATTCTACTATCTTGGATTTTTATACTCTCGATTGCATCGTTAAACACAGGTATTGCGGACGTATTTGCGGTATCGTCGTTATTGATTGGGATTTCAGCTAGAACAGCCGTAGGCTCTGACATATGCATTGAGGCAAGAACGTAGGTATGTACAAGCCGGCCATTGGCAAGAACGTCAGCCGCTTCCAACACAGAAACTAGCTGCCTAAGCTTGTTCCCGAACACACGGGCAGACACGCGCCCGTGCTCCTCGGCCGTAAGGCCATGAACCTTCAGTTCAATCCGGCCTGGGCCGATAGGGTCCAACAGTTTCCTCCCAAACTTGCGAGATCATACGCCCTCGCGGGGCGGCTGTGAATCCCAGATCGTTCTACCTGCGTCAAGGGGATAATCCCCAACTTTTAACTAATTCACCAAAATCGAAGCTGAGGTATTAGTTTATCGATACGGTATTTTAGAGATACAGAAACCAGATTTTCACTATGGGGTTAACTCTCAGCAATTCTTAAATGAGCATCACAAAGTCGCACGGAATCTGCTCAGCACCATGACCTCGCTACCAATAGTAGTTCATCCATTTCTAAGGGTGGACGATAATCTGTCTTTCAGTTCGATTAGTAGCCCAAACATGGTCGACGTAGAACGATCTCAAGCTTCACAAGCTGATTGAATACAAATCTAAGTTTTCTCTTTGAGAATTCCCCCAATCTTCCTCTGGCAAGCTTGTAGCTAAGCTACGACATGATGAAACATGGGTTTACGCCAAAGCCCGCCCAGCCACCGCGTCCAGCTTGGCCATCAGCGCCGGGTTGCGCGCTTCGGGCGGGGTGACGATGGCGAACTCCAGCGCCCGGTCGCACCCGGCGGGGCAGGGGCCGCGGGGTGCGCCCAACACTGGAATCACCGCCTGCACCAGCGCGCGGGCGTTGGCGGCGTTGCTGGCCATCACCTTCATCACTTGGTCCACCGTGACGTGGCCGTGGTCCGGGTGCCAGCAGTCGAAATCCGTCACCATGGCGACCGTCGCGTAGCAAAGCTCCGCCTCGCGGGCGAGCTTTGCCTCTGGCATGTTGGTCATGCCGATCACGCTGCAGCCCCAGCTGCGATACAGCTCGCTCTCGGCGCGGGTGGAGAACTGCGGCCCTTCCATCACGAGATAGCTGCCGCCCCGGGTCACCGGCAGGTCCAGCGTGCGGGCGGAGGCTTCCAGGGCGTCGCCAAGGCGCGGGCAGACAGGGTGTGCCACGCTGACATGCGCCACGCAGCCATCGCCGAAGAAGCTCTTTTCCCGGGCGAAGCTGCGGTCGATGAACTGGTCCACGATGACGAAGTGACCCGGCGGACAATCTTCCTTGAGGCTGCCCACCGCAGACAGCGAGAGCACGTCCGTGACGCCGGAGCGCTTCAGCGCGTCGATATTGGCGCGGTAGTTGAGGTGGCTGGGCGACAGGCGGTGGCCGCGGCCATGCCGGGGCAGGAACACGCATTGCACCCCGGCCAGCCGGCCGAACAGCAACGCGTCGGACGGCTCGCCCCAAGGGGTGGCGACATGCCGCCACTCCTTTTCATCCAAGCCTTCGATGTCGTACAGTCCAGAGCCGCCGATGATGCCGATCACTGGCTGGATAGTGTCCATGCTTGGCTTCCTGTCCAATTCTTAGTGGACGTCAGCCCAGATCTTGCGCTTCACCGCGTAGGTCACGACGGTCATGCCGGCCAGGAACATGACGATGCGCACGCCCATCCGCTTGCGCTGCTCCATCTCCGGGTTAGCCATGTAAGTCAGGAACATGGCGACGTCGTGGGACATCTGCTCCACCGTCGCCGGAGTGCCATCGGCATACGTCACCTGGTCGTCGTGCAACGGCTGCGCCATCGCGATCTGGCGGCCCGGGAAGTAGATGTTGTAGTTCATGCCGTCGGACATCTTCATGGTGGCCGGCGGATCGCGGTAGCCCAGCAGCAAGTCCTGCACATAGGTCGCCCCGCCTTCGCGCGCCTTTTCGATCAGCGAGTGGTCCGGCGGAAGCGCGCCGTTGTTCGCGGCGCGCGCCGCCTTGTCGTTCGGCCACGGCGAGCGGAAATGGTCCGAGGGCAGCGCCGGCCGGTCAACCGGCTGCCCCTGGTCGTCCGTGCCACCGGGCACGGTGACGGTGGACGCGAACGCCTTGACCTGCTCCGCCGTCAGCCCGATGCCCTGTAGGTTGCGGTAGTAGGCCTCCTTCATGGAGTGGCAGTTGGAGCAAACCTCCTGCCAGACCTGCAGCCCGCGCTGCTCGGACGCGCGGTTGAAGGTGCCGAACGGGCCATCGAACGACCAATCGACCTTGGGCAGCGGCTCGGGCTCGGACTGCGCCGATGCGACCGCCGGCACCGCCAAGGTGGCCAGAAAGGCGAGGGACGCCAGCCGCATCATGACTTGTCCATCGGCTTGGCCGCCGCGCCCTGCGGCAGGGGACCGCCGCCGCCGCCCGGGTTGCGCGGGCCGCGCGGCGCCAGCACGGGCCGGCTGATGCTTTCCGGCAGCGGCAACGGGCGCTCCAGCTTGCCGAGCACTGGCAGCAGCACCAGGAAGTGCAGGAAGTAGTAAGCCGTCGCGACCCGGCCCAGCACCACCCATATGCCTTCCGGACGATGCGCGCCGACCTCGCCGAGCACGAACAGCGACACCACCAGCACCAGCACCAGTTGGCGGTAGATCGGGCGGAAGCGGGCCGAGCGGACCGGCGACGTGTCCAGCCAGGGCAGCAGGAACAGCACGGCGATGGCGCCGAACATCAGCGACACGCCGCCGAGCTTGGACGGCACGGCGCGCAGGATGGCGTAGAACGGCAGGAAGTACCATTCGGGCACGATCTCCGCCGGGGTCACCAGCGGGTTGGCTGGGATGTAGTTGTCGGCATGGCCCAGCAGGTTCGGGGCGAAGAAAACCAGCAACGCGAACACCAGCAGGAAAACGCAGATGCCGACGCTGTCCTTGATGGTGTAGTACGGGTGGAACGGGATGGTGTCCTGCGGGCTTTTCACGTCGATGCCGAGCGGGTTGTTGGACCCGGTGATGTGCAGCGCCACGATGTGCAGGAACACGACGCCGGTGATCATGAACGGCATCAGGTAGTGCAGCGCGAAGAAGCGGTTCAGCGTCGGGTTGTCGACCGAGAAGCCGCCCCACAGCCAGGTCACGATGCCTTCGCCCACCAGCGGGATGGCGGAGAACAGGTTGGTGATGACGGTGGCGCCCCAGTAGCTCATCTGGCCCCATGGCAACACGTAGCCCATGAACGCGGTCGCCATCATCATCAGCAGGATGACCACGCCCAGCATGAACAGCAGCTCGCGCGGCGCCTTGTATGAGCCGTAGTACAGCGCGCGGAAGATGTGGATGTAAACCACGATGAAGAACATCGACGCGCCGTTGGCGTGCACGTAGCGCAGCAGCCAGCCGTAGTTCACGTCCCGCATGATGCGCTCGACGCTGTCGAACGCCATCGTCGTGTTGGCGGTGTAGTTCATCGCCAGGAACACGCCCGAGGCGATCATGATGGCCAGCGAGATCATCGCCAGCGCGCCGAAGTTCCAGAAATAGTTGAAGTTCTTCGGCGTTGGGAACGTGCCGTACTCCTTCTGCATCATCGTGATGAGAGGCAGGCGGGTATCGACCCAGTTCAGGATGGGATTCTTCACGTCGCTCTTATGCAATCCGGCCATGGTCTCTCTCCCTCAGCCAATCTTCACTTTGGTGTCGCTCACGAACGCGTATGGCGGCAATGCCAGGTTCGCCGGCGCGGGGCCGTGCCGCACCCGGCCCGACACGTCGTACTGGCTGCCGTGGCAGGGGCAGAACCAGCCGCCGTACTCGCCGCGCGGGTCGGTCGGCTTGTTGCCCAGCGGCACGCAGCCGAGGTGGGTGCAGATGCCGATCAGCACGATCCATTGCGAGTGGCCGTCCTTGATGCGGGACTGGTCGGACGCCGGCTCGATCAGGGCGTTGAGCGGCACCGCCTCGACCGTCTTGACCTCGTCGGGCGTGCGGTGGCGCAGGAAGATCGGCTTGCCGCGCCAGACGGCGGTGATGCCCATGCCCTCGCTGATGCTGCTGAGGTCCACCTCGACGGCGGACAGCGCCAGCACGTCGCCCGCCGGGTTCATGCTGTCGATGAACGGCCAGACGATCGCCCCGAGGCCGACGGCGGTGCCGGCGAGCGCAACCAGCTTCAGGAAGTCGCGTTTGCCGACCTGGGTTTCGCCGACGTGGCCCAGCGTGTCGCTCATCCCGGCAGGCGATGTGGTGGACATGGCGTGGCAGACCCTTCTTAAGCCCAACGAAGCCGTGTTTAAGGGACGTGCCCATCCCCTGCAACACGGCGTAAGCCGGTGCAGCCTATCTTGGAAGCATTTGCCATGTTGCAATCGCCAGCGGCCGCGCCTGACCATGCCGCCTTGCGCCCCCGCGCCGCGGAGTGGTTCGCAGCCCTGCGGGACCGGCTGTGCAGCGCCTTCGAGGCCATCGAGGACGAAGGCGGTGCGCTGGCCAGCCTTGCGCCGGGCCGCTTCACCCGCTCGCCCTGGAGCCGGCCGGAGCTGGAGGGCGGCGGCGTCATGGGGCTGATGCATGGCCGGGTGTTCGAGAAGGTCGGCGTCAACGTGTCCGTCGTGTCAGGGGAGTTCAGCCCCGAGTTCCGCGCCTCCATCCCGGGGGCTGCGGAGGACCCGCGGTTCTGGGCGGCGGGCATCAGCGTGGTGGCGCACCCGCAGAGCCCGCGCGTGCCGGCGGCGCACATGAACACGCGGATGATCGTCACCACCCGCGGCTGGTTCGGCGGCGGCGGCGACATCACACCGATGCGCCCGGACTCGGCGGACGCACTGCAGGACGCAGCTGCCTTCCATGCCGCCTTCCAGGACGCCTGCGACCGGCATGACCCGGCCTACTACCCCGAGTTCAAGGCCTGGTGCGACCGCTACTTCTACCTGCCGCACCGCAACGAGCCGCGCGGCCTGGGCGGCATCTTCTACGACCACCTGGACCGCCGCGGCGCCGAGGACGACTTCGCCTTCACCCAGGACGTGGGCAGCGCCTTTCTTGCGGCCTACCCCGCCATCGTCCGACGCCGCATGGGCGAGCCTTGGATGGCCGAGGAGCGGGACCACCAGCTAGTCCGGCGCGGCCGCTACGTGGAGTTCAACCTGCTGCACGACCGCGGCACGCTGTTCGGCCTGCGCACGGGGGGCAACGTGGAGGCCATCCTGATGAGCCTGCCGCCCGAGGTGCGCTGGCCCTGATGCAGCAGTTCATGCCAGGTTGCACACAGATGGAGAGATCGCCATGAAGCTTTGGATCGTCGCCGCCCTGGCCTGGGCGCTGGCCCTGCCCGGGCTTGCCGTGGCGCAGCAGCCGCAAGCCGGGATGGTGCCGCTCACCCGGCAAAGCGCCCCGATCAACCGCCGCGGCCCCGCGCCCGCCGTGGCCGGCCCCGTGCTGATCGACATCAACTCGGCCGACGAGAAGGTGCTGGATGCGCTGCCCGGCGTCGGCCCGGCGCGCGCCAAGGCGATCGTGGCCAACCGGCCCTACACCGAGAAGAAGCAACTGCTGGACCGCAAGGCGGTGCCGTCCAACGTGTACGCGGGGATCGAGGACCTGGTGGCGCTGGTGAACGTCAACACGGCGACGGCGGCCGAGATGGCCAAGATCCTGCCCAACGTCGGCCCGGTGCGGGCGCAGCAGATCGTGGACAAGCGCCCCTATGCGACGCCGCAGGATCTCGTGGCCAAGGGCGCGCTGACCGCGGGCGTGTTCGCCGGCATCAGGAACCTGGTGGCCGCCGGGTCCTGAACGCCGGGTCCTGAACGCCGGGCATGGACATGCCCGCCATCCTGGCGCTGAACAACGACCACGCCGCCGCCACGTCCTGGCTTTCGGCCGCCAAGCTGGACGCGATGCTGGCGGCCGCCCTGCACGTCGGGTTGGTGGACGGCGGCCGGGCCGGGTTCCTGATCGCGTTCGCCCAGGACGCCGCCTATGACAGCCCCAATTTCCTGTGGTTCCGCGCCCGCCACCGCCGGTTCGCCTACATCGACCGGGTGGTCATCGCCCCCGGGTCGCAGCGCCGGGGCCATGGCCGGGCGCTGTATGCCGGGCTGATCGCCGCCGCCGGGGACGGCCTGGTGTGCTGCGAGGTGAACCACGTGCCGCCGAACCCGGCCTCGGACGCGTTCCATGCCGCCCTGGGCTTCGTGGAAGCCGGACAGGCACAGCACCCCGACGGAAAGGTCGTCCGCTACCTGGAGCGGCCGCTCAGTGCCCCGGCCCGCCCTCCGCCTTGACGTTGGAGAACAGGAACGCCAGCGGAACCACGCAGAACGCGGCGATGGCGCAGTAGGCGAACACATCCGAATAGGCCAGCACCTGCGCCTGCGTGCGCAGCATCTGGTACACCTGGCCCGTGGCGGTCCCCATGGTGGTCGCAGCTGCGTGGCCGCTGGACAGCAGGCTCTGCTGATAGCTCTGGATGGTCTGGTTGTAGCCTTTGTCGAACGTGTTGAGGTGATCCACCAGGTAGGCCTGGCGGATTTGCGTCCGTTGCGTCACCTCGGCCGTCGCGAGGCTGATCCCGATCGACCCGGCGACGTTGCGGAACATGGTGGACAGGGCCGCGGCGTCCCCGTTCAGCTCCTTGGGCAGCGTCACGTACGAGATCACGTTGATCGGCACGAACAGCAGCGCGATGCCGACCGACTGGGCAGACCGCATCAAGGTCAGCGTGTCGTAGTCGATGGCCGGGAACAGGCGCGTGGAATAGACCAGCCCGCTGCCGATCGCCATGAACCCGGCGGCGATGACCAGCTTGGTCGGCACCACCTTCATGATCTGCTGGATCATGGGGATGATGAAGATCACCACCACCGCCCCGGGCGCCAGCACCAGGCCCGCCAAGGTCGAGTTGTAGTTCAGCACCTCCTGCGACAGCTGCGGGATCAGCACCGCGGAGGAGTACACGATGCTGAACAGCGCCACCGTGCAGACACAGCCGATCGCGAAGTTGCGGTCCGCCAGCACCCGAAGGTTGACGATCGGCTTCCTGGTGCTCAGCAGCCAGCCAACCGCGCCCAGGAGGCCGGCGGCCGCCACGATCGCCATGCCCACGATGAAGTTGGAGCCGAACCAGTCGTCGTCCTCGCCCCGGTCCATCACAATCTGCAAGCTGCCCAAGCCGAGCGCGATCAAGCCCAGGCCGATGCCGTCGACCTGCCGCTTCGGCTCGTTCGCGACCCAGGGCGGGTCCTCCACCAAGGCTGCCACCGAAACGAAGGTCAGCATGGCCACGGGGATGTTGATGAAGAAGATCCAGCGCCACGTGTAGTTGTCGGTGATCCAGCCGCCCAGCACCGGGCCGAGCACCGGCGCCACGATGGTGGCCACGGCGGTGATCGAGAAAGCGGCGCTGCGCTTCTCCGGCGGAAAGGTGTCGAGGATGATCGCCTGCTGGTTCGGCTGCAGCCCGCCGCCGAAGAACCCCTGCGCCAGCCGGAACAGGATCAGCTGCGGCAAGCTGGTGGCGATGCCGCACAGGAAGGAGAACACGCCGAACATGGCGATGCAGATCAGGAAGTACCGCTTGCGCCCCAGCCGGTTGGCAAAGAAGCCCGAGATCGGCAGCACGATGCCGTTGGCCACTAGGTACGAGGTGAGCGCCCAGGTCGCCTCGTCGTTGGACGAGGACAGCGCGCCGGCGATGTGCGGCAGCGCGACGTTGACGATGGTGGTGTCCAGGATCTCCATGAACGCCGCCAGGGTCACCACCAGCGCGATCAGCCACGGGTTGCTCTTGGGCTTCCAGCCTCCGCTGCCGCTCATCCCGAACCGTCACGCATTCAGTGGCCTCCTCCGCCACCCCGCGAGGTGCGCGCGTCGAACAGGAAAACGACCGGCGTGATGCAGAACGCGGCGATGGCGCAATAGGCGAACACGTCGCGGTAGGCCAGGATGGCGGCCTGCTGGTTCAGCACCTGCAACGCCTGCCCCATCGCCTGCGCGCCCACCTCGCTGGCGGATCGCCCCATGCCGAGCAGCGTGTGCTGCGTCCGCGCCAGGTAGTCCATGAACGCCGGGTTGAAGGTGTCGAGGTGCCCGGCAAGGTAGGATTGCCGGGCCTGGGTGCGCTCGACGATGCCCGCCGTCGCCAGCGAGATGCCGATCGACCCGGCGACGTTGCGCAGCATGACATAGAGCGAGCTGGCGTCGCCGTTCAGCGCCCGCGGCACCGTCGAGTAGCTGATGGTGCTGGTGGGCACGAACAGGAAGGCCAGCCCCAGCGTCTGGGTCGCGCGCATGAAGCACAGCTTGCCGAACGTCGCGTCCGGCGTGACGCTGTGGGCGTAGCTGTAGGCGCAGCCGAGCGTGAAGAAGCCGATTCCGACGAGGTAGCGCGTCTGCACGTAAGGCATGATGCGGATGATGACCGGGATCATCAGCAGGATGACCAGCCCGCCCGGCGACAGCACCAGCCCTGCCAGGGTGGCGGTGTAGCCGAGCCGCTGCTGCGCCAGCTGCGGGATCAGCACGCCGCCCGAGTAGAGCACGGCGCCGAGGGCGAAGATCATGACCGAGCCCACGGCGAAGTTGCGGTTGGCGAACACGCGCAGGTTCACGATCGGCTTCTTGGCCGTCAGGAGCCAGCCGATGGCGCCGAGGATGCCGATGGCCGCCAGGATGGCCGCGACCACGATCAGCGGGGAGCTGAACCAGTCGTCGTCCTCGCCCCGGTCCAGCATGATCTGCAGGCTGCCCAGGCCGAGCGCGATGAAGCCGAGGCCGATGTAGTCGAAGTCGCGGATGCTGGCGCGGGCGCGCAGGACCCAGGGCGGGTCCTCCACCAGGGCGGCCACGGCGAGGAAGGCGAACAGGCCGACGGGCACGTTGATGAAGAAGATCCACCGCCAGGAGAAGTTGTCGGTGATCCAGCCGCCCAGGGTGGGGCCGATGATGGGCGCGAAGATCACGGCGACGGACACCACGCCGAACGCCTTGCCGCGCTGCGCCGGCTCGAACGTGTCCAGGATGATGGATTGCTGGTTCGGCTGCAGCCCGCCGCCGAAGAAGCCCTGCATCAGGCGGAAGCAAATCAGTTCGCCGAGGCTCGTGCTGGTGCCGCACAGGAACGACGAGACGGTGAACATGGCGATGCAGATCAGGAAGTACCGCTTGCGCCCGATCAGCCGGCCGAGGAAGCCCGAGATCGGCAGCACGATGCCGTTGGCGACCAGGTAGGAGGTGAGCGCCCAGGTCGAGTCGTCGTACGAGGCGGAGACCGAGCCGGCGATGTGCGGCAGGCTGACGTTGACGATGGTGGTGTCCAGAATCTCCATGAACGCCGCCGTGGTGACCACGATGGCGATCAGCCAAGGGTTGGCAATGGGCTTCCAAGTCGCGTCGGACGCAGGCGCGGCAGTGGCGCTCACGGCCAACGGGGCGTCACTTCAACGTCACGGTGGGCACGACGGACAGGCCGAGCGGCAGCGGCACCGCCGGGTCCATGCCGCGGTCGATCACCAGCTTGACCGGCACGCGCTGCACGATCTTGACGAAGTTGCCGGTGGCGTTCTCCGGCGGGAAGGCGGTGAACTTGGAGCCGGAGCCGAGCTGCACGCTGTCCACGTGGCCTTCCAGCTTGAGGCTGGGATAGGCGTCCACCGCGATGGCGACCTTCTGGCCCGGCCGCATGTGGTTCAGCTGGCTCTCCTTGAAGTTGGCGGTGACCCAGACCTGCGGCGTCACGATGGAGAAGATGGTGGCGCCCACCTGGAGGTAGTTGCCCACCTCGATATTGCGCTTGGTGATCCAGCCATCCTGCGGCGCGGTGATCGTGGTGTAGCTGAGGTTCAGCTCCGCCTGCTGCAGCGAGATCTCGGCCTGCTTGCCCTGGCCGCCGATCTGGGCGATCTGCTGGTCGGCGGTGCCGATGTTCTGCTGCACCGGCTCGGCCTGCTGCACCGCCGCCTGCGCTGACAGCACCTGGCCCTGCGCCTGCTGCAACGCGGCGGTGGACTGGTCCACGCTCTGCTGCGACGTGGCCTCGTGCGTGATGCTGTGCTGGCGCTTGTAGTCGGTTTGCGCCTGGAACAGCTGGCCCTGCGCCTGTTGCAGCTGGCCCTGCGCCTGCAGCAGGCGGGCGGGGAAGTTCTTGCGGGCGATCTCGGCGTTGAACTTGGCCGCATCCTCTTGCGCCTTGGTCACGATCAGGTTGGCACGGGCGTTGTCCCGCGCCACGATGTAGTCCCGCGGGTCGATCCGGGCGAGCACCTGGCCGGCCTTGACCGGCTGGTTGTCGTCCACCAGCAGCTCGATCACGTAGCCGGCGATCTTGGGCGAGATCGTCATCGCCCTGCCGTCCGTGTAGGCGTCGTCCGTCGATTCGGTGCCCTGGGTGGAGAAGTAGTAGTACGCGCCGCCTGCCACCGCGAGCAGGATGACGGCCGCGCCGATGATCTTGACCCAGGGCGAGGCCTTCTTGGCGCTCTCCTCCTGTTGCTTCTCCTGCTTCTTCTCCTGGGCCTTGTCGTCCTTGGCCGAGGACTGCTTCTCGTCCTGCTTGCCGTCCTTGTCGTCACTCTTGTCTGGGCGGCTGCGATCGGGCGACTGCTCATCCGCCCTCGGTGGGGACCGGGGCGAAGCTTGGGGCTGATCGTGCTGGCGGAGGTCCTCTTCGTCCAGGCTCACAGGTGAAACTCCCGATCGCGGCCAGCTGACGCACGGCTGACCGATCGGTCATCGCACACAAAAGGCTATCTCGCAAAGGCCTGAGTGCGGACCAGGCGCGCATAAAGCCCGTCCTTGCGCATCAGTTCCGCGTGGGTGCCCTGCTCCACGGCCACGCCGTCCGCCATCGCCACCACCAGGTCGGCGTCCCGCACGGTGGACAGGCGGTGCGCCACCACGACCGTGGTCCGCCCGGCCCGCAGCCGGCCCAGCGCCTCCTGCACCGCCGCCTCGCTCTGCGCGTCCAGCGCCGAGGTCGCCTCGTCCAGCAGCAGCACCCTGGGGTTTCGGAGCAAGGCGCGGGCCAACGCCACGCGCTGCCGCTGTCCGCCGGATAGCCGGCCGCCGCCGGTGCCCACCAGCATGTCGAACCCGTCCGGCAAATCCTCGATGAACCCGGCCGCAGCGGCGTCCGCGGCAGCCGCGATGTCCGCGGCGTCCGCGCCGGGCCGGCCGAGCGCGATGTTGGCGCCGACCGTGTCGTCGAACAGCAGCGTGTCCTGCGCCACGTAGGCGATGGCGTCCCGCAGGCTGTCCAGCGTGACCTGCCGTACGTCCGCGCCGTCCAGGGTGATGCGCCCGCCGCTCACGTCGTGCAGGCGGGGGATCAGCGCGAGCGCGGTGGACTTGCCGGCGCCGGACGCCCCGACCAGGGCCACGGTGGCGCCAGGCTCGGCCACGAAGGACAAGCCGCGCAGCCCCTCCCGCCCATCCGAGTAAACGAACCTTACGTCCTCGAACACCACCCGGCCCTGGCCGGGGGGCAGCAAGGGGGCGCCGGGCCGCTCGGTGATGCCGGGCGGCTCGTCGATGACGGAGAACACCCGCACCAGGCCTGCCAACCCCTCCTGGATGGCCGCGTTCAGCGAGCCGAGCGCGCGCAGCGGCTGGGACGCGATCAGCAGGGCGGCGACGAAGCCGGTGAAGTTGCCGACGCTGCTGGCGCCGTTGGCGGCCCGCCAGCCGGCGAACCCCATGACGGCCGCCACCGCCGCGCCGCCCAGCACCTCCAGCATCGGATCCACGCCCGAGCGGGTGCGGGTCATGCGCATCAGGGCGCGGTTGAGCTGGCCGAACGCCTCGTTGGCCCGCGCCGTCTCGCTGGCTTCCAGGCGGTAGGCGCGCACGGTGCGGGCCTGGGTGAAGCTCTCCGTCAGCAGGCTCGCCGTCTCGCCCATACGCTCCTGCATGCCGCCCGAGGCCCGGCGGATGCGCTTGCCGATGCGCTGGATGGGCAGGGCGGCAAGCGGGTAGAGCGCCGCCGCGATCAGGCTCAGCACCCAGTCCAGGTACAGCATGGAGGCGATCAGCCCCACCACCGTGATGCCGTTGGCCATGCCGCCGACCGCGCGGGTCAACGCCTCGCGGATGATGGCGGCATCCGTGGTGAAGCGGGCGGCAAGCCTGGCTGGAGACTCCCGCTCCACCCGCGCCAGGTCGGCGAACGTCAGGTGGGCGAACATGCGGGCCTGCAGCTCGCGGATGGTGCGCAGCACCAGGTTCTGCGTCAGCACCGTCTGGCCGTAGGTGACGGAAGCCTTGGCTGCGGTGATCACCACGACCAGCGCAGGCACCTGGTACAGGATGCGGCGGTCCTTGGCGGTGAACATGGAGAACGCATGGTCGATCACCACCGGATAAAGCGCGGTCAACCCGGCCATCACGGCGGTCAGCAGCAGCAGCACGCTCACCCGGCCACGGTGGCGGCGCAGGTGCTCGCGCCACAGGCGGCGGAGCAGGCTCTGGCTGCTGGTCTCGGCGACGAGGGACATGTCCATCTAGGGCGCGAGACGGCGGGAAAGCGTGAAAGACATGGCCGCCTCCTAACAGGCGGCGGCCCGCCTCGCCAATTCCGCCCGGCACGCCTCTGCCCCGGCCAGGCAGCCGCCCTGCATCCACCAGCCCCTTACCTCCCGCAGCAGCACGCCCACCGCCGGCCCCGGCGGCAGCCCGAGCGCCAGCGCGTCGCGGCCCTCCAGCGGGAACACGGGGCGCGGCAGGGCGGCCAGCCGGGCGCGCACCGCCTCGGGCTGGCCTGCCAGCAGCGAGCGGCCAGCCAGCACGTCCAGCGGCGCATCGGCGAACTGCCGGCGCAAATCGTCGTCGTCCCCGCCCGGAGGCGGGCCACGGAGCGCCATGAGCCGTGCGGCCTCGGCGCTGGACAGCTTGAGGCGGGCGGCGAAACGGCCAGCGTCCCCGGTCAGCAGCGCCGCCACGCGCAGCAGCGGGTCAGGCGGCAGGCGGGCGACTCCGGCGGGGTCCGCACCTTCGGGGATGGTGGCCGCCAGCACGCCGGCCTGCTGCATCAGGGCCAGGCTGGCGCTGGGGTCGGGGGCTTGCAGGATGCGCTTCAGCTCGCTCCATACGCGCTCGACCGAGAGGCGGGCGAGGCCGTCCAGCGCACCTTCGATAGCCTCGATGGCCGCCGGGTCGGGCGGCCCGACGCCGTAGCGGGCCTGGAAGCGGAAGAAGCGCAGGATGCGAAGGTAGTCTTCCGCCACGCGCTCCGAGGCGTTCCCCACGAAGCGCACCCGCCCGGCCGCCAGGTCCGCCGCACCTCCGAAATAGTCGTGCAGCGTGCCGTCCGGGCTGAGGGACATGGCGTTGATGGTGAAATCCCGCCGAGCCGCGTCCTCCTGCCAATCCTCGGTCCAGGCCACCGCGGCATGGCGGCCATCCGTCAGGATGTCCCGCCGGAGCGTCGTGATCTCGAACGGACGGCCGCCGAGCAGGGCCGTGACGGTGCCGTGCGCTAGCCCCGTGGGGTAGGCTTGCAAGCCGCCAGCCCCTATCGCCCCGGCGACCTGGGCCGGCGGGAGCGGGGTGGCGAGGTCGATGTCCACGTTGGGCAGGCCTGCCAGGGCATCCCGCACGCAGCCGCCGACCAGGCGCGCGGTGGGCAGCAGCGCCAGCAGGCGGCGCACGTCCGGGTCGGCAAGCAGGCGGGCGAGGCCCCGACCCGCCAGACCCGGCGCGGCGCTAGTTGCCATGGCCTTCCAGGACAGATCCGTCATGCAGCTTGGCCGGGACATACGGCTCGTGCGGGCGCAGGCCTTCGGTGCCCTGCCAGATCAGGGTGACGGCGAACCCCGCTTCCACCACCGCGAGCAGCAGAACCACGCGCCGGCTGGGCAGGCGCTGGTAAACGATGCCGTACAGCAGGGCGGCCGCCAGCAGCGGGGCGATGGCCATGAACGCCTCGCCGAACCGGAACATCAGCCAGCCGCTACGGCGCGCAGCCGGTGCGCCAGGTGGACCAGGATGGCCGCCGTGGCGCCCCAGATCTTGTGCTTGGCATGCGGCCAGACCCAGAATGCGCGGCGGCGGCCCTTCCATTCGGCGTGGTGCTGCTGCGGCGCCGCCGGGTCCAGCAACACGGAGAGCGGCAGCACGAACACCTCCTCAACCTCGGCCGCGAACGGCACGGCGCGGAAGCCCGGCGCCAGCAGGCCGATCACCGGCGTGATGCGGAAGCCGGACCCGGTCGCGTAGTCCGGCAGGCAGCCGGTGACCTCCACCAGGCCCGGCGGCAAGCCAACCTCCTCGGCCGCCTCCCGCAGCGCGGCGTCCACGGCGTCCTCCCCCGGCTCCATGCGGCCGCCGGGGAAGGCGACCTGGCCGGGATGGGAGGACAGCGTCCCGTTGCGCTTGGTCAGCAGGATGCCGGGCTGCGCGCCATGGATGATCGGGACCAGCACGGCAGCGGGGATCAGCGGCGACTCCGACGGGTCGACGTCGTCGCTCGTCACGGGCGCGGCGAGGGCGTCGGCCGGCACGGTGGGCACGGTGCCGTCCCGCTCTGCCAGGCGGGCGCGCAGCTCAGCCAAGTCCAATGGCTAATCCTCGCCAGGGGCGAAGTCGCCCGATGGATCGCCAATGAGCAAGTCATCAGTGGGCAGGTCGCTGAGCAACTCATCGGTGGGCAAATCGCCCAACGAAAAGAAGCAGCCGCGGCTCCACACGCCCAGCACGCGGCGGCCTTTCAGGAAGCCGGGCACGGCCAGGGCGACCAGCTCGTAATAGACGGCCCGGTTGATTCGCGCCTCCACCGGTTGCGCTCCGGCTCCGGGCCGGACCAGCATATAGGGGGTGGGTTCGCAGGTCAGCAGGTCGTGCGCCACGCGGATCGGGTGGTCCGGCCCGGCAGTGACCATCTGGTCGGTGTTCGTGCGGAAGCTGAGCACCTGGTCGTGGCCGTGCCCGGTCCAGCCAAGCTCGACGGCGACGAACGGTGCATCCTCCACCTCGATGCGGCCGCGCTCGGCCGGAGTTTCCAGCCAGTACGACCCGTCAGCCTCGCGCTTGAGCACGCTGGCGAACAGGCAGACCAACTCCTTGCGGTTGATCGAGGTGCCCCGGTAGAGCCAGGTGCCGTCCCGCTTGATGACGAACGGCAGGTCGCCGATCTCCATGCGCCGATGTTGCGGCTTCGGCGCATCCGGGGCAGCGTGCGCCGTTCCGCGTGCGCTGCCATCGGGGGAGCGGGCGTGCAGGCGGACCGTATCAGGCATGGCATCGTTCACAACGCGCTCCCCGACCGCAGCCGATGCTTCCGTTAGCGCCGGATATAGGTAGCATCCCCCTGATGATGAAAGGCCCGGCCGCCATATCGGCTGGATCGCGCTTCAAAGGATTGATGGCAGCATGTCGGTGACGGTGGGTGGCGGCTTGGTTGCGGATGTCGAGGCGTTGGGGGAACGGGCCACCGCGGCACGCGCCGAGGTGGCCCGCGTCATCTTCGGGCAGGACGAGGTGGTGGACGAGGTCCTGGTCTGCCTGCTGTCCGGCGGCCACGTGCTGCTGGTGGGGGTGCCGGGCCTCGGCAAGACGCTGCTGGTGGAGACGCTCGGCACCGTGCTGGGCCTGGCCCCCAAGCGCGTGCAGTTCACGCCGGACCTGATGCCGGCCGACATCACCGGGTCCGAGGTGCTGGACGAGGACAGGACCGGCCGGCGCTCCTTCCGCTTCCTGCCCGGGCCGGTGTTCTGCCAGTTGCTGATGGCCGACGAGATCAACCGCGCCAGCCCGCGCACCCAGTCCGCCCTGCTGCAGGCGATGGCCGAGGGCAAGGTCGCGGTGGCGGGCGTGGACCATCCGCTGCCGCGGCCGTTCCACGTGCTGGCGACGCAGAACCCGATCGAGCAGGAGGGCACCTACCCGCTGCCGGAGGCGCAGCTGGACCGCTTCCTGCTGCAGGTCGATGTCACCTACCCGGATCTGGCCAACGAGCGCGCCATGCTGCTGGCCACCACGGGGGCCGAACGGGCGCAGGCCAGGCCGGTGCTGACCGGCGAGCAGCTGCTGGCGGCCCAGGCGCTGATCCGGCAGGTGCCGGTGGGGGAAAGCGTGGTTGATGCCATCCTGGCGCTGGTGCGCGGCGCGCGGCCGGACACCGCGGCGAACGACACGGTGCGCCACCACGTCGCCTGGGGGCCGGGGCCACGGGCGGCGCAGGCCCTGATGCTGGCCACCCGGGCGCGAGCGCTGCTGGACGGCCGGCTGTCGCCCTCGCTGGACGACGTGGCGGCGCTCGCGCATCCGGTGCTGCGCCACCGCATGGCGCTGAACTTCGCCGCACGGGCGGAAGGGATCGAGCTGCGCGACGTGATCAGCGGCCTGGTGAAGCGGCTTTGAAGCCGGCCGTCCTCCGCGCCGAGGCCCTGGGCGCCGTCCTGCCGCCGCTGCTGGTCGCGGCCGAGCGCGTGGCGGCGACCGTGGCGCAGGGCGTGCATGGGCGTCGCCGGGTCGGCCAGGGGGACAGCTTCTGGCAGTTCCGCCCCTACCAGCAGGGCGACGCGCTGGGCCGCATCGACTGGCGGCAATCGGCCAAGTCCGCCCGGACCTACGTGCGCGAGACCGAGTGGGAGGCGGCGCAGACCGTGCACTTGTGGCGGGACGGCTCCGCCTCCATGCGCTGGCGCTCCACGGCGGCGATGCCGCAGAAGGTCGAACGGGCGGAGCTGCTGCTGCTCGCCACCGCCTCCCTGCTGCTCCGCGGCGGCGAGCGGGTGCGGCTGCTCGGCCAGCATTCGGGCGGCTCGCTGGAGTCGCTTGCCAATGCGCTTGGGGCAGGCTCGGAAGGGCTGCCGGCAGTGAGCGCGCTGCCGGCGCATTGCCGGGTGGTGCTGATTGGAGACTTCCTGCAGCCGCTTGATGACGTGCGCGCCACCGTGGCCCGGCTCGCGGGCATCCCCGTGCGCGGCCACCTGTTGCAGGTGCTGGACCCGGCGGAGGCGCTGCTGCCCTACACGGGGCGGGTGCGGTTCCGCGGCCTGGAGGCGGACGGCGACATGGTGGTGCCGCAGGTCGAGGGCATCCGCGGCGCCTATGCGGACGCCTTGGCGGCGCAGCAGGCGGGGTTGGCCCAGCTGTGCCGCGCCGCCGGCTGGGGCTTCGCCACCCACCGCACGGACGCGCCGCCGGGTGCGGCGCTGCTGGCGCTCTACACCGCCCTGTCCGGCATCGCGTGATCTTCGCAGCATGATCTTTGCAGCGCCCTGGGTCCTGCTGGCGCTGGCCGTGCTGCCGGCGCTGTGGTGGCTGCTGCGGGTCACGCCGCCCGCGCCGCGAACGCAGGACTTCCCGGCCATCCGGTTGCTCCTGGGCCTGCGCCCGAAGGAGGAGACGGCGGCCCGCACGCCCTGGTGGCTGCTGCTGCTGCGCATCGCTGCGGCGGCGCTGCTGATCGTCGGGCTGGCGCGCCCGGTGCTGGACGCGGCCGGCGCATTGCCCGGGTCCGGCCCGCTGCTGCTGGTGATCGACGATGGCTGGGCATCCGCGCCCGACTGGCCGGCCCGGCTGGCAGCCGCCAACACGGCGTTGGACCGGGCCGAGCGCACCGGCCGGCGGGCCGCCCTGCTGACCACGGCGCGGTCCGGCCAGGATGCCGCCCCGGCGCTGTCCCCGGTGATGTCGGCGGCCGAGCTGCGGCCCCGCGTCGCGGCCCTGCACCCGCTGCCCTGGCCGCCCGACCTAGCCGCCGCCGCGGCAGCGCTGCACGGCGCGTCCGGCACGGTGCTCTACATCGCAAGCGGGCTGGCTGCGCCGCACGACGACGCTTTCGCCGCCGCCCTGTCCGCCGCCGGCCCGGTGACGGAAGTGTCGCCCACATCCCCGGCCGCGCGCATGCTGCTGACGCCCCGGGCGGAGGCGGACCGGCTCGTGGCGCGCGTGGCGCTGCTGCCGCAGCC